>JAXJRL010000087.1:0-43560 GCA_036310635.1 Muribaculaceae bacterium | reverse complement strand
GAGTTGAAGGGGGATTAGTGGGGGCGGGGGAAGAGGCGGCGGATGGAGGAGGGGAGGTTGCCTTGTGAGATTACTAAGAGGACGGAGGCGAGGATTAGGACGAGGCCGGTGAGGTCGCGCGGGGTCAGGGTTTCGCCGAAGATGGTGACGCCGATTATGAGGGCTGTGGCGGGCTCGAACACGCCGAGGATGGCTGTGGGTGTGGAGCCTATGTGTGCGATGGCGACGGTGGTGCAGATGAGGGATATGGCTGTGGGGAAGAGTCCGAGACCGAGGCTGCATGTCCACATCAGGGGGCCGTGGGGGATGATGAGTGTGCCCCGGGCCACGGCGTTGGCGATGAAGATGGTGAAGCCGAAGAGGGTGACGTAGAAGGTTTTCTGGATGGTGGGCATGCCCTGGATGGAGGAGCGGTCGACAAAGATGAGATAGATGGCGTAGGAGAGCGAGGAGGCGAATACCCATGCGGTGCCGACAAGGCTGAGGGTCTGGCCGGGCTTGCCGTTGTAGAGGAGGTAGATGCCTGACATGGCTGTGGCGAGGCAGAGGGCAGTGCCCAGGGAGAAGCGTTCGTGGAAGAATGCGGCCATGAGGACAGCGACCATGAGGGGGTAGACGAAGAGCATGGTTGAGGCGATGGAGGCTTCCATGTGGTTGTAGCTCTCGAAGAGGGCAAGGGATGAGAAGCCCATGAGGAGGCCGAGGAGGGCGAGTGGCAGCAGTTGGCGCGGGGCGACGCGGAATGTGCGTCGGCGCCAAAGGATCATGAGCGCGAGGATGGGGAGTGCGGCGGCGTAGCGGAAGAAGAGCACGGAATTGGCGTCCATGCCGCGGGCGTAGAGGGGGAGGGCGAAAAGCGGGTTCATGCCATAGGTTGCAGCGGCGATGATGCCCATGGCATATCCTTTGATTTTACCGTTCATAGGTTGGATGGAGTGGCGAGACAGATGTGGAAGCCTGAAGGAGACTGGAAATGCGACAGAGAAAATGTGACGGGGGCCTGAGAATGTGGAAAAACGATGGCCTGATGAGCGAGTGGTGAGAGGATGCGGATGTCGCGACGGAAGTCGACGGGGCGCGAATGGCCGGGGAATGCGAGGCAGAATGCCTTGTAGGCGGCTTCTTTTGCCGTCCAGAGCGCCAAAAGGCCATCGACGGGCCGTTGGGCATCCAGCTCCTCAGCGGCCAGGAAACGGGGCGCTATGCGGCTCAGCTGGGTGCGGGGAAGCTCAATGTCAATGCCTATGGGACGACTGCTGTCCACGGCCGCGGCGGCATGGGTGCGACAATGGGATATGGAAATGAAGACATGCTCCATGCCGGGCAGGAAAGGGGCGCCGTCGGACCGGTGGTCAGGCTCGGGGCAGCCGGGGATGACGGCGCGGAGGGCGCGCATTACGGCGGCGTGTTCGCGGCAGCGGGCTGAATCGGCGGAATCGGGGTCCACGCTGTCAACCGCAACAGTGGTGGTGTCGAACTTCAGCGTGAGCATACGGCGAGAGATTTTGCCATGGCGAGCATGTCGCGGCTGAGGGCGCTGACAACGGGCCGGATGGAGTCGAGCGCCGATGCGGGCACCGGACGTGAGAAGAAGGCCGTAGCCGAGACCAGACGGCGCCCGGAGGCATCGACGGCGACGAGCTGGACGGGGGTCTGGCTGACAGAGCGGGCAGTTACGACCATGCCGGTGAAGGCGGAGTCGGCGGCGGCGAAGGGAGTGGATTCGGCGGGAGTGTCGCCAAGGTTGCGGGCCATGCGCTCGCGGCGTCCGGCCACTTCGGCCCGGATGTCGGCCACGTTGTTGAGCACTGACACATAGACCACTGCGCCGTAGCGGGGATAGGCAATGTCGGCGGCGGCGTTTACGCCTGTGCTCTTGACGGTGACATCGGCGCCGGCGTTGACGCTGAGGCACACGCCGAGCGAATCGAGCGTGCGGTAATCGGCTGAATAAGTGTTGATGCGAGGCCAGGCGTCGGGCTTAGGCACAGGCGTTCTGGCGCTGTCGGAGCAGGCTGAGAGCGCAGCCACGAGCGCGGCTGCGGCAGCAAGGCGGGAGACGGAGCGCAAGGCGGTCAGCATCAGCTCTTCTGAATGTCGGGCATGATTTTGACGCGCACCGATGTGATGCGGTGGTCGGTGATGTCGAGGACGAGGAATCGGCAGCGACCGTAGACCAGGGGCTCCTTGTCCTTGGGGAAGTCGCCCTTGATGGCGAGGAGCATGCCCGCGAGCGTCTCGGCGTCGGAGGCCACGTTCTCGTACTCGTCCGGATCGAGGTCGGTTACGCGGAAGAAGTCGGTGAGCAGGGTGCGCCCCTCGAAGATGTAAGTGTTGTCGGGCAGGCGCTTGTAAGTGGCCTCTTCCTCGTCGTATTCGTCGTTGATGTCGCCGACAATTTCCTCGAGGACGTCCTCCATGGTGACGATGCCCTGAGTGCCGCCGAACTCGTCGACGACAATGGCCAGATGCTGACGGCGACGTCGGAAGTCCTCGAGCAAGTCGTCGATCATGCGGCTTTCGGGCACGAAATATGGCTCGCGGAGGAGCGAGTGCCAGTCGAAATCGGGGGCTGTGCCGCCGATGTGGGGCAGGAGATCGCGCGCGTAGAGGATTCCGACGATGTGGTCCTGTGTATCCTGGTAGACGGGAATGCGGGAGAAACCCGAATCGGTAACCGTTTTCATGACCTCGGCGAAGGATGCATCGGTGGGGATGCCGGTGATGTCGATGCGCGGGGTCATGATTTCGGAGGCAGAGGTGTCGCCGAACTGGAGGATACCCTCAAGCATCTCCTTGTCGTCGTCGGTCTTGACATCGGTGATTTCGAGAGCCTGCGTGAGGTCCTCGACGCCAATATTCTGGGGCTGCTCGGTGACGATTCGGCGCACGATGGATGTGGAGCCGACGAGCAGGCGCGAGAATGGCGCCACCATGGTGGATATGAATTTCAGGCCGGGAACGGCGAATCTGACCCATGCGAGGGGCTTCTGGTTGGCATAGAGCTTGGGTAGAATCTCGCCGAAGAGGAGGATGAGGAAGGTGAGGAGGACGGTCTGAAGGATGAACGAGAGCACGGCGCTCATGCCCTTGAACACGGGACCGAGTGCGAAATCCATGAGCACAACGATGGTTACGTTGACCAGGTTGTTGGCAATCAGGATGGTGGCGAGCAGGCGCTCGGGCTTTTCGAGCAGACGCAAGGCCATGCGGCCTCGCGGCGACTCCTCAAGTTCCTCGCATTGCTGAGAGTTGAGCGAGAAGAATGCGATTTCGCTGCCGGAAATGAAGCCGGACAGCAGAAGGGATATGCAAGCGATTGTCATTGTGACAATCTGAACGGCAGAAAAAGAGTCTGAATCCAAATCGAGAGTGTTAGGGTTTTGACAAAGAGTGATGGGCGGTTTGATAGGCCGATTGATAGGCCCGATAAGCCCAATAAAAGAGGAGGGATTGGGGAGAGTGGTTAGAGGGTGGCGCCGAGTTCTTGGGCGAGGATTTTCATGCCTTCGGAGGCCGGTGCCTTGATGACATGTACCCAGGCGGGAACTTTGGCTGGATTTGGGTCGATGTAATAGACGGGAACGCCGGGTCGGACGTAGTTGAGGAGCGCAGCGGCGGGATAGACGGAGAGGGTGGTGCCGATAACGACAAAAATGTCGGCTTGTTCGGCAATTTTTACCGCAGGTTCGAACATGGGGACTGCCTCCTGGAAGAAGACGATGTGGGGGCGGACATGGTGGCCCTGAATGACAGTGTCGGGGGTGGTGTCGAGGCTTCCGCCGTTGTCGTCGGGGATGGTGAAAAGCAGGTCGTCGCGGTCGATGGCGCGTACCTTCATGAGCTCGCCGTGGAGGTGGAGCACCTTTGAGGAGCCGGCTCGCTCGTGGAGATTGTCGACGTTCTGAGTGATGACATATACGTCGAAATCCTTCTCGAGTTCGGCGAGAGCGATGTGTCCGGCGTTGGGCTGAGCCTCGACGAGCTGGTGGCGTCGTTCGTTGTAGAACTTGTGGACGAGCTGCGGGTTGCGACGGAAACCGTCGGCTGAGGCCACGTCCATCACGGGATACTCCTCCCAGAGGCCGTTGGCGTCGCGGAAAGTTCGGATTCCGCTTTCGGCGCTCATTCCGGCACCGGATGATATGACGAGTTTCTTTTTCATTGCTGTTAAACGGTTTGGAGTGAGAGATATATGGCGGCTGTCAGGCCATGATGTTGTAGTTGAGGACGGCCTCGACGATGAATAGGCTCTTGATTTCGAATCGGTCGAGCTCCATATCGTCGTAATTGGGGTTGGCGCTGTGAAGGATCACCTTGTCGCGGTCGGGGTGTCGGCGGAGCACCTTGACCATGCGGTAGTCCTCGGTTACGACCACGTATGTGCTTCCCCAGAAAATGGGGCCTGTTGGCGACACGGGACGAATCTGGATGAATGATCCGTCTGCGATGTCGGGGACCATGGAGTTGCCCGACACGCGCACCAGGGGGTTCTTGGTGTTGACGGATGGCATGTCGAAGTATCCGATGATTCGGTCCTGGGTGAACATGCGGCTGAGCTCCTGGCAACCGGCGGTGACGTCGATGTCGTAGACCGGGGCGCCGTTCTGCTCGCGCGTGGGCATCAGCGACATGTGGCCCACACCCTCGGGGATGTTGGTGGGAAGGTCGTGGCCTTCGCGGGGAAAGGGCACATCGGTACCGTTGACCAGCCAATTCTTTGACACGCCGAGGTTTATGACAATGCGGTTGATGACACGGTCAGTGATGCGCAGGCGTCCGCCGAGGATTTTGGACATGTTGGAGGGGTCGACGCCGATGCGCTCGCCGAACCCCGCCTGGGTTAGGCGCATGCGCACGATGAGGTAGCGGATGCGATCGGCGATGGTGGCCTTGGCATCGGGCATAGCGAGGCTGTCGAGGCGGGCGTTGAGGGTGTTTTCAGTAATTTTCACTGTGGTGGGTGTTATCGAGGGGAGATTAACAGAATGAAGAGGCGCGTTGTCAGCGGACCACAACCTTGACGGGACGGCGGCACTGGTCGGAGACGACGAGATATACACCGCGAGAGAATGCGATGTCGGTGGAGCCGTCGACAGAATCGATGGCGGCGGCAATTCGGCCCAGGGAGTCGTAGATGACCACACCGGACTGTGGCACGCTGCAAGAGAAGCGCATGCCGCCCTCGTAGCCGGTTACGACCAGGGGCTGGTCGGCCTCGGTGTCGGCGATGCCGCTGTGATTGACGAATACCACGTTAGACATGGGGCTGCGGTAGCCGAGGCGAACGGACTGCACGGAGTAGGACTCGGAATCGTTGATGTCGAAGCCTTCGATGAGGAGCGAGTTCTCTTCGGCAAGGAGCTCCTCGGTTGTGGAGGTGCCGTTGCGGTATTGGGTGCGTGTAACGACATAATAGTCAACAGTCTCGCCGTCGGGAATGTTCCAGTTGGCAACATAGGAGTCGCCGGTGACGCTGGTGGCGGCAGTGGCCGTGAGAGTTGAGAGAGTGGGCACGGGGAGACACTCGCCGCGGAGTTCGATGCCACGCGAGCCGGGGAGGCCGCCGTCCTGAATGAGGAGGCGCGAGGTGTGGGTGCCGAGGGCCGTGGGCGTGTAAGTGACAGTGAGCCAGTAGCCGTCGGCGCTGTTGACCAGGCTTGGGGCGATGGAGCGTGTGGGGATGGAGAACATGTCCTTGTCGTTACGGTAGACAAGGAGTGCCAGGGGCACGGTGAGGTTCTCACCCTTGAAGAAAAGCTGGGCTGTCACGGACTTGCCGAGGGCCACCTGGCCGAAGTCAAGGGCCATGTCCTGGACGGGCGTGATGAGAGTGGGGTCGCCGGCGGGGATTGAACCGGAAGCCTCGTCGAAGGCTGTGCCGCGCTTGTTTCCCCAGATGTACTCAGCCAGCTGCGGATAGTCGATGAAGGGGTTGCGGTTGTTCTGAATCTTGTAAACGGCCTCGTTTCGGAGCGTCTCCTTTTCGGAAACGGGGTCGTCGCGGTGCCACTTGAGCAGGAGGTCGACCGACCAGGAGTTGAGCGTGGGCCAGAGGTTCTGCGAGACCATGTAGGTGTATTTCCAGGTGAGGTCCTGGTAGGCGGAGGCCATATAGAAGTAGGTGCGCGCGAAGTCGCCCTTGAACTCGTCATCGGGTTCGAAGACATACTTGGCGCCGCCTCCCTGGCCTGAGACGGGATAGCCGACTGTGGAGATGCCGTTCTGGAAGTTGACATTGTAAGAGCGGTCGACCATGCCGAGGGGATAGTTGCTCTTGGCGGTGTTGGCGGCCATCTCGGAGGGATAGAGATGGTTGAGGTCAACGTAGGCGGGCACGGTGGTTGAGCCGCCCCACCAGCTCTTGGGGAAGGAATGCTCGCGGTTGAGGCCCTTGAACGATGGCGCATAGAGGACAATGTCGGAGTACATGTCCCACCAGCGTGAGGAGTTGGGGTAAACGTCGGTCTTCTGGAAGTATTGAGGCAGAGCGCTGTAGCTCGACACCTGAGTGAAGTTGCGGACCAGTTTGAAGATGGCAGTTTTCAGGTTGCCATCGGCTTTGCCGTTGAGGCTTGAGTAGTAGCCCTGAGGGATTTCGGCAACAGCATGCGCCGAGACAGCCACCGCGGCCACAAAGAGGAGAAAGCGATGAATAGATTTCATATTGATCTTTTGGTGATGAGACGGAATTGTAGTGAATCAGACTTTGCGAGACCAAGCGCGGCGGCGACGGTGCTGACGGCGCTCGAAGTACTCCCACTGCTTCTGGACGTTCTCGTTGCCCTCAAGCTCCACGTTGCTCTCGGCGTACTTATATCCGTTGGCTATGTAGCTGGGAATGAGCTGTGTGAAGAGCAGAGCGTTGACACCCTTGCCCTGGTACTCGGGGGCGATGGCCACGAGCAGGAGGTCGACCACGTCGGTTTTGCCGTGGAGGGCGCGGAGGATGTTGTACCAGCCGGTGGGGAAGAGCTTGCCGTCGCAGGAGCGGAGAGCCTTTGAGAGCGAGGGGATGGATATGCCCACACCCACGATGTTTTCGTTCTCGTCGGCCACTACGCAAACGTCGTCGAGGCGAATCATGCCCAGGTACATGTCGATGTAGTAGTCAATCTGACGGTCGGTGAGGGGCACGAATCCGTAGAGGTCCTTGTAGGCGTTGTTGATGAGCTCGAAGATGGGGCGGCCGAGGTTTTTCTTGACGAAAGAGCGGTTCTTGAGGTCGACAACGTGGAGGTTGAAACGGCGCTTTACGATGTCGGCCACGCGCTGGTATTTGTCGGGAATACGGTCGGGAACTGTCATTCGGAACTCGATCCAGTCGGTCTCCTTTTTGAATCCGAGGCGCTCCATGTGGTCCTTGTAGTAGGGATAGTTGTAGATTGTGGCCATGGTTCCCATTTCGTCGAAGCCCTCGATGAGCATGCCTTCGGGGTCCATGTCGGAGAAGCCCATGGGGCCGACCATCTGGGTCATGCCGCGCTCCTTGCCCCACTTGCGGACGGCCTGGAAGAGAGCGTCGACCACGTTCTTGTCGTCGATGAAGTCCATCCATCCGAATCGCACAATCTTTTTGCCGACCTTTTCATTGGCGCGGGAGTTGATGATGGCGGTGATTCGTCCAACGGGGACGCCATCACGGAGCGCCATGAAGGGCTGGGCCTGGCAGAACTCGAAAGCGGGGTTCTTGTCGGGCATGAGAGTGTTTATGTCGTCGAAAACCAGAGGCGGTACGTAGCAGGGGTTGCCGTGGTAAAGGTCGATGGCGAACTGGACGTATCGGCGGAGCTGGGCCTTGACAGGGGGCACAGCCACAATTTCAATGGGTTTGGCGGGTTTCTTTTTCTTGAACAACACGGTTAGAATATGGGAAAAAGGATGGTGAAGAGTGGAGGAGGAGAGAGAGGGCTGGTGTCAGTCCATGTGCCGGCGTCATGCGCCTCCGTGAAGGAGCCAAGCGCATGCCACGGCAAGGGCGCCGAGGGCAGCTGCGCATATTATGATGAACAGGCGGTTGTTCTTACGGCCAGAGATTGCCATCTGGAGCTCCTGAACGTCACGGAAAGAACCGTTTTTGGCGCGCTGAGCCACATGTGCCATGACGGGGTCGCGCCGTCCGGTTTCGCGGAGCACCTGCTCCATGAGCTCGCCGTAGCGGCGGATGTCGTCGTTGGTGTCCTGATGGGATAAGGAGTTTTTCTGGTCGAAGCCGACGTCGATTAGCTTGAGGTTGCCGATGTTTTCGGTGAAAATTACCGACGACGGGCGCAGGGGCTTGTGTGCGAGGTGGTTCTGCTGGATGTACTCCATGGCCATGGGCAGGCGGTTGCAGAGCTGCTCGTAGTGGTGGTCCTCGAGCTTTCCGTCCTTGAGGAGCTGGCTGAGGGAGAGGCCGTAGACATCGTCGCAGATGATGGAGAGGCCGACACCGGGCACGTCCTCAAAGTCGTTGATCATGATGATGTTGGGGTGCGAGAGGTTGTAACGCACCTCGAACTCCTTGTTGATCATCTCTTGGTACTTGGGGTCGTCGCGGAACTCGGGTTTGAGAGTTTTGAGCATGACCCACTTGCCAAGTTTACGTGCTGTGTAGACGTCATAGTACTCCTCGGACCAAGCCGGGAGGAGTTCAATCTCGGTCCAACGGGGCTGGGAAGCGTCGGCGGTATGCGCGGGAGGAATGGAGTCGTTGTTTTCGGCAGACATCTTAATTATATGTGGAGGGGGGTGTTAAATGACCGTTAGTTGAAGTCGAAGTCGATTTTGCTGGTGATGTTGGGGTTGGTGTTCTCCTTGTCCTTTGCGGCGTCGTCCTTTGGAGCCTCGGGAGCCTTTTCGGCGGGTTTGTTGGCGAGGCGGGGACGGGGAGAGCGTGTGCGCATGTAGGCTGGCTTCTCGAGCTCGTTGATGGCATTGTCATTGTCGAGTTCCTCGGGCTTGAGCACCTGACCGCGCTGCTGAGGACGGTTGAGGCGAGCGGCCAGATCCTTGCCGTATTCGGCCTCGATGGGGTCAACGTCGGCGGGCATGGGTTCGGGGCGCGGAGTGC
This sequence comes from Muribaculaceae bacterium, assembly GCA_036310635.1. Taxonomy (GTDB): domain Bacteria; phylum Bacteroidota; class Bacteroidia; order Bacteroidales; family Muribaculaceae; genus CAG-873. Next base: position 34,508 of record JAXJRL010000087.1, on the reverse strand, counting down.
GGAGGGGCACCTGCGAGCCTTCGTCGACAGTTACGTCGAAACCGGAGGCGAGGATGGTGATCTTGACCTTGTCGCCGAGGTTGGGGAGACGGTAGAGACCCCACATGACATCGACGTCGGCGTCAATGTCGTTGACGAAGTCGGTGAGCTGGCTCACCTCTGACATCTCGAAGCGCGAGTCCTCGTCCTCGCTGACATAGAGGACCAGGAGGAGCTTTTTGGATGTGAGGATGTCGGTGTTCTTGAGCAGGGGGGAATGGAGGGCGCTCTCGATGGCCTGGGTGACGCGGTTGGGGCCTTCGCCGTAACCGGTTGAGATGATGGCTGTTCCACCGTCGCGGAGGGTGGTGTCGACATCGTTGAAGTCTCGGTTTATAATGCCTGTCTGGGTGATGATCTCGGTGATGCCCTGGGCGGCGGTGAGGAGAGTGTCGTCGGCCTTGGCGAACGCGTTGAGGATGTCGAGGTCGGGATAAATCTCGTTTAGGCGCTCGTTGTTGATCATGAGGAGAGCGTCGACGTTGGCGCTCATCTCCTTGGCGCCTTCGAGGGCTTTGAGGACCTTGCGACGGCCTTCGAAGAGGAAGGGGATGGTGACAATGCCCACGGTGAGGATGCCGAGGTCCTTGGCTATGCGGGCCACGGTGGGGGCAGCGCCGGTGCCGGTGCCTCCGCCCATTCCGGCGGTGATGAATACCATGTCGGTGTGGTCGTCGAAGAGGTCGGCGATTTTTTCGGCGTTCTCCTCGGCGTATTTGCGGGCGCGTTCGGGGTTGCCACCGGCTCCACGGCCCGGGCCGATGAGGACGCGAGTGGGGATTTCGGATTTGTCAAGCACCTGGCGGTCGGTGTTGATGAGCACGAACGAGACATCGTTGATGCCCTGCTTGAACATGTGAGTAACAGCGTTGTTGCCGCCGCCTCCCACGCCTATCACCTTGATGCTCTGGGTGGGATTTGAGCCTGAACCGGCAAACTGGGTTGCGTTGAGAATATCGTCTTCCATAAAAGTGTGTGGTGTCTCGAGAGAGTGGGGGTATGATGGGAATGCGTTGCCGCCGTTGGGTAGGCGAGCCGTCGCAAATGGTGTTATTTGCTTAAAAGTTGGGGGAATGGTCAGTCAATGTCCTGGCCTTCGGACTCGTTGTCGATGAGGTTTGCGGCCTTGCCCATGATGTTGGCGAGGGTGCGGTTGAAGAAACCGATTCCCTTTCGCTTGGGTGCGTTGGCTGAGCGTTTACGGGGTTCGTTGCCGGGGCGGTTGTCGTCGTCGGAGTCCTCAGGGTCGTCGGAGAGGAGCGAGGGGTCGTCATCGTCGATTGAGGCCGCGGGCTGGGAGTAAGCCGTTTCCTCGGGGACATAGAGCTTGTGGTCGTCGGGGATGTCGTATCCGGGCTCCTCGTCGACGGGGATTGCCTGCGCGGGCTGTTCGGGCTCGGGTTCGGGCTGGGGTTGCACGGGTTCGGGCAGAGGTTTGGGCTCGGCGCTGGGGAGGACGTCCTCGTCCTGGGCTATGCGGGTTGAGGCATAGGCCACGGAGATGATGTCGGTGTTGTCGGATGGGGTGATGGAGGCGTCGGCAATCTTGATGGCGGAGGTGAGAGTGGCGGTGCGCACCTCCATGCCGCAGAGGTCCTTGACGACCTGGGCCATGTTGCGGAGCTTGCTGCCTCGGCCTGTGATTACCACGCCTGAGCGGAGGTCGGCGGCCTTGAAGCCGGCGTACTCGATGTTGGCGGCCACGTTGGAGACAATCTCGTAGACGCGAGCCTGGGTTATGGCGTCGATTTCGATCTGGTCGGGCGATGTTGACTGCTTGCCCATGTATGCGTTGGCGGCGCGCATCTTAATGGCCTCGGCTTTGTCCTCGGTGATGCCGAGCACGGAAGCGAGGTCGCGTGTGATGTGGGCTGAGCCGAGGGGGATGGTGGAGACATAGCGCAGGGCCTGGTCCTTGAAGATGGCCACGGTGGTGGTTTCGGCGCCGAAGTCGACGAGCATGCAGCCGGGCTTGGTGTCGTCGACGGTGAGAGTGGCGTCGGCCACAGCGAGGGGACGCACCACCCAGTCGCAGATTTTGAGCTTTAGGCGCTCCTCGACTACGCGTGAGATGTTGAGCGAATTCTGGGGCGCGCATACTACGACGGTGAACGAAGCCTCGATGCGGCTGCCGTATGCGCCGATGGGTCGGGGTGTTGAGATGCCGTTGACTCGGAATCCGAGGGGTATGATTTCGAGGACCTCCTTGGAGTCGGGGATGTCGGCTGTGGCGTCGTTGCGTAGGCGCTCGATGATGTCCTCGTCGATGAGGCGTTCGTCGGGCATTTCGAGCGAAGCGGACTTGGTATATGACATTAGCGAGCGTCCGCCGAGGGAGGCGTATACCCCCTTTATGTCGTATTCCTTGAGCTCGGGGCGTGCTGCGAGGCGCTCGAGTGCGGCGAGAGTCTGCTCCTTGACGTCCTCCACGTTCTGGATTCGGCCAAAGCGTACACAGTTGTTTGTGAGCGGCTCCTCCTCGATGGCCAGGATGGAGACGGCCTCGGGGGAGTCGGGGTCGAAGCTGGCGGCGGCGAGCTTGACTGCCGACGAGCCTATTTCGAGCGATATGGTGAGCATAAGATGATATATAGTTACTTTAGTTGTGGTTCTTGAGGAAGGGGTGCAGGGCCACGCTGTCGGCTGCTGCGCCTTCGGTGCTGACGGTTCCGAAGTCGGGGACCTCGTCGACGATGCCGTCGAGCTCGGTGAGCGGGCGGTTGTCAGGGAGTTTCTTGGTTCGGCGTGTGGCCACCACACGGCCGCGCCACTTGACGGAGACCGTGTCGTAGAACTCCCAGCCTTTGACGGGCATTACGTCGGCGTAGAAGCGGTGCAGGCGCCTGAATTTGTCGGCGACCATGGAGGTGTCGCCGAGGTTTACCACGTGGCCGAGGACGGCGGGTGTTACGATGATGTCGCCGTTGCGGGCGAGGGCCACTGAGGTGACCAGCGCGTCGTAGTCCGGGTTGTGGCGGATTACATTGAACATGGGCAGCAGGTCGAGGAGTCGTCGGGGGTCGGCGAAGTGTCCGGTGATTACCGGGACGTCGACGTAGCGGCCGCCTGCTGCGGGCATTCGCTTGCCCTCGGCGTTGATATAGTAGGAGAGGGCGTTGTCAAAGACGCGTGCCACGGGCCTCATGGGGACAACGCTGATGCGGAGGGCGCCGTTGTTCAGGGCCACACACCGTGCGCGCTCCACCTTGGGGAGAGTGTTGAGCCTCTGCTCAATCCGGAGGGTGTTGATGGCCGATCGCGGGGTTTTGCGGATCCGTTTAGAGAGGCCGTCGAGCTGGCTGTCGATGTCGGAAGCCGTCACGAAGTCGGTACGGGCCGTGTCCTCGATGACAATCTGCAGGTCAGTGTAAGGCGTGCTCCGGTCCTCGGCCCGAGACAGAGTCACGGCCATGACCAGATACGCCAACAACACCAGCGTTAGTGCCAGATATATAACAGATCGACGGCTCATGAAAACGGGGCGCAAAATGAGGTGGTCAGCAATGCTGCTGAAGAGAATGTACGATATCGGGCAGGCAAAGGTTGATGTTACCGGCGCCCACCGTCAATAGGATGTCAAAGTTAAGGCTTTTTATTGAATTTGCCAATTTTTCTTTGCAAACTAACATTTTTTCATCGCAGCGGATGTCGTCGAAGATAATCTTTGAGGTGACGCCGGGGATGGGTTCCTCGCGAGCGGGATAGATGTCGAGGAGGATGACGGCGTCGGCGGCGGAGAGGGCGTCGGCGAACTGCGGGGCGAAGTCGCGCGTGCGGGAGTAAAGGTGGGGCTGGAAGGCGACCAGGAGCTTGCAGTCGGGGTAGAGCGCCTTGACCGAGGCGATGCTCTGGCGGAGCTCGTCGGGATGGTGGGCATAGTCGTCGATTACCACGTGTCCGCCGGGGACATCCTCTTTGAGCCAGAACTGGAAACGGCGTTCGGCGCCCTGGAAGGAGGCCATGGCGCGGCGAACGGACTCGGCGTCGACGCTGCCGGTGAGCCAAGTGGCGGCGATTGCGGCCACGGCGTTCTCGATGTTGATTTCAACGGGGACACCCAGCTCGATGTCGGCGATGCGGACGTCGGGGCCCACGAAGTCGAAAGTGATGGTGCCTCGGCCGCGACGGATGTTCTCGGCGTGGAAGTCGCCTTTGTCGCGCGAGTAAGTGTGGACCGACACCGAGCCGTCGGGTCTGGGCTTGAGCTTCAGGCCGGTGTGGATGAGGAGATGGCCGTCGGGGCGGATGAGCTCCGTGAAGTGGGCGAAACTCTCCAGATAGGCCTCCTCGGTGCCGTAGATGTCGAGATGGTCGGGGTCAGTGGCCGTAATGACAGCCACGAAGGGGCGGAGAGTGTGGAAAGATCGGTCGTACTCGTCGGCCTCGACAACAGAATAGGGCGAGGTTTCGCTGAGGAGGAGGTTGGAATTATAGTTGCGGAGAATGCCGCCGAGGAAGGCGTTGCAGCCCACGGGTGCGGTGTGCATGATGTGGGCGGCCATAGACGACGTGGTTGTCTTGCCGTGAGTGCCGGCGAAGCAGAGACTCTTGCTGTCGGCGGTGATGTGGCCGAGAGCCTTTGAGCGCTTGAGCACCTCGAAGCCATTGTTGCGGAAGAAGCTGAGGGGCACGTTGGAGTCGGGGACGGCTGGGGTGTAGATGACGAGAGTGTCGTCAGGGTTGCGGAATTCGGCGGGAACAGCGTCCATGCTGTCCTCGAAACTGATGCGGGCTCCCTCGTCGTTGAGAGCCTGAGTGAGGGCGGTGGGAGTGCGGTCATATCCGGCCACGTTCAAGCCGCGGCTCATGCAGTAGCGCACCAGGGCGGCCATACCGATGCCGCCGGCGCCTACGAAGTATACGTTCTGTTTCATCTTTGACAGTGAGAAGTTTTCAAAAATAGGAGTGGTTCAGGCCTTAGAGGCGACGATGGAGTCGATGTGGTCGCCGATGATGCGAGCGGCGTGGGGCATGGCCATTGCACGGATGTTGGCCTCCATTGTGCGACGGCGGGCGGTGTCGTCGAGCAGCTCCATGATGGCCGAGGGCAGCAAGTCGACGGCCTCGGCATCGGGAATCATGACCGCGGCATCCTTTTCCACGAGAGCCATGGCATTCTTGCGCTGGTGGTCCTCAGCCACATTGGGCGAGGGCACGAGCACGACAGCCTTGCCGACGATCTGCAGCTCGCTGATGGTGCCGGCGCCTGCACGCGACACCACGACATCGGCGGCACGATAGGCGAGGGCCATGTCCTGGATGAAGGCCGTGGCCTGGACTCCGGGCTTGCCCTGGGCGGCGAGGGCGCACTCGTCGGCGTAGACCTTGCCCGTCTGCCAGAGCAGCTGTGCTCCGGCGGCGACGATGGCGGGAATGGCAGCCTCGATGGCACGGTTGACAGTGCGAGCTCCGAGACTGCCGCCCACGCTGAGCACCAGGGGCTTGTCGGCCTCGAAGCCCAGCTGGACCTTGGCCTCGGCCTGCGAGAGCGCGCACTCCGTGATGGCGGCGCGGATGGGGTTGCCAGTCTTGACGATGCGGTCGGCGGGGAAGAAGCGGTCCATGTGGTCGTAGGCCGTGCAGATGCAGCGGGCCTTGGCGCCGAGCAGCTTGTTGGTGACGCCGGCGTAGGAGTTCTGCTCCTGGATGAGAGTGGGGATGCCGGCCTTCTGGGCGGCCTTGAGCATTGGGCCGCTGGCATAGCCGCCCACGCCCACGGCGATGTCGGGCTTGAAGTCGCGGAGGATTCGTCGGGCCATGCGCATGCTTTTGAGCAGCTTGACGACCACGCCGAAGTTGCGCCAGAGGCGCTTGCGGTCAAAGCCGGCAACGGGCAGGCCCACAATGCGATAGCCTGCGGCGGGGACACGTTCCATCTCCATGCGGCCCTGTGCGCCGACAAAGAGGATTTCGGCGTCGGGATGGCGACGGCGCACCTCGTTGGCGATGGAAAGCGCCGGGAAAATGTGGCCGCCGGTGCCACCGCCTGAAACGAGCACACGGAGCGGCTTTTTGTCTGATATATCGGTCATGAGAGTAAAGTTCTAAGTTTTTTGGGGTGGATTCAGAATTGAGTGGGATTGTCGAGCATGTCCTTGTCGCTGAGCTCGGAGAGCTTCTCGTTGGCCTCCTGCTTGACGCCCTTGCGGAGGGCGAAACGCGACACAGAGAGCATGATGCCGAGCGCCACCGAGGTGATGATGATGGACGAACCGCCCTTGGAAATGAGCGGCAGCGGCTGACCCGAGACGGGGAAGAAGCCCGTGACAATGCCCATGTGCATAAGCGCCTGACAGACAATGAACACTGCCATGCCGATGACCAGCAGGGCCGGATACGACTTTTTGCACTGCAGAGCGATTCGGCCGGCGCGAGCCAGAAGCCAGAGATAGAGCAGCATGAGAGCGATGCCGCCCACCAGGCCAGTGTCCTCGATGATGATGGCATAAATATAGTCGGAGAACGCCAGGGGCAGACGGGCCGTCTCGCGGGAGTTGCCGGGGAATTTGCCGAACAGGCCGCCGTTGGCCTGGGCGATGTAGGCATACTGCTCCTGGGAGTTTCGGCTGGTGATGGTGTCCTTGTACTTATCGGAGCGCCACCACTCCTTGAGGCGGTTCTGGTGTGTGGCCGAGCGGTCCACCTCCAGCTCCGAGGCGGGAGTGCCGTCGGCATTGACAGCAACCTCAGTTTCAGGGAAAAGCTTGTCCTCGAGGCCGCCATACTTGTAGACGGCATAGCCGCCGGCCAGCAGGACATAGACCAGCATGACCTTGGCCAGCTCGCGGATGCGGATTGCGCCGATGATCATCATGGCCCATGAGATGACCATCATGATGATGGTGTTGGTGAGACCCTGTTTGATGAGCAGCACGCCGAAGATGAGGACCGTGATGGCCGATGTCCAGACCAGGCGCTGGTTGTTCTCGCGCTGTTCCACCTCGTGGCCGCGGTCATAGCGCGCCTTGTAGTGGCACAGATAGCGCGCCAGCACCAGGGCGGCCGAGAACTTGATGAGCTCCGAAGGCTGCACCGTGCAGAGCCCGAAGAGCGAGAACGCGCGTCGGGCGCCATTGATGTACAGGCCGAAGAACATGGTGTAGACAGTGGCCACAATGCACAGGAACACAATGACATAAGTCATGCGGTAGAAGCGCAGATAGTGGACACGCTGCAAACCGATCATGATCAGAAAGCCGATGCCCAGGAAGAAACCGTGGCGGAGCAGCGGCTCCAGCACATGGCCCGAGACAATCTCGCGGCTCGAGGCGCTGTAGAGCTCCACGAGCGACACCAGCACCAGGGCGATGTAGATGCCCCAGATCTGCTTGTCGGTGCGCGGCCGCGGCTTGACAGCATCGATGGCACTGCGAATGCCACCCGCGGTGTTCAGGTCGGCGGTCTGAGTGCCGTTGAGAGAATAGTTATCGCTTGACATCACGGGCCGGCCTTATTTTTTCAGGTTACGGACAGCGGCCTTGAACTGGCGGCCGCGGTCCTCATAGCTCTTGAACAGGTCGAAGCTGGCGCAGCAGGGCGACAGCAGGACAGTGTCGCCGGGACGGGCGGCAGCAGAGGCGGCGGCGAGAGCGTCGGCCAGCGAGTTGGTGGACTTGACCGGGACATACTGGCTGAAGAAGTCGACAATCTTCTCGTTGTGCAGACCCATTGCGACAATCGACGTAACCTTTTCGCGGACAAGCGGGAGAATCTCGCTGTAGTCGTTGCCCTTGTCCTTGCCGCCGAGAATGAGCACCACCGGGCTCTTCATCGACTCGAGGGCATACCACGTGGAGTTGACATTAGTGGCCTTGGAGTCATTGACATAGCGCACGCCGTCGATAGTCTCGACATACTCCAGACGGTGCTCCACGCCCTCGAAGTCGCTGAGCGACTTGCGGAGTTGGTCGCTGCGGATGTCCATCAGGCCGGCAGCGAGCGCGGCGGCCATAGAGTTGTAGAGATTGTGCAGACCATTGAGCGACAGGTCGGCACGCGGCATGGTGAACTCACTCCCGGGAGTGAGCGCCACCAGGCGGTCCTCCTCGTCGACAAAAGCGGCCACACCGTCGCCGGCATGCTCGCTGAAGGGATAGCGGCGGGCCTCCACGGCTATGGCCTTGAGCTGAGCGGCGATAACAGGGTCGTCCTTCCAGAAGATGAAAGCGTCGGCGGGCGTCTGGTTCTGGAGAATGCGGAACTTGGCACGCACATAGTTCTCCATCTTGTGGTCGTATCGGTCGAGATGGTCGGGGGTGATGTTGAGAATCACGGCGATGTTGGCGTGGAAGCGGTGCATATCGTCGAGCTGGAATGAAGAGAGCTCGATGACATAAACCTTGTGGGGGTCGCGGGCCACCTGGTAAGCCAGAGAGTTGCCCACGTTTCCGGCCAGACCCACATCGAGGCCTGCCTGTTTGAGGATATGGTAAATGAGCAGAGTGGTGGTGGTTTTGCCGTTTGAGCCGGTTATGCACACCATGCGGGCCGAGGCAAAACGGCCGGCGAACTCGATCTCGGAGATGACAGGAATGTTTTTCGAAGCCACGGCGCGCATGACGGGCGTCTCCTTGGCAATGCCCGGCGACTTGACCACCTCGTCGGCGTCGAGGATGCGTTCCAGCGTGTGGCCGCCTTCCTCCCAGGCAATGCCCTCCCGGTCGAGGACAGCCTTGTATTTGTCAGAAATCTTGCCGAAGTCGCTGACAAACACCTCGTAACCCTTGTCGAGGGCGAGGATGGCGGCTCCCGTGCCGGACTCGCCGGCTCCCAATACCACTATTTTCTTCTGTTTCATCGTTAGAGATTTATATGCAGTAGAGTGACTGTTTTAGATGAGTATATATAATAAATGTGCGTCAGCGCACCTTGAGAGTGACGAAAGTAAGCGCGGCCAGAATGATGCCGATGATCCAGAAACGGACCACGATCTTCGACTCCGGGACAGCCTGGAGCGGGCGCTGGATCAGCGCGTCGATGCCGCTGTTGCCCGGTTTCTGGAAATGATGGTGAAGCGGCGTCATCTTGAAGATGCGACGGCCGTGCGTGGCCTTGAAGAACGCCACCTGAAGCATGACCGAAAGATCCTCGATATAGAACAGCGCGCAGAGGACCGGCAGCAGCAACTCCTTGTGGATGAGGATGGCGAATGCAGCCAGGATGCCGCCCAGCGTGAGCGAGCCCGTGTCGCCCATGAACACCTGGGCGGGATAGGCATTGTACCACAGGAAACCCACCAGGGCACCGATGAACGCCGCCATATAAACCACCAGCTCTTCGGAGCCGGGACTGTACATGATGTTGAGATAGGACGAGTAGACCACGCTTCCGCCCAGATAAGCCATGATGGCGAGCGCCACGCCGGCTATGGCCGAAGTGCCGCAGGCCAGACCGTCGAGACCGTCAGTGAGATTGACGCCGTTGCTGGTGGCGGCCACAAAGAAAATGGTGATGAGCAGGAAAGCCACCCAGCCGCCCTCCTCGGCATAGTCGCCGAGCCAGCTTGTCAGCGATGAATAGTCGAAATTGTGGTTCTTGAGGAAGGGGATGGTGGTGACCGGGGCCTTCTGGGCCGACTCCTCGTAGACCACCTCGGTGACCTCGCCGTTGGAAGCGTCGACCACCTCCTGGTTAGCCACCGTCACCATGTCGGGATTGGCATACATGGTGGCAGCCACCACGATGCCGATGCCCACCTGGCCGAAAATCTTGTATTTGCCGGCGATGCCCTCCTTGTTGTGCTTGGCCAGCTTCTTGTAGTCGTCGAGGAAGCCGATTAGGCCCAGCCAGAGCGTGGCGAAGAGCATGAGCAGCATGTAGGGATTGGAGAGATTTGACACTAGCAGACAAGGCAGCACAATAGACATAATAATGATGATGCCGCCCATGGTGGGAGTGCCCGTCTTCTTCATCTGGCCCTCGAGACCCAGGTTGCGGATCACCTCGCCCACCTGGTGGCGCTGCAGACGGTCAATGACCTTTCGGCCGAAAATGACCGCGATGAGCATGGCCAGCACGAAAGCCGCGCCGGAGCGGAAAGTGACATACTCCATGAGGCGGGAACCGGGGACATGGAGATTGTAGAGATAGCTTGAAAGATAGTAAAACACGTTGCTAAGTAAGTTTTCTTACAGTTGTTTTATGATGTTTTAAGTCAGATTTCGGAAACAGCGCGCGCGGCCAGAGCCTTGCGGGCCTGCTCGCGGTCGTCGAAATGGATGCGACGGTGGTTCTCGAACTCCTGGTAGTCCTCATGGCCCTTGCCGGCAATGAGCACCACGTCGCCGGGACGAGCCTCGGTGACAGCCACATGAATGGCGGCGGCGCGCTCCAGGATGACATCCACCCGTGCGGGGGAATCGACCGGGATGCCGGCGCGGATGTCGTCGGCGATGTCGGCCGGATCCTCGTCGCGGGGATTGTCCGAAGTGATGACCACACGGTCGGAGCGACGAGCGGCCTCGGCACCCATCTGCGGACGCTTGCCGTGGTCGCGGTTGCCTCCGGCGCCTGTCACCGTGATGACCTGAGCCCCCTTGGGCGCCACCTCGGCGATGGCTGCCAGCACATTGGCCAGCGCGTCGGGAGTGTGAGCATAGTCGACCACCGCCACCACGCCGTCGGCGCTGCGGAAAGTCTGGAAACGGCCGGCCACCGGCACCAGCGAGCTGAGCGTGACCGCGGCGTCGAACTCCGACATGCCCATGAGCACCAGGGCGCCGAACACCGCCAGAAGATTGCAGGCGTTGAAACGGCCTGTGAACTGAGTCTCCACCTCGCGGCCGTTGACCCGCATCAGAGTGCCGTCGATGCGGCTCTCCACAGCGCGACCCGTGAAGTCGGCGGGGCCACGCATAGAATAGTTGTGTCGGGAAGCCGCGGTGTTCTGAAGCATGACAGCGCCATTGGCGTCGTCGGCATTGACCAGCGCCCATGCCGAAGCCGGCAACATGTCGAAGAAACTCTTCTTGGCCTTGAGATAGTTATCGAAAGTCTTGTGATAGTCCAGATGGTCGCGGGTGAGATTGGTGAAAATGGCGCCGCTGAAGTGCAGACCGGCAGTGCGGTGCTGCACCTGGCCGTGGCTGCTCACCTCCATGGCCGCGAAAGTGCAGCCGGCATCCACCATCTCGCGCAGCAGACGGTTAGTCTCCAGCGGTGAAGGAGTGGTGTTGCGAGTGGGGTAAACCTTAGAGTCCACACGGTTCTCCACCGTGGAGAGCAGCCCCGCCTTGTGGCCTGCAAGCCGCGCCGCCTCATAGAGAAGCGTGGCCACGGTGGTCTTGCCGTTGGTGCCCGTTACGCCCACCAGAGTGAGATGGCGCGACGGCTCGCCATACCAGGCCGAAGCCAGAAAGCCCAGGGCGACAGACGCGTCGGGCACCCGAATCCAGGTGACACCCGCCTGCAACTCGTGGGCCGGGAGCTCCTCGCACACCACCGCCGTACAGCCGGCAGCGACAGCGGCATCGATGAACGCGTGGCCGTCAGAAAGCGGGCCTCGCACCGCCACGAACAGATTGCCCGGGGCCGCAAGACGCGAGTCGGCGCAGATGCCGGTTACCTCCACCTCGGAGGGTCCCACAGACTGCTCTATTATGATGTTTTCAGTAAGCTTGTCAAGTATCATATAGTAAAATACATTTTCAAAAAACCGTTTAAAAAAAGTCAGCGCTGCAGCGAGAGCGTGACGCGACCGCCCTTGCGGAGAGCCGTACCGCCGCCCGGCGACTGCGCCGCCACATAACCCTGGCCGCTGACACGCACATTGTAACCCTCGCGCTCCAGCTGACGGACAGCATTGCGCACACTCAGGCCCACCACATTGGGCACAGTGCCCGGGCGCCCCTGCCTGGGGGCCACGATGCGACGCACACTCTGCGTGCCGAGCATGTCCTTGAGCGCCTTCTGCTGCGCCGACGAGGCCCCGGCATGAACCGTGGGCAGCTTAGCGGCAGCCTCGACAGCCGAACCATCGGCATTGCGCGCATAGTCGGACGAATTGTTGAGCATGCCGCGCGAGTACATCTTCATGGCAATGTTGCGGAACACCATGCCCGACGTGTAGCCCGCGCCACGGTACTGTGGAGCCGGGTTGCTGATGAAGACCATGCAAGTGTAGAGCGGCTTGTCATAAGGGAAGAAACCGCAGAAAGCCAGACGATATCGGCCCTCCACGTAGCCCACCGGCGCCTTGGGGCGCGCGGCCATGGAGTCGGCATGCGTCTTGGCCAGCTTCATCAGGCGTGCCGAGCGCTCGCGGTCCTCACGGCTGAGCTCGCGAGCTATGCGTGACGTGCCCGTCTTGCCGGCCAGTTCCACAAAGTCGTTCTTGAGCATGCGGGCCGTGCCGGCCTTGCCGTAGATGACCTCGTGGAGCATCTCGCGGATCTGGCGGGCATGCTCCGGTGTGCACATCTGCTCGCGCACATAAGTGACATCGAGGGCCGAGTCGCGGCCGTCGCGTATGAGATTGGTGACAATGCGCGGCCGCACAAACTTGCCGTCGTTGGCGATGGCATTGTAGAAGGCGCACATATAGAGCGGCGGGATGCGCGAAGTGTAGCCGTAAGTCTGACGGCCGAGCGACACCAGGCCGCCGGCCTTGAGGTCGAGCGTGGGGAAGTAAGGCGGCTCCTCGCCGGCGATACCCGTGTTGAAACGGTCAAGGAAACCGAGCTCGCGGAGACGCTCGCGGAAACCGTTGGGATTCTTGGCGAAGTGCGGCGCCACCAGCTTGGTCATGCCGATGTTTGACGAATACTCCAGGAAGCGTCGCACCGGCAGCTGAGCCGGCGAGTGAGTGTCGCGTATGGGACTGCCGCCGCCATATACATAGCTGGAGCCGATGTTGTAAACCTCGTCGAGATTGGTGACAAAACCGTCCTCGAGGGCCACCGTCATCGAGATGGTCTTCATGACCGAACCCGGCTCGAAACCCTGCAGGGCGCGGTTCATGGCCTCGACATACTTGCCGGTGAGCGTGTCGCGTTCCAGGTTTGAGATGGCCTTGATGTCGCCCGTCTTCACCTCCATGAGAATGGCCGTTCCCCAGGAAGCCTCGGTGGTCTCGAGCATGGCGTTGAGCTCATTCTCCACAATGTCCTGGATGCCGATGTCGATGGTGGTGCGCAGAGTGTAGCCGTTGACCGCCGGCACATCAGTCCAGTTGCCGATGGCGTGAGTGAGCGGCACACGCTTGGCGCGCCCCGGCACACCATAGAGCAGAGAGTCGAGAGCTCGCTCGAGGCCCGAACGGCCGTGCACCTCCGGATCCTCCGCCGTCTGACCCACGCGGCCGATGGAGCGGCGCGCCATCTCGCCGTAGGGATACGAGCGGCGCATATAGTCCTCGGCGGTGAGGCCCGTCTTGTTGGGATTGCGCCAGCGGTGGAAGAAAGGGAAAGAGTTGCGGATACGCTCCATGTCCTCGTGAGTGATCTGGTGCAGGAGCGTGAACGAATGGCTGCGCTCATGCTTTGGCTTGGCCAGCTGAGAGTTGAAATGCGCCTTCCACTCTGAGGCAGTGCGCACCGGATGGTACTTGGCCAGCGAATCGCAGAGACTGTCGAGGGCGGCCACAAACTCCTTGGCCTTGAAATTGGAGGCTCGGAAGTCCATGCGCACATTGTAGTAGCGCAGATTGGTGGCGAGCACACTGCCGTCAGCCGCGAGAATGTCGCCGCGGACCGGCTGGATGACCACCTCCTTCTGCAGCTCCGCGTTGGCCTTGGCCGTCCATTCGTCGGCGTGGACCACCGTGGTGCGGAAGGCGGCGCGCTGGATGCAGAACGCGATGACCAGAATGAGCACCGCCACGATGGAGAAACGGATGATGATGAGCGCGCGCCCCGACAGGCCGAAGCGGCCGCCCTTTTCCTGGCCGATTCGGTCATGCGACGTCAGCTCCTCGTCGGAGAGATACTGACGGTCGTCGTCATAGAAGTGCTTGCGGTTGCGCGGAGTCATAATCTGAGAACTGATAATGCAGAAGAGAGTGATGAAAATACGTTTTGAAAAACCGAGAGAGAGGATGCGGTGCTATTCGGCCGCCAGATGGAACGGCGGCTGCTCCTGGACGGCGAGCCCCGGGATGACCGTGTCGACCAACTGCTGCATGGCCGACTCGCGAGTGCGACTCATATAGTTGGAGTGCTGGCGTATACGCTCCGTCTTGGCCACCGAGAGCTCGCGCTCCAGACGCTGGATCTCCTCCATCTTGGTCATGCACTCATACTTGGTGGAGATATAAATCATGACCAGCACCAGGAGAATGAAAAACTTCATCCAGTGGCGGGCAAAGAACTCGCTGGTCACCACATTGCCATAAATGAGCCGGCGGGCCACATTGATGGTGCGGTCAGCGGCAGAAACTGGATTGGAATTGCGGGAGCGTGACATGGTCGAAAGCAGACGGAGAATTAAACCAGACTACAAATCATTTTCGGCGAGCTTGACAGCCACACGGAGCTTGGCGCTGCGGCAACGGGGATTGCGCTCCACCTCCTCAGCGTCGGGCACAACGGGCTTGCTGCCCAGCGGCTTGACAGGCGACAGGCGGCGACCGAAGAAATCCTTCTCCTCGCGGCCGTCAAAATTGCCCGTGCGCATGAAGTTCTTGACCAGTCGGTCCTCCAGCGAGTGGTAAGTGATGACAGCCAGCCGGCCGCCCGGGCGGAGCACCCTGAGAGCGCCGCGTAGCATCTGCTCCAGGGCGCCGAACTCGTCATTGACCACAATGCGGAGCGCCTGATAGACCTGCGCCAGCTCCTTCTTCTCCTGGCGCGGGTCGATGGCCGGCCTGACAGCCTCCAGCAGCTGCCCGCAAGAGACAATGGCCTCCTGCTGACGGGCGCGCACAATGGCACGCGCCAGACGCCGAGCCGAAGACAAATCGCCATACAGTTTGAGCCACAGCGCAATCTGCTCCTCGTCGGCCGCCGCCAGCAAGTCGGCGGCAGTGCGACGCGCCAGCCGGTTCATGCGCATGTCAAGCGGCCCCTCCGGCCAGCGGAAACTGAACCCACGCTCCGGGTCGTCGAAATGATGGAACGACACACCCAAGTCAGCCAGCACACCGTCCACCTCGCCGCAGACCCCATAGAAACGCATGAAGTTGGCGATATAGCGGAAGTTGCTGTAAACCATGGTGAAACGCGGGTCGTGCGCCAAGTCGCCCTCGCTGAACCTGCGGACCGCGTCGGCATCCTGGTCGAAACCATAGAGATGACCGCCCTGCGCCGCATCCAGCCGCTCGACAATGGCGCGACTGTGGCCGCCGCCGCCGAAAGTGCAGTCAACATAAACACCCCCCGGCCGAATGGCCAGCGAGTCAATACATTGAGACAAAAGAGCCGGAGTGTGGTAAGGAAGACAAGCCATAGTACGAAAAAACAGGGCACAACGCCCCCAAAGAGTTGATTTCAGCCTTCAAAGTTACAGAACAATTGGCAAAAGTTTACAATTCAAAACGCAAAAAAAGCCCACCACATCGCCAAAAGTTTTCAACATCAGCATAAAACAGTGGCACACAACACACACCGCTCATTTACATTTGCAAACGCGGCCCACCCCCAAAACCACAAAAAAAGGCCGCAAAAAGCGGCCCAAAAACGTGAGAAAGAGAGAGAATCAGTACTGCTCCGAAGCATTAGGGAAGTCACCCTGCTTCACATCGTCGATATAGTGCGACACAGCCTGGTTGATGGCCGTGCCCAGATCGGCATAGCGACGCAGGAACTTGGGCGAGAACCCCTGGTTGATGCCCAGCATGTCGTGCATGACAAGCACCTGACCGTCAACACCACCGCCGGCACCGATGCCAATGACCGGAATAGCCACCGACTGCGCCACACGCGTGGCCAGCTGGGCGGGAATCTTCTCCAGCACCAGAGCGAAACAGCCGATCTCCTCGAGCATCTTGGCGTCGGCTATGAGCTTTTCGGCCTCAGCCTCCTCCTTGGCGCGCACGGCATAAGTGCCGAACTTGTTGATGGACTGCGGAGTGAGACCCAGGTGACCCATCACCGGAATACCAGCCGAGAGAATACGTTCGATGGACTCGCGAATCTCCGAGCCGCCCTCCATCTTGACAGCCTCGGCATGACTCTCCTTCATGATGCGGATGGCCGAAGCGAGCGCCTCCATGGGATTGCCCTGATAAGTGCCGAAAGGCATGTCGCAGACCACGAGAGCGCGCTGCGTGCCCTTGATGACACTCTTGGCATGGTATATCATCTGGTCGAGAGTGATAGGCAGAGTAGTCATGTTGCCGGCCATCACATTCGAGGCCGAGTCGCCCACCAGGATCACATCCATTCCGGCCTCGTCGATGAGCTTGGCCATAGAGTAGTCATAGGCGGTTAACATAGCGATTTTTTCGCCGCGCTGCTTCATTTCAGACAGACGGGCGGTAGTGACTTTACGTTTGTTGTCGACTGTGTTTGTGGACATTTCGTTAAGGATTGGTTAAAAAATCGGTGCAAAGGTACGTTAACAAGTTGATATAGACAACGAATTGGGAGAAAAACGGGCTTCAGAGTGTTAAAATGTGCGAAAAAGGCGCGTGCTCCGCCCCGCCGGAAGCGGCGGTGACAGAGCACGCGCTATGGATGGGCCGCCGGGGCCTCAGCCCCGACAGCGAGAATCAGCTACTCAGAGAGCCAGAGGAGTGAAAGGCAGGTCGAAAGCCTCGGCCACGCCCTTGAAGTGGATCTTGCCGTCGACAATGTTGACACCCTCGGCCAGACCCTTGTCGGCCTGGCAAGCCTTCTGCCAGCCCATGTTGGCGATGCGCACGGCATAAGGCAGAGTGGCGTTGGTGAGCGCCAGGGTGGAAGTGTAAGGCACAGCGCCGGGGATGTTGGCCACGGCATAGTGAACGATGCCGTCCACCTCGTAGATGGGAGCGTCGTGCTTGGTGGGGACAGAAGTCTCGAAACAGCCGCCCTGGTCGATGGCCACGTCGACGAGCACCGTGCCCGGGGTCATGAACTTGAGCATGTCGCGAGTGATCAGATGCGGAGTCTTGGCGCCGGGGATGAGGACCGAACCGATGACCAGGTCAGTGGTGGGCAGCTCAGACTCGATGTTGTGGCGCGAAGAGAAGAGAGTCTTGACATTCTTGGGCATCACCTCGGCGATGTGGCGAAGAGTGGGGAGCGAAATGTCAGTGATGGTGACATCGGCACCGAGACCGGCAGCCATCAGTGCGGCATTGCGGCCCACGACGCCGCCACCGAGAATGAGCACCTTGGCAGGCTTGACGCCCGGCACGCCGCCCATGAGCTTGCCCTTGCCGCCCTGGGGCTTCTCAAGGAAGCGAGCGCCCTCCTGCACCGACATGCGGCCGGCCACCTCACTCATGGGCACCAGCAGAGGCAGCGCGCCCTGACGGTCGCGGACAGTCTCGTAGGCGATGCAGACAGCCTTTGAAGCGATCATGGCGTCGGTGAGAGCGCGGTCGCTGGCGAAGTGGAAGTAAGTGAAGACAATCTGACCGGGCTTGACGAGCTTGTACTCCGGCTCGATGGGCTCCTTGACCTTCACTATCATCTCAGCGATGGCATAAGTGTCCTCGATGGTGGGGAGGATTTCGGCACCGGCCTTGACATAGTCCTCGTCAGGGAAACCGCTGCCTTCGCCGGCGGTGTGCTGGACATATACCTTGTGGCCGTTTGCTACGAGTTCTTTGACGCCGGCAGGGGTGACGCTGACGCGGCTCTCGTTGTTTTTGATCTCTTTTGGAACGCCGATAATCATTGTGTTTTAGGTGTTTAAATGGTTTATGATATGGTTAGGGAATGAAAACGCAGGGTAGGGTGGGGCCGAGCGGGCCTCGCGGAGGGGCCAGCCGGACACACGGAACCGGTGATTCAAGGGAAGGGATACGGCGCAGTGGCCGCGAACCAAGCCGCAGGGACTCGGGAGGCGGAGGCCGGAGGAGGGTCGAGGGGTTTCATAGTAGAAAGGCTGAGGGGGGTGAGAGCCTGAAACGGAGCTCAGTCGTCGACCATCATTGGGATGGTGCGGAGGATTGATGTTTCGAGCGAGATAAGGGTTTCAGTCTCGGTGACGCCGGGGATGTTCTGGATGCGGTCGTTGAGCAGCTCCATGAGGTGCTCGTTGTCGCGGGCGTAGAGCTTGAGCAGCATGCCGTAAGGGCCTGTGGTGAAATGGCACTCCACCACCTCGGGAATCTTCTCCACCTCGGGCACCACCTCGCGGTACATGGCTCCGCGCTCCAGGCTGACGCCGATGTAAGTGCAAGTGGAATATCCGAGCATCTTGGGATTGACATTGTAACCGGAGCCGGTGATGACCTTCATATCGATGAGGCGCTGGATGCGCTGGTGGATGGCCGCGCGGGACACGCCACACTCCTGGGCCACGTCCTTGGACGCGATACGGGCGTTGCGCATTATGATACTTAAGATCTTTCGGTCGAGGTTGTCAATTTTTTCCATGGTAGATGGGTGGAGAAACGTTGATGGCTATGGAATTCGGCGATAGGAAAGGCGCCGAGGCGTCATCCGGGCCGGAGTCAGTGGCAAAATTACAAAAAAAATGGAAAAAACAATGGGTTGGGGCAGAAAAAATAGAAAAAATTGCCCTAAAACATAAATTGGCGTACAAAAGTCAACAAAACGGCAAAAAAAGCCGGAGCCGGACCGCAGAGGAGAGCGGGCCGGCTCCGGTATGTCATTGGCGGCCTCAGAGGAGAGGCGGCCGTTTGGGCGGGTTACTTCACCTGGGGAGCGTTGACGTCGGTGACCTCAACCTCGAAGACCAGCATCTCCATGGGGCCGATGCCGGCGTAAGGCTGGCCGTTGGCGCCATAGGCCAGGTTGCCGGGAATGTAGAAAGTGGCTTTGCCGCCCTTGCCGAGCAGCTCGAGACCCTCGGCGAAGCCGGGGATGAGGCCCTGGCCGGGAACGAAAGTGGCGGCGTCGTTGGCGTCGAACTGCTTGCCGTCGAGGTGCTTGCCCTTATAGTTGACAGTCACGCGGTCAGTGGGCTTGATGCGATCGCCCTCGCCGGGGTTGTCGAGCACATAGTAGAGACCCGAGTCAGATTTCTGCAGCTTGGGGTTCTCCTTCTGGAGCTTGTTGATGAAAGCCTCGGCGGTCTTGGTGTTCTTGACAGCCTCGGGTTCGGCGGCCTTGCGGGCCTCCTGACGGGCCTTGGCCTGCTCGCTGACCTGCTGCATCATGGAGCTGTAGCGGGTGGAGATGAGCTGAGTCTGCTCCATGTCCACGCTGTCGGCCATGATCTGCTTGCGCATCTCGTCGAGAATCATCTGCTGGTTGACCTGCACGCCCTGCTCCTTCATCTGTTTGATGTCCTGCATGACGCGGAGGCCGGTGCTGATGCCGGCGAGATAAGCCTCGGAGTGTTCAGCCGAGATGACCGACTGCACGCCCTTGATGAAATCCTTGTTGTCATAAGCCTCGCCGCTCTCGCGTGCATAGACCTTGAGCTCGTTGGCGACGAAGCCGCCGGCCATGAAGCCATAGTCGGCAGAGATGGAGTCGGAGAGAGCTTTGGACACGAGTGTGTCGGCGCCGTCGGCAGCCTTTTCGCCCTTGCCGCAGGAAGTAACGGCCATGGCAGCTACGCCGAGGGCCAGAATGTAAATCTTCTTCATGATGGGTTTTTTATTTGATTGTTGATTAGAAACATGATTTGAGACTGCGGAGCCAGAGAAAGGCGGCCCCACAGCCAATGTGCGGCACAAAAATAATGAAAAAACAGAGCCGATGGCCGGTCGGGGCGCCGATTTTTGGTTTTATTAATAATTCGGTGTGAAAATTATTGTTTTTTGTGGGTGGGGGAGGACCGAAAATTGTGTAAATTTGCGGATGAAAGGGCTCGATGAGGCCCTGATGACAGAAAAGACAAACACAAAACACATATATAAGATACACAACGATGTCACATCAGAACAAAATAGAAGTAGTGAACTTTGCCGAGCGCCCGTCGCTGCTCAGCCAGTACCTTACGGAAATGCGCTGCACGAACATCCAGAGCGACCCCCTGCGATTCCGCCGCAATCTGGAGCGCATGGGCCAGATAATGGCCTACGAGCTGTCGCGCACCCTGCACTACAAGAACATAGAGATCACCACCCCTCTGGCCAAGGCCAAGGCACCGGTAATAGACGAGAAGGTGGTGCTTGCCACCATCTTCCGCGCGGGCATTCCCTTCCACCAGGGCTTCCTGTCGTACTTCGACAACGCCGAGAACGCCTTTGTGTCGGCCTACCGCAAATACAAGGAGAAAGAGAACTTCGACGTGTGCATCGAGTACCTGGCCTCGCCGCGCCTGGAGGGCAAGACCCTGGTGCTGTGCGACCCCATGCTTGCCACCGGCGCCTCGATGGAGCTGAGCTACCGCGCTCTGCTGACCAAAGGCATGCCGGCCAAGATACATGTATGCTCGGTAATAGCCTCGAAGAAAGCCGTCGACTACGTGAAGAGCACCTTCCCCGAGGATCGCACCACCATCTGGGTGGGCGCCATCGACCCCGAGATCAACGCGCACAGCTACATAGTGCCGGGGCTTGGCGACGCCGGCGACCTGGCCTACGGCGTAAAAGAGTGAATGCGGAAGCCGGAAAGCGGAAAAAGACACAAAAGAGGGCAGAAAGGGCCGGAAATCAGTTAAAATATATTAAAAATAAGAATCCCTTTTGGCTCAGTGTTAAAATAGTGCGTATATTTGCACTCGCTTTGCGTGAAGGCATAGCTACGGCCCATTCGTCTATCGGCTAGGACGCAAGATTTTCATTCTTGAAAGAGGAGTTCGATTCTCCTATGGGCTACAGAAACAAAATAGAAAACAAGCAAAAAACCGCAAAAGAAACATGGCAAACCACGATTCGTCAAAAAAGAGAATTCGCCAAATAAAGAGCCGTCGCGCCCACAACCGCTACTACGCAAAGACCGCCCGCAACGCCGTTCGCAACCTGCGCAACATGACCGATGCCGCAGCTGCCGCAGAGCGTCTGCCGAAGGTGGTAGCAATGCTTGACCGTCTCGCTTCGAAGAACGCCATCTCCAAGAACAAGGCTTCGAACCTGAAGAGCAAGCTGGCCCGTCTGGTCAACAAGCTTGGCAAGTAAGCAACAGCTTACAGAAGGATAACACGCGGCAAGTGAACAAAACGCCCCGCGCGGGTGTATAAGATTCAGTGCGGCGTAAGGATGGCCCATTCGTCTATCGGCTAGGACGCAAGATTTTCATTCTTGAAAGAGGAGTTCGATTCTCCTATGGGCTACTAAAACAGAACAAAAGGCTACGGCCGTCATGCACAAGGCATGGCGGCCGCTATTTTGTTGTGTTACACGAGGATGAGCGGGGCGCGGGTAGGCGCGATTTTTGTTGGTCCCGCAGATGCGAAGGGCTCCGTCGGCAATGCTGATGGCTTTAGGTAGCCTTGTGTTTTTTTTGTGGGAATGGTGGGTTACTGGCCGGCGGTGTCCGCATCGAACAGCGAGGGGTAGGGGAGCAGGCGGAACGAGCGGCGGTGGAGCGGCGTGGGGCCGAACTCGGCGATGGCGGCGCGATGGTCGGCGGTGGGGTAACCTTTGTTGACCTCCCAGTGGTACTGGGGATAGTCAATGGCGGCGCGGCGCATGAACTCGTCGCGATGCGTCTTGGCCAGGATGGAAGCGGCGGCAATGTTGCCGAAACGGCCGTCGCCCTTGACAAACGTGGTCCATTCCACGCCCTGGCGCCAGTCGGTGAACTTGTTGCCATCGACGATTATGCCGCCCGGCACAGTAGTGAGGCCGTCGAGGGCTCGGTGCATGGCCAGGATGGATGCGCGGAGGATGTTGATGTGGTCAATCTCCTCGTTGCTGACCACTCCCACGGCCCATGCCACGGCTTCGGCTTCGATGATGGGTCGGAGCAGCTCGCGTCGGCGTTCGGACACCTGCTTGGAGTCGTTGAGCCAGGGATGGTGGAAATCGTCGGGGAGGATGACGGCGGCTGCGTGCACCGGACCTGCGAGACATCCGCGGCCGGCCTCGTCGCATCCGGCCTCATGGCGTCCGGCCACGAAGCAGTTGGGGAGGGAAACGGCAATTTTCATTTATATATTGGGGAGGAGCTGAAAGTCAGTCGATCAGGGCATAGCCCTCGCCGGTGCGGTTTACGAGTGCCTCGGCCGATGCGCCGAGTTTTTTGCGCAGGCGCGAGATGTTGGTGTCGACAATGCGGTCGTTGGCCGAGGGGTCGGCGTCGCGCCACACCTGGTCGAAAATCTGGCGACGGTTGTAGAAACGGTTTCGGTGCTTGAGGAGGAGCACCAGGATGGCGTACTCGGTGCGGGTTAGATGGACGAGTTCGCCGTTGATGCGTACCTGCTTGTTGAGGATGTCCACATCCATACCCTTGAACGAGATGACGGCCTGGTTGGCGATGTCGGTGACAAGGTGTCGGCGGAGGACCGAGCGGATGCGTGCCACCAGTTCGCGGAGGGAGAAGGGTTTGAGGATATAGTCGTCGGCGCCGAGGTCGAAGGCGCGGATGATGGCGTCCTCGCCGTCGGCATGGCTGAGAATTATTACCGGGATGTTCTGGAAGATGGGGTGGGCCTTGATGTCGGCCAGGAGGTCGAAGCCTGTGTATTTCTGTCCCATGGCGTCGGCAATGACCAGGCGGTATTCGGCGAGATCCATGGCCATGATGTCGGCGGCGGACTCGCGTACGGTCACGGCGAACGACTCAGCTTCGAGGTTGAAGCGGAGCAGGTCGGTGATGTGGCGCTCGTCGTCTACGATTAGTAGGCGTGATATGAAACTCGTGGGAGCCAAAATAAATGACAGAAATCTAAGGTAAAAACTGATAACAGACTGAAAAACGAAAAGAGGCAGATGCGCAGACTGGCCGCTCGATAGCCTGACTACGAAACAGGCGGCGCACAGGGCCTCTGAAAATTCATCTGCAAAGAAAAAGAAAAAAAAGACTACTTGCAACTTTGTAACAACAATGTCAGCATTTTGTTTTTAAATATTAATGAAGCACGGATTCGGACTAAATAACAGAGATAGTGGCGACAAAAAGAGAGAGGACATGCCGGTTTACGGCGAAAAATAGCTACATTTGCACTGTTAATCGGGGTTCCGACGCGGCATTAGCGGCCGTAAGAGGACGGAACGCCGAGGCCTAAAACCGTTAAACAGCTACAGCGATGATGAATTTCACACCCTTGATGCGAATGTTGCTGGGACGCCGCGTTGCGGCGGCACACCGTTGGCGCGGAGCCGGGATAGCCCGCGTGCAACTGCAGCAGCTGCTATGGCTCACGCGCCGCGGCAGCCGTACAGACTACGGCCGCCAACTCGGGCTGAAGCCCACTGCAGACTACGGCGAATTCTGTCGGCGTGTGCCCGTGACCGACTATGCGGACATGCGCCCGTGGGTGATGCGCATGGTGGGTGGCGAGGCCGATGTGCTGTGGCCGGGAGTGACCCGGCGGTTCGCCCAGTCGTCGGGCACCAGCGACGGCCGCAGCAAATATGTGCCCGTCACTGATGACTCCCTGCGCCTGAACCACTACCGCGGGGCCACCGACGCTGTGGCCCACTACCTGTACCTGTACCCGGACAGCCGGATGTTCGCCGGCAAAGGTTTCATACTGGGCGGCAGCTTTGACACCCGCCTGGATCATGGCCCGAAAGTGAAAGTGGGCGACTTGTCGGCCAACCTGATCGACGCCGTGAACCCGCTGGTGAACCTGGTGCGCATACCCCGCAAGGAGACCGCGCTGATGGTGGACTGGACAGAGAAGGTGCCGGCGCTGGTGAACGAGGCCACGCCTGCCGACGTTACCAACATATCGGGGGTGCCGTCATGGTTTCTGACTGTGCTGAAGGAAGTTATGCGCAAGGCCGGAGCCAAGACCATCCACGATGTGTGGCCCAACCTGGAAGTGTTCTTCCACGGCGGCATTTCCATGGAGCCTTACCGCGGCGAGTATGCGCGCCTTTCCAAGCCGGGGCGCCTGCGCCTGAGGGAGACATACAACGCTTCCGAGGGCTTCTTTGCCGTTCAGGACCTGCCGGAGCCCGGGCAGATGCTGCTGCTTCTGGATGCCGGGGTGTTCTATGAGTTCGTTCCGCTCGACGAAGTGGGCATGCCCCATCCGCCGCACGCCGTGCCGGCATGGAGGGTGGAGCGCGGCAAGACCTACGCCATGGTCATCACGGCCCCCAACGGCCTGTGGCGCTATGCCATAGGCGACACCGTAAAGATAATGAGCACCGACCCGCTGCGCATTACCGTGGCCGGGCGCACCAAGCACTATATCAACGCTTTCGGCGAGGAGGTGATGGTGCACAACACTGATGCCGCCCTGGCCCGCGCCTGCTCCATGCACCGGTGCGCGGTGCGTGACTACACCGTGGCGCCCGTCTATGCCGAAGGCGGCAAGCGCGGCCGCCACGAGTGGCTGATAGAGTGGGCGGAGGCTCCGAAAGACATAGACGAGTTTGCCGACAGTCTGGATGCGGCGCTTGCCGATGAAAACTCCGACTACGCGGCCAAGCGCTCCGGCGGCATATTTCTTGACCGACTGAGCATAACCGAGGCGCGCCCCGGGCAGTTCGAGGCCTGGCTGGGCGCTACGGGCAAACTGGGCGGCCAGCGCAAAGTGCCCAGACTGTCGAACGACCGCCATATAATAGATGCCATCAAGGCAACAGCCGCCAAAGACTGAGATGACCGAAGGGAAGACACTGCTGGAAGTGTGCTGCGCCGATGTGGAGTCGGTGCGAGCCGCCGCGCGAGCCGGCGCGCCGCGCATAGAGCTATGTTCGGCGTTGACGTCGGGCGGAGTGACGCCGTCGCTGTCGCTGCTGAAGGCGGCACGCCGGGAGTTTGGCGGCACCATCCATGTACTGGTGCGGTGTCGCGATGGCAACTTTGTATACAGCGACGCCGAAAAACGTCTGATGCTTGACGATATAGCAGTGTGTTCCGGTTACGCCGACGGCATCGTGGCCGGAGCTCTCCGGGCTGATATGAGCCTGGACGAGGAGTTTGCTCGCGATGTGCGCACAGCCACACAGGGAATGCCGCTGACATTCCACCGTGCCTTTGACCGCTGTGCCGACCGCACGGCGGCGCTCGAAACACTATGCGCTCTGGGCTATGACCGCATACTCACGTCCGGCGGCGCCGACAGCGCTCAGGCCGGAGCGTCAGAGATAGGCCGACTGCGGGAGCTGGCCGGCGGCCGTATCACGCTGCTGGCCGGCGCGGGGGTGAATGCCCGCAATGCCCGCGAAATACTGGAACTCACCGGATGCAGCGAGATCCACGGTTCATGCCGGCGCCAAGGCTCGGAGAGTTCGTCGGTCGACGAAATACAGAAAGTAATGACAGCAATAGGCTGCAAACCAACCATATATCCATGACAAACCTACACCGTTCACTGCTTGCCATAGCCGCCATTTCGGCCCTGCCGTGCATGGCCATCACGCCCGAAGCGGCCCTTGATACACTCTACAGCCGCATGTCGCTGCCGGATTCGCTCGACTTCAGTCGCGAATTTTTCCGCAAGAATGTCGATGCCGCCTTCCGTGCCCGCGCCGAAATGCCGTGGGGCAGCAGCTACGATGACCGAACATTCCTGGACTTTGTGGTGCCCGTGCGCACCAACAACGAGCTGCTTGATGAGTCGCGCACGGTGTTCTATGCCGAGCTGGCGCCACGGGTGCGCAACCTGGGCATGGCCGAAGCGGCCCTCGAGGTGAACCACTGGGCGCACGAAAAGGCCACATACCGGCCTTCGGATGCCCGCACATCGTCGCCGCTGGCCACCGTTCGAACGTCGTGGGGTCGTTGCGGCGAGGAGAGCGCTTTCGTGGTGGCGGCAATGAGGGCGGTGGGCATCCCCGCGCGACAGGTGTACACCCCGCGGTGGGCGCATACCGACGACAACCACGCATGGGTGGAGGTGATGGTGGATGGACGCTGGCACTTCCTGGGCGGATGCGAACCCGAGCCGATGCTCGACCTGGGATGGTTCAACGCCCCGGCGGCACGCGGCATGCTGATGAACACCAGGGCTGACGGCCGGTACACCGGACCGGAGGAGGTGCTGACCGAGACACCGTATTTCAGCCTGGTGAACGTAACGCCCAACTATGCGCCGACGGCCAAAGCTGTGGTGAGCGTGATTGACACGGCGGGCTGCCCAGTGGACAGCGCCCGCGTGTGCTACGGGCTGTACAACTACGCCGAATATTACCCCATAGCCGAAAGGTATACCGACAAGTACGGCCTGGCGTCGGTCACCACCGGTCTGGGCGACCTTGTGGTGTGGGCCGTGAAGGGCGACCGGTTCGGGCTGGACGAGATGAATGTGGCCGAGCGCGACGGCCGGCCTTGCCAGATAGACATGAGCCGCCGTTTCGGCGATGAATTCACTGTGGAATATGATCTTACGCCGCCGGCGCCGTCGGGCAGCCTGCCCGTGGCAAGTCAGGCCGCAGTGGCAGAGAACGAGCGTCGCAAGGCCTGCGAGGACTCGGTGCGCACGGCTTATATGGCCACGTTCATGACTGTGGAGCAGGCGCGCGAGTTTGCCGAGAGGATGTCGCTCGACACGGCGCTGATGGCCCGGTTGCTCCCCGAGGCTTATGGAAACCATGCGGCGATTACCGGCTTCCTGGAGATAACCGCGCCGGAGAATCCCCGGCGCGCGCAGGCGCTGGTGAGTGCGGTCAGTGAGAAAGATCTGCGCGATGTGGACCGTTTTGTGCTCCTGGACAGCTACTACAACACGCCGAACGCGCTTGAGGGCACGCCTCTCTACGACCGCTATGCGCTGAATCCGCGAATTGCCAACGAAAATCTGACGCCATACAAGTTCTTCTTCCTCAAGGTGATGAGCGACCGCGAGCGCCGCGAGTGGACTGCCGACGTGCGGCTGTGGGCCGACTGGGTGCGCGACAGCATCGAGGTGTCCGGGCGCCGGAATCCGCGCAACCTGTACATATCGCCGCAGGCGGTGTACCAGCACCGTCTCGACATAGACCCGCGGTCGCGCGACCTGCTTTTTGTGGCCGGCTGCCGCAGCCTGGGCGTGCCGGCGCGCATCGATCCCGTGAGCGGCGCTGTGCAGTATTCGCAGGACGGAAACACATGGACCGATGTGAGTCTCGACCGCATGGCCAAAACCGACACGCCGCGCCCGATGGGGCGCCTGGTGCTGACATTCACCCCCGGCGGACCGGTGGACGATCCCAAATACTATGCCAATTTCTCGGTGTCGCGCATTGACCGCACGGGTGTGCCCGTACAACTTGAGTTTGAGGAATTTGCACCTTGGAGCACGCACTTCGCCGAGGGCGTGGACCTTGATGCCGGTTACTATGTGCTGACCAGCGGACAGCGTCTGGCCGACGGCACAGTGCTGGCCCGCAGTACATTCTTCAATGTCAAGGCCGACTCTACGACGGTGGTGCCTCTGGTGATGCGCCACGACGAGAGCCGCGTGCAGGTACTGGGGGCGTTCAACTCTGAAAACCGGTATTTCGACACTGCTACATCGACGGAACGCAGCATACTCTCCACCACGGGTCGCGGCAACTATGTGATAGGCCTCATCACTGCCAACACTGAGCCTGTGGCACATGCGCTCAATGACCTGCGCGCCGAGGCCAAGGCACTTGATGAACAGGGCGTTAAGATCCTGCTGGTGTTTGCCGACGATGACGCGGCAGCGCGCTTCAAGGCTTCGGAAGCGGCTTACGCCGGGCTGCCTAAGAATGTGGTGTGGGGCGTGGACAGAAGCGGTGCCATTGCGTGCAACATGGCATCATTCCTGAAAAAGGACAGCCTTACCGGTGCCGAGCTCCCCGTGTTCCTCATTGCGGATACCTTCAACCGGGTGCTCTTCTCGGCACAAGGCTACACCATAGGCCTGGGGGCTTCGCTGCTATCCACCCTTCGCCGACTGTAAAGCTCTCATTTCCAGTTGCTCCTACACCCCACTTCCAACTTTGGTCGGTTTTTACTTCCAACTTTGGCCAAGATTCACTTCCAAGTTTGGCCGGATTTCACTTCCAACTTTGGCCATTTTTCACTTCCAAGTTTGGCCATGATTTGGGGTGGTGGGTTTGGGGCGGTTTTGTGTTTTTGAGGAGAATGGGTAACTTTGTGCCTGAAAAGCGAATGCGCTGGCAGGAAAATTTCACCTATGTTGTTTAACAGGGTGCTTTTGGCAGCTTGCGCTGCTGCAAAATATAGACAATGAGCATGAAAAGTGTAATGAAATCGAGGTGGGCGTGGATAGTGCTGCTTATGGCGGTGGTTGCCGTGGTTTTCTTTGTGCGCTGTTATGAGCACGAGCCGTCGGGCGACGAGCTATTGTATGAATATGTATGGGAGGATGGTGACCCTACAGACTTGTGGATGAGGGGTCACCAGTTTATCAACAAGGTCAGCAGTTTAGAGGATATTTACAATACCCAGGTAAAGCATTATATGCTGGTGAACGGGCGCTCGCTGGTTCATGCTGTTGAACAGGCTTTTACCGGCCATAAGCTGGCATTCTCACTTGTCAATACTGGTGTTTTTCTTTTGTTTGTGTTCATGATAGTTAATTTTGTCACTGGGAAGAACCGCCGCAACAGGTACTGGGTTTGGTTTTCGGTAGTAACCGGTTTGTTGTTGATGTTCCCCTATGAGGAGTCATTATGGACATCGGTTAACTACGGCCTTAACTATCTGTGGCCGGCTACAATGAGTGTGGCAATGCTAACTATCTGGAAATCAGTGATAAATACCCCCCCTCACATACACATTCTCTAAGGACATCTGAGGCCGGTAATCTAAGGGCCATCAAGGGGAGGCGGGCTGTTGAGAATGTGCTGATTGTATTGCTTTCCGCAGTCTTTGGTTGGACCCATGAGGGTTTTGTAGTGGGTGTTGCCGGTGGAATGTTCCTTTATTATTGCTTCCATTTTAGGGATTACAGAGGACGTGCTGTGTTGCTGACAGTGCCCATGTGGCTGACAGCAATAGTAATGGTCTTTGCTCCGGGAAACTTGATGAGATTTTTCGGCGGCGGTGATAAGGTTGGTAGTCCGTTCTATATAAAATTTACGAATGGCTTTGACAATTTGCTGCATCTATGGTTCATTTGGATAGCTTTGGCGGTTGTGATAATCCTATTGGCTTTTCATCGTAGAGCGCTTTTGGCTCAATATTTAAGACGATGCAATTATTTGCTGTGGGTGCTCGGAGTTTCGTTTGTTTTCTCAATGGTAGCTAATACTGCGCCGTATTCTCACACGTTTGTTGAACTGATGTTCTTCATAATGGTGTTGGGTTACTTTTCTCAGAAGCGAATCAAGGTCTCATATCGCATTACTTTTGTATTAGGCTCTGTAGCGACTATGTTGTTTGTATTTCAGCAACTGGTATTAGCAAAAGATACCATACATAATTACAATATGCAAAGACTGATGCGTCAGGAATATGTAGAAAGCCATGATGGAATAACTTTGTTGAAAATGCCGGAGGTGAATGCTGTTTCCCGGCCGTTCATCAGGCTTTGGGATGAAGATGGCTTCTATACGCAAAGTCTAATAGCACACACTAATTCAAAGACTCGTCCTGTCTTTTTGACAGAGCCTGATTATAAGGCTGTCAAGCGACCTGATGATTTTTTTGTTCCAGAGAATAAGGCATTCAAAGATGTGCCTGTGTATAAATCACCTAATGGGGTCTTTTATTGGGTTCATCCTGACAGTATCAAAGGTTTGGAAGCTTTGGAGGCTGATCTTTACCCTGTCAGCTGGGATTTGGAAGCGCAACTGTTGGTGAAAATCAAGTTTGCACTTTTCCCAGAGCTATACCCATCTTCCGAAGAACTGAAAATAGACACCATACATGCGGATAAAGGTGATGCATATAGGGTAGTCATGCCGAAAGTGCGTAAGGTTAAAGATTTAAAGAGCATTGCCACAAATCGTTGACTCATAGCTGCACAGCAACGATAATGAGTCCCGGGAGTAAACCTTTGAGCAGATGTGAAGGTTTGCGTCTGTGGCGGGCGTTCGGGGGGATTTGTTTGTTTGCGGGAGAATGGGTAACTTTGGGGGACGGAACCGGGCGGTGCTTCCGGCTGTGTTCCCTGATTGTGCATAAAATACGAACAAACAAACCATAACCGACAACTTCCATGAACAGACTCCTTACAGCCGTGGCAGCTTTGGCGCTGGCCGTGATTCCGGCGCTGGCTCAGGGCAATCAGGCAAAATCCGGCAACCGTATGCAGGTGGCAGGTATCGCTTTCTACAATCTCGAGAACCTTTTCGACACTATCCCCAACAATCCCGAAAGCCGCGACCTGGAGTACACTCCCAACGGCCAGAAGCAGTGGAACGGCCAGAAATACTGGAGCAAGATCAACAATCTGGCCCGCGCCATCTCGAGTTTCACTTCCAAGACCACTCCTTACGGCCCGGCCATTATCGGTGTGAGCGAGATCGAGAACCGGTCGGTGCTCGAGGACCTGGTCAACAATGAGCAGCTGCGGGCCTGGAACCTGCAGGTGGTGCACCACGACT
Organism: Muribaculaceae bacterium; assembly: GCA_036310635.1. Lineage (GTDB taxonomy): Bacteria > Bacteroidota > Bacteroidia > Bacteroidales > Muribaculaceae > CAG-873. The sequence goes on along the minus strand of JAXJRL010000087.1, from coordinate 3,880 downwards.
CGCCCGACGCCCGCGGTGTGGACGTGGGCCTGCTCTACAATCCCCGATATTTCAAGCTTGAGAATGTCACCAACCACCGTCTGACTGAGATAAAGTTCCGCACGCGCGACCAGATGTGCGTTGTTGGCAGTCTGATGGGCCAGCGCATCGCCGTGATTGTGAACCACTGGCCGTCGCGTCTGGGCGGACAGGAGCAGTCGTCGCCCAACCGCGAGGCAGCGGCCCGTCTGTGCCGCGCCATCAGCGACTCGCTCTGGAAGGTGGACCCCAACATCGGTGTGGTGATCATGGGCGACCTGAACGATGACCCGCAGGATCCGTCGTGCGCCAAGGTGCTGGGTGCCAAGCGCGACCGCAACGTGGGCCCCCACGAGTTCTACAATCCCTGGTGGGAGAAGCTGGACCGCGGCATCGGCACGCTGGCCTACAAGAGCTCGTGGAATCTGTTTGACCAGATCATCATTTCGGGCAACCTGGCCAACGGCGAGGGCTCGCACTGGCAGTACTGGCGCTCGGAGGTGCTCAACCGCGACTTCCTGAAGGACACCGAGGGCACGCGCCAGGGCTATCCATTGCGCACGTTTGCAAGCGGCAGCTATCTGAACGGCTACTCGGACCACTTCCCCACCGAGGTGTTCCTGCGCCGCAGCGTTCCTGCACGCAAATAACGGCGAGACTGCAAAACGGCGGCCGCCCGCTCCCGACGATGGGGATGCGGGCGGCCGCTGTTTTTATGGGGGTTGTGTGCGGAATCAGTCGATGATGTCGAAGCCGGTGTAGCGGCGCAGGCATTCGGGAACCACGATGCCCTCGGGGGTCTGGTTGTTCTCGATAAGCGCGGCCATGATACGGGGCAGAGCCAGGGCGGAGCCGTTGAGGGTGTGGCAGAGATGAGTCTTCTTGTCTTCGCCACGGTAGCGGCACTTGAGGCGGTTGGCCTGGTAGGTCTCGAAGTTGGAAACGGACGAAACTTCGAGCCAGCGCTCCTGGGCTGCTGACCACACTTCGAAGTCGAAGGTGATGGCTGAGGTGAAGCTCATGTCGCCGCCGCAGAGACGGAGGATGTGCCAGGGGAGTCCGAGTTTGTCAAGCAGACTCTGGACGTGGTCTTTCATCTGCTCGAGCGCTGCGTAGGAGTTTTCGGGCTTTTCGATGCGTACAATCTCGACTTTGTCGAACTGGTGGAGGCGGTTGAGGCCTCGCACGTCCTTGCCGTAGCTGCCGGCCTCGCGGCGGAAGCATGCGGAGTATGCGCAGTTCTTGATGGGGAGCCTGTCAGCGGGGATGATGACGTCGCGGTAGAGGTTGGTGACGGGCACCTCGGCGGTGGGGATGAGGTAGAGATTGTCCTCGTTGACATAGTACATCTGACCTTCCTTGTCGGGGAGCTGGCCTGTGCCGTAGCCCGAGGCTTCGTTTACGACGTAGGGGGGCTGCACTTCCAGGTATCCGGCCTCGCCGGCTGAGTCCAGGAAGAACTGGATGAGGGCGCGCTGCAGGCGTGCGCCTTTGCCCAGGTAAACGGGGAATCCGGCGCCGGTGATTTTCACGCCGAGGTCGAAGTCGATGATGTTGTATTTTTTGCACAGATCCCAGTGGGGCAGGGCGTCCTTGGGCAGGTTGGGCATGGGGCCGCCGGTCTTTTCGACCACGTTGTCGGCGGCGCTGGTTCCGGCGGGGACTGCTGCGCAGGGCACGTTGGGGACGGTGAGGAGGATGTTGCGAATCTCGGTTTCGGCGCGCTGGAGCTCGTCGGCCACGGCTTTCTGCTCGGCTTTGAGCACGGCCACGAGTTTCTTGACCTCTTCGGCGTCTTCGCGCTTGCCTTCCTTCATGAGCTTGCCGATTTCGGCGGCGTGCTTGTTGAGTTGGGCTGCGGCGTTGTCGTTTTTGAGCTGCATCTCGCGGCGCTTGGCATCGAGGGCCAGCACGTCGGCAATGGGTTTTGTGGCATCGAAGCCTTTCACGGCCAGGCGGTCAATGACCAGGGCTGTGTTTTCCTTGATCTGCTGTAATGTTAGCATATTTTGTTGGTTTGTTGATTGTTACATGTTGAGGAGCTGGCGCACCAGGGCCGAGATTGCTTTGCCGTCGGCGCGTCCTGCCAGCTTCTTGGTGGCTGTGCCCATCACCTTGCCCATGTCTTTGGGGCCGGTGGCGCCCACTTCGGCGATGATGGCCTTGACTTCGGCCTGGAGTTCTTCGGGGCTGAGTGCTTTGGGGAGGTATTCTTCGATCACCGCCATTTCGGCCAGCTCGTTTTCGGCCAGCTCGGGGCGGTTGTTCTCAGCGTAGATCTGAGCGCTTTCGCGGCGCTGTTTAGCCAGCTTGATGAGGATTTTCATCGCGGTGTCGTCGGAGAGTTCTCCGCCGGCGCCAGGTGCGGTCTTTGCCTCAAGAAATTCTTTTTTGATGCCGCGGAGCGCTTCGAGGCGCACTTTTTCGCGGGCGAGCATTGCCGTTTTGATGTCGGCACTGATTTGGTCAAACAAGTTCATTGTCTTTACCTTTATTGTTGTATTTCAGTTTGTTATCGTGTTAGATTGGTGAATGGAACCTCTTGTGCGCCGTTGGCAGAGCACCGGCGTCGTCCATCTGCCTGGTATAGTCTGCAAAATTAATAAAAATCTGACAAAGAATCATCACCCTGGCGGCGCTGACAGAAAAAAATATTGTGGCAGAATTTTTTTTTGACATTTTGGCTGGATTTGGGGAGACGGAGAGGGGGAATGATGCCGGATTTTGGGAGCGCTTAGGGAACAATTTTCGAGTCAGAGGCCGATATTGCTGAAATTCGCACCATTAGGTCAAGCTTGTCGGCGTATGTTTTCGCTCTCTATATAATAATGTGTATGTATTGCATATAAGATGGTGTGTCTTTCGTTCGGATGTCTGAAGGGCGACCGAGGTGCTGAAAGGGGGCTTTGGGGACCCTGATTTAGTGAACGGATGTTAAATTACGGGCTGTTTCGGCATTTTTGTGCAAAAATCCATTAAAACATTTGGTGGGTAACGGAAAAGGGCGTACCTTTGCACTCGCTTTTGAGGGGCAGGCCGCGGAGGCGGCGCAGAAAGGCCCTCGGGGCGCGGCACAGAGCCGGACCGAATCCGCGGCGCAGCGATGCCCGGCGGGGCCTTCGGAAAGGCGGCCGCAAAAAAAACTTCCGCAAAAGTTTGGCGGTTTCAAAAATTCGCCGTAACTTTGCACCCGCAACCGCAAAAACGGCGGTTGCGCCAACCGAAGAGAACATTGAAAGAATTGCAATAGAGACAAGAGTAGTACAAGAGCAGTCTTGAAGGCCCCCACGGGGGAAAGAGAGACGCCTCATGTCGATTCTGAAAAGAGAAGCGTACTACCGAATAAGTCAGCGAAACCGGCCGGGACAGACGACAGACGCCGGGGTGCCTAACAGAAGGCGCGCCGCGTCCTACAAGACAACAGATTCAGTTGTCTTGGTTCTTGATTTAGAAAAGAAAGAAACAAGATAACCAACAACGAAGAGTTTGATCCTGGCTCAGGATGAACGCTAGCGACAGGCTTAACACATGCAAGTCGAGGGGCAGCGGGGAGGAAAGCTTGCTTTCCTCCGCCGGCGACCGGCGCACGGGTGAGTAACACGTATGCAACCTGCCCTCGGCAGGGGGATAATCCGGAGAAATCCGGTCTAATACCGCGTGGCACCCCTGAGGGGCATCCCTTGGGGGTTAAAGGAAGCGATTCCGGCCGAGGATGGGCATGCGTCGCATTAGGCAGTTGGCGGTGTAACGGACCACCAAACCGACGATGCGTAGGGGTTCTGAGAGGAAGGTCCCCCACACTGGTACTGAGACACGGACCAGACTCCTACGGGAGGCAGCAGTGAGGAATATTGGTCAATGG
>JAXJRL010000086.1:0-10058 GCA_036310635.1 Muribaculaceae bacterium | reverse complement strand
GTAGGAAGTATAATTATGTATGTCATCATAGCCCTGGCTATGGTGTGCTTCTCAGTGCTGGCTGTCACCACCCGCAAGATACTGCGTGCGGCAACTTACTTGCTGTTCACACTCTTCGCGGCCGCAGGAATCTATTTCATGCTTGACTATGAATTCCTGGGTGCGGTTCAGATCGCCGTCTATGCTGGCGGCATCGTAGTGCTGTTCGTGTTCTCCATCCTGCTTACCAGCCACCCGGGCGACAACAGCGAGCAGCTGGCGTCGAAGCGCAAGCTCACCGGCCTGGTCGCCGCCGTTGCCACAGCCGTGGTGTGCGGACTGGCTCTGATAAGCCGTTGCGAGATGTTTGTAACAATGCCCCAGATGAAGGCGCTCACCATGAACGACCTGGGCACGGCCCTGATGGGAACCGGATTCGAGGAGTACCTGCTCCCGTTCGAAGCCATCAGCGTTCTGCTCCTGGCATGCATCATCGGTGGTGTGGTAATCGCCCGCAAACGCTAAATGACCCCGGCTATTATGGAAATTAAAGCAATATACTACCTGCTCCCCAGCCTGATAATGTTCTGCTGCGGAGTGTACGGGTTCATCACCCGCAAAAACATGATTGCGATGCTGATATCGCTGGAGCTGATGCTCAACGCCGTTGACATCAACTTCGTGGTGTTCAACCGTTACCTGTTCCCGGGCCAGATGGAGGGCATGTTCTTCACCCTCTTCGCCATTGCCATCGCCGCTGCCGAGACTGCCCTGGCCATCGCCATCATCATCAACATTTTCCGCGCCGTCCGCAACATTGATGTGGCCGACCTTAACAAAATGAAATTTTAAAGAGCCATGGATGTTACAATATCGATTCTGATACTGGCCATTCCGCTGTTCATGTTCCTTCTCCTGGGCATCCTGGGAATGAAGATGAGCCATCGTCTCGCCGGAATACTGGGCACACTGGGCATGGGCACCGTTCTGTGCCTGTCATACTACACGGCCTACCTCTACTTCTTCAGCGGCAACCCGCTGTTCATCGACGCTGAGGGCGTGCGCCTGCAGCACATCGTGTTCAACCAGACCTGGCTGGCCTTCACTCCCAACCTGGTCATCAACCTGGGCTTCCTCCTGGATCCCATCTCGGCCATGATGCTGGTGGTGATCACCACCATCTCGTTCATGGTGCACCTCTACAGCATGGGCTACATGCGCGACCATGAGGGCGTGTGGGAGCGCGGTTTCCAGCGCTTCTACGCTTTCCTGTCGCTGTTCAGCTTCTCGATGCTCGGACTGGTGGTTGCCACCAACATCTTCCAGATGTACATCTTCTGGGAGCTTGTGGGCGCATCGTCCTACCTGCTGATCGGTTTCTACTACACCAAGTTCTCGGCAGTGTCGGCTTCGAAGAAGGCGTTCATCGTGACCCGCTTCGCCGACCTCGGCTTCCTCATCGGCATCCTGCTGCTGTCGTTCTACACTGACACCTTCGACTTCATCAGCCTGACCCAGAACCCCGAGAACGTGCTCGCCTCCACCGAGGGCGCCACATTCATGGGCGGCTCGGTGCTCACCTGGGCACTGGTGCTCATCTTCATCGGCGGCATGGGTAAGTCGGCAATGATGCCCCTGCACATCTGGCTGCCCGACGCCATGGAAGGTCCCACCCCCGTTTCGGCACTCATCCACGCCGCCACCATGGTTGTGGCAGGTGTGTTCCTGGTGGCACGCATGTTCCCCGTATACCTGGTTGAGGAATTCGCCCTGCAGTTCATCACAGTTGTAGGCGCCATCACCGCCCTCTACGCCGCCATGGTTGCCTGCGCGCAGATCGACATCAAGCGCGTGCTGGCATTCTCCACCATCTCGCAGATTGCGTTCATGATGGTGTCGCTTGGTGTGGCCCGTCCCGAAATCCATGAGGGAGTGGGTTACATGGCATCAATGTTCCACCTGTTCACCCACGCCATGTTCAAGGCCCTGCTCTTCCTCGGTGCCGGCGCCCTGATCCACGCCATCGGCTCAAACGACTACACCGCCATGCACGGCCTGCGCAAGTTCATGCCCGTCACCCACTGGACATTCCTCATCGGCTGTCTGGCCATCGCAGGCATCATCCCCTTCTCGGGCTTCTTCTCCAAGGACGAAATCCTGAGCGCATGCTACGGCTACGACATGGTGGCCTACGTATGGATGTCGGTAGTGGCCGGCCTCACCGCCTTCTACATGTTCCGCCTCTACTTCCTCATCTTCTGGTGGAAAGAGCACCACGTGCACGGACACCACGCACCCAAGGACCAGCCCTGGACCATGACCCTGCCGCTGGTGTTCCTGGCTGCAGTATCGTGCGTGGCCGGCTTCATCCCCTTCGGCAAGTTTGTCACCTGGAACGGTGAGCCCTACGACTTCATGGCTCACTTTGACTGGGGCATCGCCACCATCTCGCTGGCCATCGCCGTTGTGGGCATAGCCGTAGCCTGGGTAATGTACAAGAAGGAGAACCCCCTGCCCGACAAGATGCAGTCTCTCTTCCCCCGTCTCTGGGACTGGTGTCACCACCGTTTCTACTGGGACGAGCTCTATATGTTCATCACCCACAAGATCATCTTCAACTGCATCTGCCGCCCCATTGCATGGTTTGACCGCCACATCATCGACGGAACCATGGACGGCTTCGCAATTGTAACCAACAAGGCATCCTGGGCCATCCGCGGACTCCAGTCGGGCCAGATTCAGATGTACGTTTGGATCTACCTCGTCGGTGCCCTTCTGCTTGCCGCTGTCACCGCCCTGTGCGTAATGTGATACAGCCACCCCGAATGATACCTTTCACAGTGCTAATGTTAAAATAGTAAACCAACGATGTTTAGTAACATACTGATATATTTCGTGGTGATCCCCATGGTGATGCTTGGGTTGATTGCCCTGTGCCGCGACATCAAGCAGATTCGCGCCGTGGCTGTGGCCGGTTCTACGGCCCTGATAGGCCTATCGGTGTACCTGCTGACCGAATACCTCGGCATCCGTGCCGCCGGCAACACCGAGCCGATGCTCTTCGTGGACAGCTGGCAGTGGTTCGCCCCGCTCCACATCAATCTCGCCGTCGGCGTTGACGGCATTTCCATAGCCATGATCCTGCTGTCAAGCATCATAGTCTTTGCCGGCAGCTTCGCATCCTGGAAGATAGCGCAGCCCAAGGCCTTCTTCCTCTGGCTCATCCTGCTGTCGACCGGCGTGTTCGGCTTCTTCATCTCGATTGACCTGTTCACCATGTTCATGTTCTACGAGGTGGCCCTCATCCCCATGTATCTGCTCATCGGACTCTGGGGCACCGGCCGCAAGGAGTACTCGGCCATGAAGCTCACCCTGATGCTGATGGGCGGCTCCGCCTTCCTGATGCTGGGCCTCATCGGCATCTACTACCACAGCGCTCCCGAAGGACAGCCCCTCACCTGGAACATCCTCGAGATCTGCAAGAACGACGCCATCTCCACCGGCTGGCAGAGCTTCCTGTTCCCCATGACCTTTGTGGGCTTCGGCGTGCTGGGCGCCATGTTCCCCTTCCACACATGGAGCCCTGACGGCCACGCATCGGCCCCCACAGCAGTGTCGATGCTCCACGCCGGCGTGCTCATGAAGCTCGGCGGCTACGGCTGCTTCCGCGTTGCCATCTACCTGATGCCCTGGGCCGCCAACGAACTTGGCTGGATCTTCCTGGTGCTGACAGGCATCTCGGTTGTCTACGGCGCCTTCTCGGCTTGCGTGCAGACCGACCTCAAATACATCAACGCATATTCGTCAGTGAGCCACTGCGGCATGGTGCTCTTCGCCATCCTCATGCTCAACACCACCGCAATGACCGGCGCCATCATGCAGATGCTCTCGCACGGCCTGATGACCGCCCTCTTCTTCGCCCTCATCGGCATGATCTACGGCCGCACACACACCCGCGACATCCGTCTGATGGGCGGCCTGATGCGCATCATGCCCTTCCTCGGCGTGAGCTACGTCATCGCCGGTATGGCATCGCTGGGTCTTCCCGGTCTTAGCGGCTTCGTTGCCGAGATGACCATCTTCGTAGGTTCGTTCCAGCATGCCGACACCTTCCACCGCGTGTTCACCATCCTGGCCTGCAGCTCTATCGTAATCACCGCCGTCTACATCCTGCGCGTGGTTGGCAAGCTGCTCTTCGGCCCGGTTCAGGACAAGCACCACCTGGAGCTCACCGACGCCACCTGGTGGGAGCGCACCTCGGCCGTCACCCTCATAGTGTGCGTGGCTGCCATCGGCTGCTTCCCCAACTTCTTCACCGACCTGATCAAATTCACCTTCAGCGAGGACATCTTCCGCGTAATCGGCCTCAACTAAGCCCGTTAACAGCAGTGTCATCCCTGAAATTCCAAGAATAAGCATAACGCAATGGATTACTCACAATTTTTAGCCATGAAGCAAGAGATCGGGTTGCTTGTCGTTCTCTTGATAGTATTTTTCTACGACCTGTTCATGCCCAAGAGCACGCAGAAGGCCCTGCCGGTGTTCACATCGGTGCTCATGCTGCTCGTAACGGCCGCAGGCTTCTTCCCCTGCCTGCTCGGCAGCTGCGGCGAGACCACAGCCTTCGCCGGCATGTACGAGACCTCGCCTGTGATTGCCGCCATCAAGAGCATTCTCAACGTAGGCGTTGTCATCGTGCTCCTGCAGTCAACCGTATGGGCCAACAGCGACAATATGACCATGCGCCGCGGCGAGTTCTTCGAGCTTCTGCTCGTCACTCTCTTCGGCATGTATCTGATGATCTCCGCCCGTCACTTCCTGCTCTTCGTCATCGGCCTTGAGAGCGCCTCTCTGCCCCTGGCAGCAATGGTGGCCCTGGACAAGAACCGCTACGAGAGCCACGAGGCCGCCGTCAAGTACATTCTGACCGCCGTGTTCTCGTCGGCAGTGTTCATGATGGGCCTGTCATTCGTATACGGCCTCTCCGGCTCACTCTACTTCCAGAACATCTACACCGCACTGACCGGCGAAATGTCGCTCATGCTGGTAACCGCCCTCGCATTCGTGCTGGCCGGCATCGGCTTCAAGCTTTCGCTCGTGCCCTTCCACCTCTGGACCGCCGACGTTTACCAGGGAGCCCCCACCTCGGTGACCAGCTACCTGTCCGTTATCTCGAAGGGTGCCACCGCCTTCGCGCTGATGTGCGTGCTGGCTCAGGCCTTCGGCTGCCTCTACAGCTCAGTCTGGGAGTGGATGCTCTATGCTCTGATCATCCTGACCATCACCATCGGCAACCTGTTTGCCATCCGTCAGCGCAATGCCAAGCGATTCCTGGCATTCTCGTCGGTGTCGCAGGCCGGCTACATCATGCTCGGCATCATTGCCAGCAACACCATGGGCATGGCCGCAATGATGTATTACATCTTCGTCTACATCTTCTCGAACCTGGCAGCCTTCGGCGTGATCCAGGCAGTGGAGAACGCCAGCGGCTGTGTGTCCATCGACGACTACCGCGGCATGTCCAAAGCCAACCCGCGCCTGGCCTTCTGCATGATGCTGGCCATGTTCTCGCTGGCAGGCATCCCGCCCTTCGCAGGCTTCTTCAGCAAGTTCTTCATCTTCACCTCGGCCATCAACCAGGGCAGCACCGCCATCTACGTGCTGGTGCTCATCGCCCTTATCAACACCATCATCTCGCTGTACTACTACCTGCTGGTGGTTAAGTCGATGTACATCACCGAGGGCGAACCCGTGGTTGCAACCTTCAAGTCGAGCTGGACCGAACGTCTGGGCCTCATCATCACCGTGGGCGGCATCATCCTGCTCGGCGTGGTCAGCCCCGTTTACGACTGGCTCCTCGAGCTGGCTGCCAACTCGCCCATGGCACTCTGGTTCGCAGCCTGATCCCGGCATCAGCCGCCTGCATATGCAGCGGCAATGCTGACCCTCCCGGCCTGACGGGGCGGATGCCCCGGGCCGGAAATAAAAATCTGAGAAATCCTCATCAATAGTTATTCATAATTTTTTCATCACATCCCAATAGCAAGTGAGTCGGCAGTTCGTGAGAACATTCCGGCTCACATTTTTTATGTCCCGAACCGGCGAGGGGACAATGAAAAAATTGCTCCTCAGGGTCGGGCTGCGGAAATGATTTTCCAGGCCGTCTGACGGTCCGAGATATATGCCAGCTGGTCCATGATGGGCTGGCAGCGGATGGGGTCGATGAGGTGCGGAGCGAGATATGACACCACCTTGAGGCGGTTGTCGTCGAAGTCGAACAGATTCATCAGCGCGGCGCACTGCGAGCAGGTGAACCACCCGCACAGGCCTGCGGCCTGAACCATGGGCAGCTGTTCGGAGGCAAACGTCTGGTCATTGATTGACTCAAGGAGTTCCTGAAAGTCATGCGGGTTGACGGCCCAACTCTCCTGTGGCATCACCGTGGGGCCGAAAGTGCCGGGAAAGAGCGGAGCCTGCTGCATGATGGTTGTCAAGTCCTGCGAATTGGCCTCGGCCGCTGCGGCGTTTGCGGCCTGCTGCTCTGGGGTGAGCGCCGGGGGAGTCATCACATCGCGCACGCTGCGGGTTATTGTGCCGTTCTGCGGAATGGTGGTTATGTCGGTTTTCTGCTGGCGGAACTGCTCCTGAAGCTGCTGGGGCATGTTCTGTAGGCTCTGCTGGAGCTGCGTCTGATTCTGCGGAGTCTGGGCGATGGCAGCAGCCGAAATGCCCAGCATTATTATGGAGAGAATGTGTTTCATAGACTAAAAACTGGATATAAATAAGACAAGCGGAGGGGCCAAATTGTTCTACACCGCGGCACACTGAAAAGGACACTTCGCCATCCCATTCCGAGCGCGGCGCTCTTTTGTCGTACGTCAGCAGAAAGTTGCGCGCCGGGGCATTTTGCCGACACGCGGAAAAATTGTAATTTTGCATTGCTATGCACGATTTCATCAAAATACTGCGGCGATTCGTGCCGCCCTACAAGCACTACCTGCTGCTGAGCATAATCTTCAACGTGTTCACGGCCTTTCTGACGCTGTTCTCCTTCGCCCTCATCATCCCCATCCTGCAGATGCTCTTCAAGGTGGACACCACCCGCTATGCATACATGGCCATGGACTGGAGCTCGTTCGGCGAAATCAAGACAGTGGCAGTCAACAATTTCTATTACTGCATTCAGCACACCATCGATGTGTACGGCGCGGTGGCCACCCTTGGCCTGCTCGCCGCCGCACTGGTGGTGATGACCGCCTTCAAGACCGGCACGGGCTATCTGGCTCTGTACTACATGATTCCGCTGCGCGCCGGCGTGGTGCGCGACATCCGCAACTTTGTCTACGACAAAATCACCACCCTGCCCATCGGTTACTTCACCGGCGAACGCAAAGGCGACGTAATGGCCCGTATGAGCGGCGACGTGGCCGAAATAGAAAACTCCATCATGGCCTCGCTCGACATGATGTTCAAGAACCCGGTGATGATAATCGTTTGTCTGGTGATGATGATCGCCGTATCGTGGCAGCTCACGGTGTTCGTGCTCGTTCTGCTGCCCATTGCCGGCCTGGTGATGGGCCGTGTGGGCAAGCGCCTCAAGCGCCAGAGCCTGGAGATGCAGAACCAGTGGGGCACACTGATGTCCACCATCGAGGAGACCCTTGGCGGCCTGCGCGTCATCAAAGCCTTCAACGCCGAGCACAAAGTGCGCCGGCGCTTCCACCGCGAGAACAACGAGTTCTACGCCATGTCGAAAGCCGTGGCGCGCCGCCAGTCGCTTGCCCACCCCATGAGCGAGTTCCTGGGCACCACGGCCGTGGCCATAGTGCTGTGGTTCGGCGGATGGCTAATCCTTGGCGGCCACTCGCACCTCGAGGCCGCCGAGTTTATATACTACATGATCATCTTCTACTCCATCATCAACCCGGCCAAGGACCTGAGCAAAGCCGCCTACTCCGTGCAGAAAGGCCTGGCCTCGATGGAGCGTGTGGACCGCATTCTCAATGCCGAAAACCCCATAGCCGACCCCGAAAAGCCTGTGGCCGTAAACCGCCGCGGCGACATTGACTACCACGGAGTGTCGTTCAGCTACGGCGACAACCGCGTCATCGACAATGTGGACCTCCACATTCCCGCCGGCTCGACCGTGGCCCTTGTGGGACAGTCCGGATCCGGCAAGAGCACACTGGCCGACCTGCTGCCCAGGTTCTACGATGTGGACGAAGGCCGGATCACCATCGACGGCGTGGACATTCGCCACAACCGCGTGCACGACCTGCGCTCGCTCATGGGCAATGTGAACCAGGAGGCAATCCTGTTCAACGACACGTTCTACAACAACATAACCTTCGGCGTGGAAAACGCCACCCGCGAGCAGGTGGAGGAAGCCGCGCGCATTGCCAACGCCCACGACTTCATAATGGCCACCGAGAACGGCTACGACACCGTGATCGGCGACCGCGGCTGCCGTCTGTCAGGCGGACAGCGCCAGCGTGTGTCCATAGCCCGCGCCATTCTCAAGAATCCGCCCATACTCATCCTCGACGAGGCCACCTCGGCGCTCGACTCCGAAAGCGAGCACCTGGTGCAGGAGGCCCTGGAGAGGCTCATGAAGAACCGCACAACCCTGGTCATAGCCCACCGGCTATCAACCATCGCCGGCGCCGACATGATATGCGTCATGCACGAAGGCCGAATAGTGGAAAAAGGCACCCACGAGGAGCTGCTCAAGCTCGACGGCTACTATCGCCGCCTGGTGGACATGCAGAAATTCTGAACCCCTTACAAAAACGACAAAAAACCGCGACCCACAGCATATGCGCAACGAAAAAGAACTGCAGGGAGTTACCCTGCTCGGCAACACCGCCGTCAAATACCCCACCGAATACTCGCCATCCATCCTGGAAAGCTTCAAGAACAAGCACCCCGAGCGCGAGTATGTGGTGACGCTCAATTGCCCCGAGTTCACATCGCTCTGTCCCAAGACCGGACAGCCCGACTTTGCCAAGATTGTCATTAACTACATACCCCGCGAGGACATGGTGGAGTCCAAGAGCCTGAAGCTCTACCTGTTCAGCTTCCGCAACCACGGCGACTTCCACGAGGACTGCATCAACATCATCCTCAACGACCTCTGGAACCTGATGAACCCGCGCTACATCGAGGTCATCGGCCTGTTCACGCCCCGCGGCGGCATCTCCATCTATCCCTTCGCCAACCGCGGCGACTCCGAGCACCAGGACATGGTGCGCCAGCGACAGCTGGCCCGCCTGGCCGACGCCTGCCGCTGACCATCCTCCCCCACCCCTCTCACTGCAAACAAAGCCTTAAACACTCAAGCCCTATGAAGAAGAATTCACTGATTGTATTGTCAGGAGGCATGGACTCGGTGACCATGCTCCACGAGTATGCCGCGTCCATCGAGCTGGCCGTAAACTTCACCTACGGCTCCAACCACAACGCCCGCGAGCTGGAATGTGCCCGCCGCCACTGCAAGGAGCTCGGCATAGAGCTCAAAGTCATCGACCTTCCCTTCATAGGCGAGAACTTCCACTCGTCGCTGCTCGAAGGTGCCGACGCCGTGCCCACCGACGACTACGATTTCGACAACATGAAGTCGACCGTGGTGCCCTTCCGCAACGGCATCATGCTCGCAGCCGCCGCCGGCCTGGCCGAGAGCCTGGGACTGACACGCATCATGATTGCCAACCACGCCGGCGACCACGCTATCTACCCCGACTGCCGCGAGGGCTTCATCAAGGCCATGAGCCGCGCCATCAGCGAGGGCACCTACGAGAGCATCATGCTCTATGCGCCTTACACACTGCTCACCAAAGCACAGATTGCCGAACGCGGCAAGCGCATGGGTCTGGACTATTCCACCACCTACTCATGCTACAAGGGCGGCGTGAACCACTGCGGAGTGTGCGGCACCTGCCGTGAACGCCGCGAGGCCCTTGCCGCCGCCGGAATCGCGGACACCACCGTCTACGACGAAGACCCCGAGCAGATTGACTGATAGCACCGGCCCTCTCTCCCCTCTCCCCTCTCTACTCTCCACTCTCCCCTCTCCCCTCTCC
>JAXJRL010000085.1:0-8954 GCA_036310635.1 Muribaculaceae bacterium | reverse complement strand
GTCGACACGCTTACCGAGGAGGTTCTGACGGAAGCGGCCCTGCTTGCCCTTGAGCGAGTCAGAGAGTGACTTGAGGGGGCGGTTGGCGTCGCTCTTCACGGCCGACGACTTGCGCGAGTTGTCGAGCAGCGAGTCAACGGCTTCCTGGAGCATGCGCTTCTCGTTGCGGAGAATCACATCGGGGGCCTTGATTTCGATGAGGCGCTTCAGACGGTTGTTGCGGATGATTACGCGACGATAGAGGTCGTTGAGGTCGGAGGTGGCGAAACGGCCGCCGTCCAGGGGCACCAGGGGACGCAGTTCGGGCGGAATGACAGGCACGGCCTGGAGAATCATCCACTCGGGCTTGTTGCGGTGGCGGCTGGCGCGGAAGCTCTCCACGACCTGGAGGCGCTTCAGGGCCTCGGTCTTGCGCTGCTGCGAGCCGTCGTTGTCGGCCTGTGCGCGCAGGGCGTAGCTGAGCTTGTCCAGGTCGAGTTCGCGGAGCAGGTCATAGATGGCGTCGGCGCCCATCTTGGCCACGAACTTGTCGGGGTCGCCGTCCTCGAGCTGCTGGTTGCCGGCGGGCAGTGAGTCGAGGATGTCGTAGTATTCGTCCTCGGTGAGGAGCTGAAGGCGCTCCACGCCGGTCTCGTCCTTATCGTCCTTCTTGCCGGCCACACCGGGGTTGATGACAACGTAGCGCTCGTAGTATATGATTGAGTCAAGCTTCTTGGAGGGAAGACCCAGCAGGTAGCCGATCTTGTTGGGCAGCGAGCGGAAGTACCAGATGTGGGCAACGGGCACCACCAGCTTGATGTGGCCCATGCGCTCGCGGCGCACTTTCTTCTCGGTCACTTCAACGCCGCAGCGGTCGCAGACAATGCCCTTGTAACGGATGCGCTTGTACTTGCCGCAGTGGCACTCATAGTCCTTGACCGGGCCGAAGATGCGTTCGCAGAAGAGGCCGTCGCGTTCGGGCTTGTAAGTACGGTAGTTGATGGTCTCGGGTTTGAGCACCTCACCGCTTGACTTCTCGAGGATCTCCTCGGGCGATGCGAGGCCGATGGTGATCTTCGAGAAACCGGGTTTTGTTTTTACGTCTTTTCTAAAAGCCATATATGTTGTGTAGTCTTATGCTGTGATAAAAGGGGAAAGAGATTGAGTGGTGTTGCGGGGGGCGCTTACTCCAGGTTGACGCTCAGACCCAGGCCGCGGAGCTCGTGCAGGAGCACGTTGAGCGACTCGGGGATGCCCGGGGTGGGCATGGCGTCGCCCTTGACGATTGCCTCGTAGGCCTTGGAGCGACCGTTCACGTCGTCCGACTTGATGGTCAGAATCTCCTGCAGGATGTGCGATGCGCCGAATGCCTCGAGCGCCCACACCTCCATCTCACCGAAACGCTGGCCGCCGAACTGGGCTTTACCGCCGAGAGGCTGCTGGGTGATGAGTGAGTACGGGCCGATGGAGCGGGCGTGCATCTTGTCCTCAACCATGTGGCCGAGCTTAAGCATGTAGATCACGCCTACGGTGGCGGGCTGGTCGAAGCGGTCGCCGGTGCCGCCGTCATAGAGGTAGGTCTTGCCGTAGCGGGGCAGGCCTGCCTTGTCGGTCCATTCGTTGAGGTCGTCCATGGTGGCGCCGTCGAAGATGGGGGTGGCGAACTTCTGGTCGAGCTCGCGTCCGGCCCAGCCGAGCACAGTCTCGAAGATCTGACCCAGGTTCATACGCGAAGGCACACCCAGGGGGTTCAGCACGATGTCGACGGGAGTGCCGTCGGCCAGGAAGGGCATGTCCTCCTGGCGCACGATGCGCGACACGATACCCTTGTTGCCGTGGCGGCCTGCCATTTTGTCGCCCACGGAGATCTTACGCTTCTTGGCGATGTAGACCTTGGCGATCTTCAGGATGCCTGAGGGCAGTTCGTCACCGATCGAGATGTCGAACTTCTTGCGGCGCAGCTGCGCGTCGATTTCCTTGGACTTGCGCAGGTAGTTCTGGATGGTGCGGCTGATGAGGTCGTTCTTGTGTGCGTCGCTTGTCCACTTGGACAGGTTGACAGTGTCGTAGTTGATGCTCTTGAGGGTCTCGGCGGTGAACTTTGAGCCCTTGGCGATCACTTCGTCGCCCACGAAGTCCTTGACTCCCTGCGAGGTCTTGCCCTGGGTCAGCTCCATGAGCTTGGAAACCAGGATGTCCTTGAGCTTGTCCAGCTTCTCCTCGTACTCTGAGTCGAGCTGGGGCAGCAGTGCCTGTGCGGTCTTGTTGTTGCGGCCGTTCTTCTCAACCTTGCTGAAGAGGTTTGTGCCGATGACCACGCCCTTGAGCGACGGGGTGGCCTTGAGCGAAGCGTCCTTGACGTCGCCGGCCTTGTCGCCGAAGATGGCGCGGAGCAGCTTCTCCTCGGGAGTGGGATCGGACTCGCCCTTGGGGGTGATCTTACCGATCATGATGTCGCCGGGCACCACATGTGCGCCCACGCGGATGATACCGCCCTCGTTGAGGTCCTTGGTGGCGTCCTCGCTCACGTTGGGGATGTCGTTGGTGAGCTCCTCCATGCCGCGCTTGGTCTCGCGCACTTCCAGAGAGTATTCGTCCACATGGATGGAGGTGAGGATGTCCTCGCGGACCACGCGCTCATTGAGCACGATGGCGTCCTCATAGTTGTAACCCTTCCAGGGCATGAATGCCACCTTCAGGTTGCGGCCGAGTGCCAGCTCGCCGTTTTCGGTGGAGTAGCCTTCGGTGAGTATGTCGCCCTTCTCCACTCGCTGTCCCTTGTTGCAGATGGGACGGAGGTCGATGGTGGTTGACTGGTTGGTTTTGCGGAACTTGGGCAGGTGGTACTCCTTGGTGGCGTCCTCGAATGCCACAAATTCCTCGTCCTCGGTGCGGTCATAGCGCACGCGGATTACGTTGGCGTCCACAAACTCGATCACGCCGGGGCCTTCGGCCATGATCTGGGTGCGCGAGTCGCGGATGAGCTGGCCTTCGATGCCGGTGCCCACGATGGGGGCCTCGCTGCGCAGCAGGGGCACGGCCTGGCGCATCATGTTCGATCCCATGAGTGCGCGGTTGGCGTCGTCGTGCTCCAGGAAGGGGATGAGCGATGCGGCGATGGAGGCAATCTGTGTGGGCGACACGTCCATGAGCTGCACCTCGCCGGGAGCCACCACGGGGAAGTCGGCGTCGAGACGGGCCTTCACCTTGTCGCGGATGAAGGAGCCGTCGGGGTTGAGGGGTGCGTTGCCCTGGGCAATCACTTTGCCTTCCTCGATTTCGGCGGTCATGTACACCACCTCGTCGTTGTTGAGGTTCACGTGGCCGTCCTCCACCTTGCGGTAGGGGGTCTCGATGAAGCCGAGGTCGTTGATCTTGGCGTAAACGCAGAGCGAGCTGATAAGGCCGATGTTGGGGCCTTCAGGGGTCTCGATGGGGCAGAGGCGGCCGTAGTGGGTATAGTGTACGTCGCGCACCTCGAAGCCTGCGCGCTCACGCGACAGACCGCCGGGGCCAAGGGCCGACAGACGGCGCTTGTGGGTGATTTCGGCAAGCGGGTTGGTCTGGTCCATGAACTGCGACAGCGCGTTGGTGCCGAAGTATGTGTTGATAACGGAAGATATGGTCTTGGCGTTGATCAGGTCGATGGGGGTGAAGGTCTCGTTGTCGCGTACGTTCATGCGCTCGCGGATGGTGCGGCTCATGCGTGCCAGGCCTACGGCAAACTGGTTGTAGAGCTGCTCGCCCACGGTGCGCACGCGGCGGTTCGACAGGTGGTCGATATCGTCCACATCGGTTTTGGAGTTGATCAGCTCGATGAGGTACTTGATGATGGCGATGATGTCCTCGCGGGTGAGCACCTTCACGTCCATCGAAGTGCCCATGTTGAGCTTCTTGTTGATGCGGTAGCGGCCCACCTCGCCCAGGTCGTAGCGCTTCTCTGAGAAGAAGAGGTTCTGGATAACCTCGCGGGCGCTGGCGTCATCGGGGGCGTCGGCGTTGCGCAGCTGTCGGTAGATGTACTTGACAGCCTCCTGCTCGGTGTTGGTGGGGTCCTTGTGCAGGGTGTTGAATATGATGGAGCAGTCAACGGCCGATGCCTCCTCCTTGTGCAGAAGGATGTTCGACACGCCTGACTCCAGGATCTGTTCGTTGATTTCCTCGGTGAGCTCGGTCTCGCGGTCAAAGAGGATCTCGGAGCGCTCCAGGGTGGTGAGCTCGCCGGTGTCCTGGTCAACGAAGTCCTCGGTCCATGTGCGGAGCACACGGGCGGCGAGCTTGCGGCCGATGGCTTTCTTGAGGTTGGTCTTGTTGACCTTTATCTCCTCGGCGATGCCGAAGGTTTCGATGATGTCCTTGTCCGACTCCAGGCCGATGGCGCGCAGAAGGGTGGTCACGGGGAGCTTCTTCTTGCGGTCGATGTAGGCATACATCACATTATTAATGTCAGTTGCAAACTCTATCCAGCTGCCGCGGAAGGGGATGATGCGGGCAGAGTAGAGCTTGGTGCCGTTGGCGTGGATGCTCTGGCCGAAGAACACACCGGGCGAACGGTGGAGCTGCGACACAACAACGCGCTCGGCGCCGTTGATGATGAATGTGCCCTTGTCGGTCATGTAGGGGATCTGACCCAGGTACACGTCCTGGACAACTGTTCCGAAGTCCTCGTGGTCGGGGTCGGTGCAGTACAGCTTCATCTTGGCCTTGAGAGGCACACAGTAGGTGGTTCCGCGCTCCAGACACTCCTCGATGCTGTAGCGAGGCGGGTCAATGTAGTAGTCGAGGAACTCAAGCACGAAGCTGTTGCGCGGGTCAACGATGGGGAAGTTTTCGGCGAAAACTTTGTAGAGGCCCTCGTTGTTGCGCTCTTCCGGCGGCGTGTCCAGTTGGAGGAAATCGTGGAAAGACTTGAGCTGCACCTCGAGGAAGTCGGGGTAAGGCAGCGGGTTCTTTACCGACGCAAAGTTGACACGGGGTTTTGTTAGTTGAACTGACATCTGAAGTAATTTATTGTTTTTTTGGAGCATGTGTGTTAAGTCACCTGGTTCATATGGACCGTGGCCCGTTACCGTCGTCGATTCTGCTAAACAGGGGCCTGATGATGCGAGGGTTCCTGCCGGCTCAACCATGTCGGTGCATGGATTGTTGTAGTTGTCGGGGGAAGCTCTGCAGTCATGCTTTCGTTGGCCTCGGCTGTTTGCCGATCAGTAAGCAGGGCCGGCTGGGGTTGGTGACATTCGGACCTACATGCCTCGGAAAAAAATGAATTCAAACTTTCAAAGTTTTTTGGCACTCTGCCCTGCGCCGCTGCGGGCTGCTGCAGGGATGCTGTAAGAACGGGCTTGTTTCTGCTTGAGGGTGCTCCGCGAGTGCCTTGCCTCGGGGCTGCTGGCTTGCCTCTCCGTCGCGGGAAGGGCGCCGTGGCCTGCGGGCTGCGGTGCTTGGGTCAGTGGGCATCCATCGGGGCCGTGGTGGCTGCGATGGCCGGAGGAGCTCGAGGCGGTCACCCGGAGGTGAGCATTGCCGCTACGGCTTCCGGAGGCTTGTGGCGGCGTTGCCTTGGTGGCCTTCCGCCCTGCCTGCCTGATGACTTGCCGTTCTCTGTGGGGTAAACTGCAACCGGCCCGGAGTGCTGCTCTCAGCGTTTTGCTCCCTGACGCCGGGCTCGGTGGCCGGAGGCGTTCGTGGCGTTGCAATGCGGCCATTTCGGCGGCCGCTGCCATCAGTGGGGGGTGTGGTGGTTGTGCGCCCTTACGTGTACGCGTGCGCACGTAATTTTTACGCACAAAAGGATAAGAATCCTCCCATAAGGGGATTCTTATCCTAAAAACCTGGTAATCAGGCTCTATTATTTGAGCTCAACCTCAGCGCCGGCCTCTTCGAGTTCCTTCTTCAGGTTCTCGGCCTCAGCCTTGGCAAGACCTTCCTTGACAACAGAGGGAGCGTTGTCTACGAGATCCTTAGCCTCCTTCAGGCCAAGACCGGTGAGTTCCTTCACCTTCTTGACAACCTGAAGCTTGGCTGCGCCAGCTGACTTCAGAACTACGTCGAAGTTAGACTTCTCTTCAGCGGCTTCACCGGCAGCACCGGGAGCGGCGGCAACTGCAACTGCAGCAGCGGCGGGTTCGATACCGTACTCGTCCTTCAGGATCTGAGCGAGTTCGTTGACTTCCTTAACGGTGAGGTTAACAAGTTGTTCAGCAAAAGCTTTTAAATCTGCCATTGTAGTAAGTATTTGTTTTGTTTGTTTTTTTCTTTTGATTGATTAGTCTTCTTTCTGAGACAGAGTCTCGAGGATGCCATGCAGCTTGCTGCCACCGGAGGTAAGAGCAGAAACCACATTCTTGGCGGGTGACTGCAGAAGAGCGATAACGTCGGCGATGAGCTCGTGCTTGCTCTTGATGGATGCAAGTGCGTCGAGCTGGTCTGCGCCCATGTAGACGGTCTCTTCCACGTATGCTGCCTTGAGGGCAGGGAGGGTGTCGCCTTTCTTGACAAAGTCCTTGAGGAGCTTGGCGGGGGCGTTTCCGACGTTGGTGCACATCAGCGAGGTGGAACCGTGCAGTGCGCCGTAAAGTTCGGAGTAGTCGCCTTCCATGCTCTCGAGAGCCTTGTGGAGAAGCTTGTTCTTAACGACGAGGAGCTTTACACCGGCGTTGAAGCAGGCACGGCGGAGTTCCGATGTCTTTTCAGCGTCGAGGCCGGTTGTCTCTACCAGGTAGAAGCCGCTGTACTCTTTGAGAGTATCAACGATTTTTTCGATTACTAAACCCTTATCTTCTTTTTTCATTTTGCTGTAGTTTTAGAGGATTTAAGCGTCGACTGACTTGGTGTCGAGTTTAACGCCCGGGCTCATGGTGCTCGAAAGATAGATGCTCTTAACGTAGGTGCCCTTTGCAGTGGCAGGTTTGAGCTTGATCAGGGTTGCGATAAACTCCTTGGCATTGTCGCGGATCTGCTCCGGAGTGAAGGAGATTTTACCGATTGAAGAGTGCACGATACCGTTCTTGTCCACCTTGAAGTCGATTTTGCCTTTCTTGACTTCCTCGACTGCCTTGGCAACATCAGGAGTTACTGTGCCGCTCTTGGGGTTAGGCATCAGGCCGCGCGGACCGAGGATACGGCCCAGAGCACCAATCTTGCCCATTATCTGGGGCTGGGTGATGATAACGTCTACATCAGTCCAACCGCCTTTGATCTTGTTGATGTACTCATCGAGTCCGACATAGTCGGCGCCGGCTGCCTTGGCAGCTTCTTCCTGGTCGGGGTTGCAGAGCACGAGAACGCGAACCGTCTTGCCGGTACCGTGGGGAAGGGTCACAACGCCGCGAACCATCTGGTTGGCCTTGCGGGGATCTACGCCCAGACGCACGTCGATGTCGAGCGATGCGTCGAACTTGGCATAGTTCACTTCCTTCACCTTCTGGGCTGCCTCGGCCAGTGTGTAAGCTTTCCCGGCTTCAATCTTCGATAAAGCAATCTTCTGATTTTTTGTAAGTTTACTCATTGCGATTGAATTTTATTAGTTGTTTGCGGGGAACTCACCGGTCACTGTGATACCCATGCTTCTGGCTGTACCGGCCACCATGCGCATAGCTGACTCAACGGTGAAGCAGTTGAGGTCAGGCATCTTGTCGGCTGCAATTTCCTTTACCTTGTCCCAGGTGATGGTGGCTACCTTCTTACGGTTAGGCTGAGCGGAACCGCTCTTAACCTTGGTTGCCTCCTTCAGCTGCACTGCCACAGGGGGAGTCTTGACTACGAAGTCGAAGCTCTTGTCCGTGTAGTAGGTGATAACGACAGGCAGTACTTTGCCGGCCTTATCCTGGGTGCGGGCATTGAATTGCTTGCAAAACTCCATGATGTTGATGCCCTTCGAACCGAGCGCAGGACCTACGGGAGGTGAGGGGTTTGCCGCACCACCCTTTATTTGCAGTTTAATTTGTCCAGCAATTTCTTTAGCCATTTCTTTAAACTTAAAAGAGTTGATTTAAAAAGTGAGGGTTCACACAATTCGGGCGCGCCACCGGTTCGTAACCACCGAAGGTGCGCCTGCTCTGCGCTTACTCTCGTTCCACTTGCGAATTGTCGAGCTCCATAGGAGTCTTGCGCCCGAAGATCTTCACACTCACCTTGAGCTTCTTCTTGTCGGGATATACCTCCTCGACCACGGCTGAGAAGCCGTTGAACGGGCCCTCGTTGACCTTGACGGTCTCACCGACGATGTAGTCGTTTACTCCGTCCTCGGTGGGATCGGAGAATTCATCGGCCACACCGAGCATGCGCATGGCATCGGCATCGCGCAGACGCTCCGGTGCGTGGGGCACCTCGCGCTGGCGCAGGAAGTCAATGACATTGCTGGTGTTCTGGAGGGTGTTGATAACTTCACCGGTCAGGATGGCTTCAACGAAAACGTATCCGCCGTACAGGTTGCGCTCTTTGACAACTTTCTTGCCGCCGCGAACCTGAAGCACCTTCTCAGTGGGGATCACTACCTGGAATACATAGTTGCCGAGGTCGGTGTTCTGGCATGTAGCATCCAGAATTTCCTTTACCTTGGCCTCTTTGCCCGAGATGGCGCGAAGCACGTACCAACCTTTTTTTGAAGATTCTGTCATTTGTGCGTTGCGTTAAATCTGGTGAGTAGTGAAATATTAGTTACCGAAGCTGTAGATGAAGTGCATCAGACGGTCCACCACTTGGTCCATGAAAAAGATGATCAGAGCGATCAGAACGGAAGCAACCATGACTATCATGGCGGACTTGATGACCTGTTTCTTAGTAGGCCAAGAAGTCTTATAACGAAGCTCGTTGTAAGACTCCTCTATATTCGTAAGCAGTTTCAGTTTCATTTCATGTCTGTTTTAAGCACGGGACGAGAGACTCGAACTCCCGACACCTGGTTTTGGAGACCAGTGCTCTACCAACTGAGCTAGTCCCGTGTATGAAATCCCGGCCGCACTGCGGGCTTGGGG
>JAXJRL010000084.1:0-1705 GCA_036310635.1 Muribaculaceae bacterium | reverse complement strand
TTGATTGCATTCATATCTTATCAGGATTTCCAGGTTACTAATTCGCCCTTGCCGGTGCGTCGGAGGTGACGGTTGGCAACGAGCAGGATGTCTTCGCCCGACAGTCGGGCCACAATCTCTCCGTGGTCGCTGTCGCGAGCCTGCTGCATCTGGCTGAGGAGGTTGCCCTGCTGGGCCTTGTTCAGGATAAGCTCGCCGGACGAAACCATGATGGGGGTCATGTCGGCATAGTCGTTGCCCGGCACGCGATAGCCTCCGGCGGCGTGTGGGACGATACCACCACGGCGGAAGGGAATGAGGGTGTCAGCAGCTTGTATAGCCTCGATAGCCGTCAGTATGGTGGTGATGCCGTTGACGATGCCGATGATGGATTGCAAGCCGCTGATCATATCCTTCATGCCTTTCGGCACCTCAATGCCCAGCTGCTCCATACCTCCGACGACACCACTCAGGCCGCTGGCAACGTTACCTAACTGGTCGGTCAGTTTAACCTCCTTCTTGTCGCCGTCGTTGCCGGTGATTTTCTTGATGGACTCTTCGAGTGCCTTGGCGAGTCCCTCATACTGATCGTATTCATCGGCGGATGTTGACAGAAGCTGGTCCTGCCGCACACCTGCGAGCTTGGTCTGAAGCTGACCCAGCGTCGGGGTAGTGTTCAGTGCGCCTATCTGCATAAAGCCTTGCGAAGCGAAGTTGGCAGGCCCTGCAACCAACTGGCTTACCTTGCCGTCGCCCGTCGGAGCGAGAACCTTGCCCGTGGCGATGTCGTAGTATCGCTGAATCTCCTTGTTGCGCTCTTGCAGCGTCTTTATTTCCTCACGGATGGCTGCCCGTCGCTCTTCGCTGGCATTCTCGTAGGAACGTGCAAGCTCTTGTATCTTTTCGTTGTTGAGCTGTTCCTCGGTCTTGACGACGGTGGTGTTTGTGCCTCCACCAGTGTGACCGCCGCCACCTCCACCACCACTCAAAATCTTTTTCGGTGTGATGCCCTCCACGCGGTTAATGGTGCGATATGCCTGTCCCATCGTCGAGTAGAGCTGGCTGGACTGTTGCTGTTGTTGGCGGATGAGCCCAACCAAATCGTTGAAACTATTCTTGCCCATTTTGTCGACGCGGAACACATCCCACCCTTTGTATTGCTCAAAGGGGTTGCCCGTGCGAGGAGCTATTCTTCTTCCTGTCTCAACGTCGAGGGTACTATGCTCAAACTGCCATTCCTGATATTTTCTTGCGCCTTCGACTCGTTTGTCGTACTCAGCCATCGACGATGTTCCCTTGAGAAAATCTTTATAAGCGATACCGTTCTGCTTGGCGAGTTTGTCATAATAGGCGTTAATGGCCTTCCCTGTCTGCTTCAACTCGTTTTGGGTTAGCGTAACAATGGACTTCATACCATTCTGGAGTTTTTGCTCTAAACCCTTGATTTGGCCGGGCGACAATAGCGCACCGTTTTCCATAGAAGGCTTCAGACCAGAACCTGCAGCGGGAGCAATATATCGCCCGGTCATAAGCATGAGTCGCATACGGTTATTCTCTGCCTCCTGCTTACTGAATTGCGGAGATTGAATGGTTTTCATCGTGCCAAGGCGGTCCATCTCGTCGTAGGCGGTACGGGCTGCTTGCACAATCTGGTCGATGCGCGATAGGAATCCGCTGATGTCGCCGTTGTTGATGGCATTCAAGAATCCCTCATAAACGCTCTGAC
>JAXJRL010000083.1:0-46795 GCA_036310635.1 Muribaculaceae bacterium | reverse complement strand
TCCTGTCACCACAGCGCAAAATTACTCATTTTATTGCGCATGGCAGACGGCGGGTGGCAAAAAATGTGGGAGGATGCCTCCTCGAACGGCTCAGAATTGTTATATTTGCAGGTCGCAATGCAGCCCCGTCAGCACTGCGCGGTTTCACTGTCAAAAATATGTCAATATGGACTACATTCACATAATCACCATACTTCTCATTCCACTGCTGGGCACAGTGCTCGGCTCGGCCTGCGTGTTTTTCCAGAAAGAGGAGCTGCCGCAGCGCGTCCGCAAGGCGCTGATGGGCTTTGCGGCGGGTGTGATGGTTGCCGCCTCGGTGTGGTCGCTGCTTATCCCGTCGATGGAGTTCAGTGCCTCGTCGGGAATGGCGTGCGTGCTACCGGCCACTGTCGGATTTTTCCTCGGCATACTGTTTCTGCTGCTCCTCGACCATTTCACGCCCCATCAGCATGTGGACAGCACGCAGCCCGAGGGCCCGCGCAGCCGCATATCCCGAACGTCGAAGCTCGCCCTTGCCGTCACCATCCACAATATCCCTGAGGGCATAGCCGTGGGCATCACCCTTGCGGGCGCCATTGAGGAGAGCGCCGTGATGACCATGTCGGGGGCGCTGGCACTGGCCGTGGGCATCGCCATCCAGAATTTCCCCGAAGGCGCCATCGTGTCGATGCCGATGCGCGAGCTTGGCAACAGCCGCAGGAAGTCGTTTGCGATCGGAGCCCTGAGCGGACTTGTCGAGCCGGTGGCTTCGGTGCTTACCATGCTCGTGGCGTCGCTGGTGCTTCCGGCCTTCCCCTACCTGCTGGCGTTCGGCGCCGGCGCCATGATGTATGTGGTGGTTGAGGAGCTTATCCCCGAGACGGCTCAGGGCGAGCACTCCAACCTGGGCACTCTGGGTTTCGCCGTAGGCTTCGCCCTGATGATGGTCCTCGACGTAGTCTTAGGCTGATCCGACCTTAGCCATGAAGATATCATTGATAAGGGAGTGACGGTTGTTTAAAGCATTGCGGAGATCTAAAGCATTGCGGCGATCTGCTTCTCCACAGCGGTGCGTATGAATGAGTTGATTGAAACTCCAGCTTGTTTGGCTAGATATGCTACACGTGAGTGTATGTCCGGGGTGAGACGCACATTCAAAGAACCAGAATAGCTCTTGTGAGGCTCAATCCCTTCCTCGGCGCAATATGTGAGATAGTCATCAACAGCTTCATGAAAAGCATTGATGATTTCGTCAACGCTCTCTCCCTCAAAGTTTACAAGGCCGTCTATGCCTTCAATCTTTCCAAAAAACACATGGTCATCCTCGCTGAAAGCAACCGAGCCTATAAAACCCTTATATTTCAATGTATTCATATCAGACCTTCATTTTTAAGATAATCAAAAAACTGTTGCATATGACGCTACAATTCGGATAACAGCCATTCGGCAATATCCCGTATGGCTATTCCTTCATAATCCGTAGCCGGATAGCGTGTTCTCGCAAGTAGCATCTTCGGATAGGCATCCCTTATCTGTAACAGTGGTTCCACCTCCCTACGGAAAGTGGACTCTTCAGCTATGTTGTCACTGACCTGAATATAAATTTTCTCGTTGTTGTTCATTGCAACGAAGTCAATCTCCTTTTTATAAAGTTTTCCGACATAGACATCATAGCCACGGCGCAACAGTTCTATGTAAACAATGTTTTCAAGCATACGCCCCCAGTCCATATTGCGCTTTCCCAATACGGCATATCTCAATCCGGTATCGGCAAGATAATACTTGTTGAGCGATTGCAGGTAAGTTTTCCCCTTTACATCATATCTCTTTGCCTCATAAAAAATAAAGGCATTGCACAGGTATCCAATATATGAACCCACCGTGACATGATTGGCGTTAACTCCATTTTCAACAAGCGCATTGCTTACATTGCGGAATGAGGAGATATTGCCGACATTATCCATAAGATAATCGCCTATCTTTCGGAGCGTATTGGAATCGCCCAGTCTATATTTGTCGACCAGATCCCTGATAAGTATTGTTTCATAGACATCGCGGTCATATTTGATCTTGCCTGATTCTTTGGGATAGACATACGAACCTGCCAGACCACCCTGCACAATATAATCGGTCAACGCGGCCTGTATATCCGTCGGATTGTCATAATAGGCACAAAATTCTTTAAAGCTGAACGGATAAACATGGATTTCCATGAAACGCCCGGTGAATAATGTCGCCAAATCGCTGCTTAAGAGGAAGGCATTTGAGCCTGTAACGTAAATATCATATTTTTCCTCCGAATGAAGGCTGTTTATCACTAACTCAAATTTTTCGTATAACTGAACTTCATCAATCATCAGACAGTTGTCCACGCCATCAACATAATGGCTTTCAACGTACTCATTGAGAGCGTGATATTCTTTAAGTGGCTCAAATTCCAGCTTTGTAAGGTCTATATAGATTATGTTTGTTTCAGGGTTGTCGTTCTTTATATATTCGGCAAATGATGACAGCAATTTTGATTTGCCACTACGCCGTATTCCCGTTATTATCTTAATATCGGGAGTATTGCGCAAATTTATCAACTCGCTGAAATATTGAGGTCTATCTATGAGTTTCATATCTTTCGTTTTCCAAAAATGAAATTTATTTGAGTTTGGAAAGCGAGGCAAATTTAGCTATAAATGTTGGATTCTCCAAACATTCCAAAATATACCACCAGTGCCCAAATATACCACCTCAAAAGTGGTACAAAAGCGGCGGTTTGGTTTGACAAATCGCCGCACTCGTTGAAAATAAACAGAGAGTTGCACCGGCCATCGTGTAACCGTGTACATATTTGTACACGATTTCGACCGTACACGTTTTGCACACGTCCATAGGTAATATTGTGCTGTATTCTGCAATCTCTCCAAAAAGAAAAACGCTGAAAATCATTGATTTTCAGCGTTCCTCGGCATTCTGCCGTCTTGCTTGGTGACCCCGGTGGTTTCGAGGTTTTAGCTTGTCTGTATGCTGATAATCAATGAGATGCATTTGAGGGAAGAGTAGCTACTCACTAATAGCTCATTCTTCAATTTTAATGTTCTTCACCGATTTGATATGTCGGTAATGCAAAGTTGATGATTATCTCTCAATCTCCAAATAATCAGAGCGTTAAAAAATCTAAGGAATCGCTGTTTCGCGCCTGCCACATCAGTCCAGAACCACCCATCGTCCGGCTTTCGTAGAGCCCTCCCGCTTGAGCCTTCCGTCCGCTTTGAGACGGTCAGTTATTTTTTGAACACCGATTCGTGATAGCGCAAGTCTCGCTGCCACTTCAGTCAATGTTATCATCGGGTGAATTCTGAGCAGTTCAACAACTTTCTCGGCATTGCTCTTATTTTCTTGTATACTTTTGCCCCTATTTGGGGTTTCTTGTATACTTTCTTGTATACTTTCTCCCTTACTTTGAGTTTCTTGTATACTTTCTTGTATACTTTCGCCGCTGTTTTTAATTTCTAGTGAACTTTCTGGTGAACTTGCGTCTGTTTCTTGGGTATTTTCTCCCTTACTTTCTTGGGTGCTATCCTCGAATTTTACCTCTTCGGGATGGTCGTAGAGGCGAAGCATCGCCTGAATGTCGGGCTGTCGTCCATTGAAATCAAGGTAGAGCGTCGTGCGGTCCACGCCATCGGTCGCCACCTCGATGCGCGGCGAGGAGTGATACACTTTCTCCCATGTCTTGAAGATGCCTTGCAGACCGCTGCCGGCACGCTCACCGTAGCGAATTAGCGAGAGCATACGGAGCATGACGCCGTTGCGCGGATCGGAGATATTGCCGTTGACAGCATCCTTGACCGACACACGCATCGAACCGGGGTTGGCAAATGAAAAACCATTGGCATTCTTATGCACGACAACCCCGCGCCGCCCGTAGAAGTCGGCGTTGGAGAGCATGTTCACCATTGCCTCGCGTATCAGCTTGTGAAGCGGCGTGTCTTCATCGCGGGTGTTTCCTTTCAGCACAAACGGCACTTTCAGTTCCGCCTGCAATTTAGGCACAACCATCAGAATGAAGTCGAGCACGTTGCCGCTCCATTCTCCCGACTGCGACGTTACCCTGTCGGTCCAGCGGTTGAAAAGGCTTTGGCTGCGGTTTTCCTGATAATCGAGGAAATACTGCGGGAACTCGTTGATTATCTCATATTCATGACCGAACATTAGGAGTCCGGCACCGGTGGCATAGAACTTGCCATCTTCCCTATCCTCACGCATGGCGCCGATGCGACGGAGAAACACTTCATCCTCCTCGTCATTCCATACATGGTTATCGTGATGCAACTCGAACAGCCGACGATAGCGACGCACAGTATCTTTGTTGAAGGCATCATAGCCAAACCCTTTAAGCAACTTATTATCCTCCGTGACCAGCGAAGCGTCTCGCAACATCAGCGACACCTCATCGGCCGTGCAATGATAATCACCCTCTCCATTGCGACGATAGCTGCCGAGTTTAGGGTCGAGACCAACATACACGGGGCGAGTGGTGCGCTCGGCACGGGGTACCTTTATGACAACAATATTCTTGCCGTCAACAGTTTCCTCCGTCACCATACGCTCAGTGAGGATGTTGCAACTGATTTTCTGGCGGTTGTTTGCCATGTTCCAGAAGTCTTTGATCAGCTTTGCAGCATCCGTCAGACCTTCGACAAAAAATGATCCGTCTTTCCGCTCTTTGACTCCGAGCACGATCATGCCACCGTCGCTGTTGGCGAAAGCTGAATAGGTTTCCCACAACGAGATGGGCAGACCGCCGCGGGCCGACTTCGCTTCAAGCCGGTTTCCTTCACGATAAGTGCCGAGTTTGTCTAAGCTAAAATCAGCGGATTGTTCCATGTGTTGTCTGATATAATCACAAAGTTACACAAAAAATATGATATGTAGCGTGGTTGGCGTTTGGAGTATGGTAGGAACAAAAAAAAGAGCTGAATCGTTAGATTCAGCTCTTGGTGACCCCGGAGAGGCTCGAACTCTCGACCCACTGATTAAGAGTCAGTTGCTCTACCAACTGAGCTACGGAGTCATAAGGTTTATTTCCTTTTTGCGGTGCAAAGGTATGGAGTTTTTTTGAGACTGCAAAACTTTTTGGGAAAAAATTTCAAAAAATCTCGTTTTTTGCCGTTTTTGGGCCTTCCGAGCCGGGTTTTACTGGTTCCAGGATCCGGTTTTGGGGCTTACGCGGGCTGTTGTTAGTCGGCAGAGTCTTTTTATTATTTCGCCCCGTTTTTTTCACTCGGAGTGCAAAAACGGGGCGTGTTAATGTTGGTCGGCCGGTGGATTGTGTCGCAACGGGCCTCGGTGGGGAGGCGTGTTAATGTTGGTCGGAGGGTGGAATGTGTCGCAGACGGGCCGCAGGCGGCCGGCGAGGTTACTGTTGGTCGGCGGGAGGGGTGGGCTTGCGGCGACGGTGGTTGTAGCGGCGCTTCTTGGGGCGCGGTGTCTCTGCGGCGTTGCCTTCGGCTTTGGGAGCTGTGTCGGGAGTGCCTGGATTGGGAGCGGCGGCATTCAGACTTTCCGATTTGGGTGATTCGGTCTTGGGCGTGTCGGTCTTGGGCGCGTCGGCCTTGGGCGCGCCTTTTCGGCGGTCGTCTTTTCGGCGGTTGCCGTTGCGGTCGTTGCGGCGGCCGTCCTTGCGGGGACGCTTGTTGTCGCTGTCGCGGCGCTCGGTGCCGGTGAGGCTCTCGGGCAGTTCTTCGCGGGGCACGGGCTTGCCCAGGAATCGCTCTATCTCGGCGAACTGGCGGCGCTCGTTCTCGCTTACGAATGTCACGGCGCGTCCGTCGGCGCCGGCGCGGGCGGTGCGGCCGATGCGGTGCACATAGTCCTCGGCCTCGTGGGGCACGTCGTAGTTGACCACCATGGTTATGTCGTCGATGTCGATACCGCGGGCCAGGATGTCGGTGGCCACGAGAATGTCGATTCGCGCGGCGCGGAAATCGAGCATCACTTCGTCGCGCTTGGTCTGCTCCAGGTCGCTGTGAATCTCGGCCACGCGGTAATGGTGGCTGCGGAGTGAGCGTGCCACGTCCTTGACTTTCAGCTTGGAAGATGCAAATACAATCACGCGCTTCTGGGCCACCGTCTTGAACAGGTGCTCGAGGATGGCCAGCTTCTGGCCCTCGTGGCAGATGGCGGCGCTCTGGTGTATGTTTTCACCGGGTTTTGATACGGCCAGCTTTACTTCGGCGGGGTTGTTGAGGATGTTCTGCGCCAGTTTCTGAATTTTCGGCGGCATGGTTGCGGAAAACATGAGGGTCTGGCGCGATGCGGGCAGGTGCTTCACCACTTGCATGATGTCGTCGTAGAATCCCATGTCGAGCATGCGGTCGGCCTCGTCGAGCACAAAGAACGACACCTTGCTCAGATCCACATAGCCCATCTGCAGATGCGCCAGCAGGCGTCCCGGGGTGGCAATCACCACATCGGCTCCCATCTTGAGGCCGCGCTGCTGCTGGGCGAAGGTCTTGCCGTCGGTGCCGCCGTACACGGCCACGCTGCTCACGGGCAGATAGTAGCTGAAGCCCTCCATCTGGTGGTCGATCTGCTGCGCCAGCTCGCGCGTAGGCGACATCACTATGCAGTTAACGGCATCGGTGGGAGCCCCCTCGGTGTAAAGTCGGCTGATGATGGGCAGCAGATAGGCGGCGGTTTTGCCCGTGCCGGTCTGGGCGCAGGCTATGAGGTCGCGGCCTTCGAGTATGTGGGGTATGGCTTGCTCCTGTATGGGTGTGCATTCGTCGAAGTGCATGTCGTAGAGTGCGTCGAGCACTTCGTCGCTGAGGTTTAGCTCGTCAAAATACATAGGTGTGATTCTTAAAGTAATGGGGTGGGGGAGAGCGTGCGCCTGAACGCGAGTGCAAAATTACGCATATTTTTTGTAATTTTGCGCCATATAACACTTTAATGAACGAATAATGAGCAAGAACCGCGCCGCCAACACCCCCGACCGAGCCACTCCCGAAATGGAAGCCACTCCCTACGACGAGGAGCGCCCGCGGAGCCTGCTCATGCGCTTGCGCCTTGTCACCGAGCTGCTCAACAACTTGATAGCCAGGCCACCCATGCTCTACCGCCTCTTCTTCCCCGAGGCGATATGGCGCATACAGGTGAGCCACGACAGGCGACGCCATGACCGCCGGGTGTTTCTCACCTTCGACGACGGCCCCGTGCCCGAGGTGACGCCCCAGGTGCTGGACATGCTGGACGAACTTGGCGTCAAGGCAACATTCTTCATGGTGGGCGAGAACGCCATGCGCCACCCTGAGCTGGTCGAGGAGGTGCGCCGTCGCGGGCACAGCATCGGCAGCCACACCATGCACCATATGCAGGGTCTGCATACCACCTGGCTCGCCTATGCCCGAGATGTGGCCCAGGCCGCCGAGCTTCTCGACACGCGCCTTTTCCGCCCACCCCACGGCATCATGAAGCCCGAGCAGCTGCGTGTCATGAATGCCCGCTATAATATAATAATGTATGATGTGGTGAGCCGCGACTATTCCAGGCGCCTCACCGCCCACGAGGTGTGCCGCAACGTGTGCCGCTTTGCCCGCAACGGTTCCATCATAGTGTTCCACGACTCGGTCAAGGCCGCACCGCGCATGCTCGAGGCCATGCCGCGCGCCGTGCGCTGGCTCAAGAAACAAGGCTATGAATTCGACGTGCTCTGACCCCTCGGAGGTGATGGATGCGCTCGGGCGCATGCTGGCCGAAGCCGGCGCCCATTCATGGGCTGTGCTGCCGGCTGAAGCCGTCGACGCCGAGGCTGTGCGGATTTACGAATCCTGGATTGCCCTGCGCCGCCACGGCACCATGGACTATATGGAGCGGTACGCCGACGTGCGTTCCGACCCGCGCCTGCTCCTCACTCCCGAAGAGGGAGGCCCCGCACGCACACTGGTGGTGTGCCTGTTCAGCTACGGCCACCCCTCGCAGCTGCCGCAGCGCGGCTACCCCCGCATTGCCGACTATGCCCTGGGGCGCGACTACCACAAGGAGCTGCGCCCCAGGTTGATGCCGGCTGTGCGCATGCTCGAGGCCCTGCCCGGAGTTGCTGCGAGAGTGTGCATCGACTCGGCACCTCTGCGCGAGCGCTACTGGGCCGAACGCGCCGGCCTGGGGTTCGTTGGCCGCAACAACCAGCTCACCGTGCCGGGCGAAGGTGCTCACTTTTTCATCGCCACGATAGTGACTTCGCTCGAACTGCCCACCAGGCCCGGTGCCCACGCCGGAGCCTCCTGCCCCTCGGGCTGCCATGCCTGCGTGGATGCGTGCCCAACGGGCGCTCTGACCGGCGACGGCAGCTGCAACACTGCGCGGTGTGTGGCATATCTCACCACCGAGCGCCGCGACGCCCTTCCTGCCGATGTGGACATGGGTGGCAATGTGGTCGGGTGCGACCTGTGCCGCCGAGCCTGCCCGCATTCACTGGCAGGACGGCCTTCGTGCGCTCCCGCCGTGTCGCCCCGGCTCACTGACTTTCCCGGCCGCGACGAGTGGCTGGCCATGGACGCGGCCGAGTTCGACCGCCGTTTTGCCGGGTCGGCGGTGCGCCGCGCGGGCCTTGAGCGCATCCGCGAGGCGGTGCGCAGTGTTAAGAAATATTAAAGAACACAAAAAAGCCATACGATGGCGAAAAAATTGTTATCTTTGACGCGGATTATACCATGAACACCGCAAACGGTGCCTTATTCTAAACCATAGAAAACTAATAATCTACCACCTGATAATGACCAAGACACGGGCGCCGCTCCTTGAGGCTGCCGTCCGTTCCTCTATAGCAAATCCTTAAATTTCAACCATTTATTAACTAATCAATCTCACAATGAAGTTATCTTTACGCAATCTCGCACTTGCCACAACCGTTATGGTGGCAGGCGCAGCCATGGCGCAAGAAGCTGCTGTCCCCACTGTGACCAAAGTGTGGTCATACGATCAGGCCGGCACAAACAAGAATGAGACCCGTTTCGGTACAGGTTTCGGCGGCAAAGTTTACTACAACGACAAGGCTGCCGGAAAAATCATGGTAATTGATGCCACCGGTGTCAAGGAGTATGCCACCGTTGAAGGCCTCGGCACAGGTATCACCGCTGACGATGCTGGCAATATCCTGGTAAACAAAGGTTTCTCTGGTGCCGCATCATCAACAAACATGGTAATCGTTAAGCCCGATGGCACCCAGGTTCCCCTTACCCTGGCTATGCCCGCAGGCGTTGAAGCTAACCGCGTTGACCAGATCGGCCGCATTGCCGGCGATGTGTTCAGCGAGGACGGCGGCTATTTCTTCGAGGCCATAAAGACTGTCAACAAGGCTGTGATGTTCCGCATCGCCAACGGCGCTCAGTCAACTGAAGGCAGCGAATACTGGGAAATGGACATGCCCGAAGGTGTAGCTGTCAATACCAGCTGTGTTTTCCAGCCCACTGCCACCGGCGCTGACATGGCCGGCATGGGCGACGATGC
Organism: Muribaculaceae bacterium; assembly: GCA_036310635.1. Classification (GTDB taxonomy): domain Bacteria; phylum Bacteroidota; class Bacteroidia; order Bacteroidales; family Muribaculaceae; genus CAG-873. The sequence continues at coordinate 37,312 of JAXJRL010000083.1, read as the reverse complement.
CCTCACCGCATGGGCATTCCGCAACCGCAACGTCCAGACTATCTACTTTGGCGACGGCACAACCATGCCCAAGCCCGCAGGCGCCAACTCGCAAGAAGGTTTCGACGTGTTCCTGCTCGGCGACAAGATGTACCAGATCCAGCCCTCCAAGAAGGCAGTCGACTACGAAAGCAATTTCGTGATCGCTGACGAGGAAGGCAACATCATCTTCACCTGCGAGGATCCTGACCTCGGCGACGGCGGCCAGAGCTTTGGCAGCTTCGCGGCCCGCACCATCGACGAGTACACCGTGGAGGTTTACCAGTACTTCACTTCAGGCAAGGGCAACCGCGGCGCAATGTACCGCGTGGAACTTCCCAAGCCCGTCGTTCCCCAGTACGCTGACCGCGCTCACTTCGCATACGACCTCCAGGTAAGCAACACCGGCTCGCAGTACACCATCAACTTCAAGTCGACCGGCGACGCCGCTTCGGCAGTGCTGGTTCTGACCAACGTTGCCGATGAGTTCGACCAGATCACCTACACTCTCCCCGGAAGCGTAAAGGCCGGTCTCAACACCGCCGTTTACGACGCCAAGGATCTTGCCGAGGGCAAGCAGTACAAGTGGGCCATCGAGCTCCACGGCTACGAGGTTCAGGAAACCAAGGTTACCGAGGTTGTCAACGTTGGCGGTGGCTCAGCTGCACTCGCCGTGTTCAACGATCCTCAGTCCAAGTTCTACGGCTACACCGTTATCGGACGCACCAAGGCTTCCGGTATCGACGTCTACAACCCCGCCGGCGAGCTGGTTATGAACGCTGTTCATCCCCAGGCCGAGGCATTCGGTGGCGCTAAGGCCAATACTTCCAGCCCCATGGACGCCATCACCCGCGGTGACGAGGTTCTTTTTGCAAGCTGGGGCGATGCCGCCTATGGCGTAGCCGCATTTGACCTGAACACTCCCGAAAAGGCTCCCTACAGCGTGTTCGAAGGTGAGAAGGCTGCTTCAGGCCTCATCAGCAAGGACGGCGTGAATGTAGGTTCAGGCACACCCTGTGTTGAAATCTACGGCGAAGGCGAAGACGCTTACATCTACACCTTCGACGAGGATATCTTCGGTAACAATGTTGCCCGCGTTAAGATCGGCACTGCCAAGACCACTGGCGCCGCTGCCGAACAGATTGGCTACAAGAGCCTGCTCGCTAATACTGACGTTCAGATGAAGAGCACTCCTTACGGTATCCTGTTCTCGCAGAAGCGCGGTAAAGGTACCGAACCCGGCACTCCTCCTGTAGTTCTTTACTCTCCCGAAAAGGGCGATATCGTTTGGAACATGGGTCAGCTAAATGCCGACCTTGAGGCTGGTGGTGACACTCCTCTCGTGCCCTCTTGCAACGGAGGCGTTGACATCAATGCCGCCGGCGACCTGATGGCCATTTCGACCTATACCAGCATTGAGGTGTTCCTGCTGAGCTGGGAAGATGACCTTCCTGTACTGGAACCTTATGCAAGCGTTCCCTTCGCGAATGATGGCGGCCGCGCTGTTATTGCGTTCGACCCCGCTAATAATATCCACTCTATCCGTCTTAACTCCGGTTACCAGGTTATCTCGCTGCCCGAGGTTGAGCCCATCGCCACCTCTGCCGCCAAGGCTGACTCCTACATCGCCAACACCACCGGCGTTGAAAGCATCGAAGCCGGTGCTGCCGACGGCGTTGAGACTTTCTACAACATCAACGGCGTACGCGTAGACAAGGCCAACATGGCTCCCGGCGTATACGTGAAGGTTGCCAACGGCAAGTCTCAGAAGGTCATCGTGAAGTAAACTCACTGACAATCTAACATAACACGGCCGCCGAGACCCCGGCACAGGGGACTCGGCGGCCATTTTTCGCCTCGGAACAAACCGGATTCAGGCTCCGTTTGTTCTGATTACACATTAAATTACAGACTGACATGACACACACACTGATACTGAACATAGTGGGCTATGCGGCTTCCATAGCCATGATTTGCGGATACATGCCTCAGGCCATCGCCACAATCCGCACACGCCAGACCGACGGCATTGCCATGCCCACCTTCCTGATGTTGGGTCTGGGCAGCGTGCTCTTCGTGATTCAGGGACTTATGATGGAGAACTGGCCGCTGGTAATCACCAACGTGATCACCACCGTGTGCTCCGTGATCATCACGGCCATCAAGATACACAACGACCGCAAGCGCCGCAAACACTGACCGTCAGATTGCGAACGACGCCGCGCCGCCTCTGCCGACACACATTCGGCAGGGGCGGCGCGGCGTTTCGCAAGTGTGGAAAGAAGTCAGAAGAACATGAACAGGTTGAGCTGGTAGGTCTGCCAGGCGCGGACGGGGTGTGGCAGGGCATCGCGGATACCGGCGCCTGGGAAGGCGAACGACACCAGACCCAGCACCATGAAGTGGCTGTTGATGTTCCAGTTGCACTGCAGTGTCACTTCATCGCCAAGGTGCTTGGACTTGAGGTGCGACAGCACTGCCGCGCCGCCCACATTGTTGAGCCGGTCGGCGCGCAGGTGGTAGTAGTCAAGCTCAAGGTTGACCTTCGACGAGGGGTAGACCTGCACCTCCACGCGGTGCGTGATGATGTTGCCGGTGCCCACCACCTTGCACATGTTCATGCCCTGCACCCACTCGGCCAGACCGCCGGAGAGGACCGGGTCGTAGCGCGTGTACACCTTGGTGTCGGGGTTGTCGCCCTGCATGAACGCATAGCGGTAGTACACGCGCGGCGTCCAGGCCATGCGGCGCAGGTCGGCGCCGAGGCCGGCATACCAGGCATTGGCGGCCATGCCGCCGCCGGTGTGCCATTCGTGCACATATTCAGTCTTGAAGAAAAGGCCTGTGTCGGCAATGTCGGTGATGTAGAGCTTGGGGTTGATGGCCAGCAGACCCTTGTGGCTGAGCATCGAGCCGTCGGGCAGGTAATAGTCGCCCTCGCCGTGGATGCGGCTCACGAAGGCCAGACCGGGACTGAAGTGCGCCGAGTTGTAGCCGGCATAGGCGCCGGCGTAGCGCACCCGGGCATGGGCGTGGCGCGTGAGTTCCTGGGGCTGGATGTAGAAGGCCTCGGCGGTGAACCGGGGCGACGACCATTTGGCCACGGCCGTCATGTGCATGGCGCGGCGCGAGTTCAGGTAGGTGCTGGCGCGGGGGCCGGCGTTGGCCGAGCCCGAGAAGCGCGAGATCAGGAAACCGTCGTTGAGCTGGAACTCCTGGCGTCCGGCCGACAGGTTGATGGTCTGGTTGTGTTCGGGACCAATGCCCGAGAACAGCACGCCGGCATAGAGCTTCTCGAAGTCGATGTAGGCGTGGCCGCCGTGGCTGAAGGCGTCGGAGGCGTTGCGTCCGCTGATTATGGCGCTTACGGCGCCGTAGGCATAAATGTCGGGATGTCCCAGGCGGATGATTCCGGCTATGCCTGGCTCTATGAATGCCTCGCCCCAGAAGCGGCTGCCGGTGCCCTCGGGATCGGTGGCGATGGGGTTGCCCTGGTTCAGTGCCACGCCCTGGCCGAAGAAGCCGTCGACGTCGTCGAACAGGCCCACGCCGCCGTTGAGGATGAGCGACAGCTGAGAGCGGCTGTCCTGGTAGATGAGCGGAAAGTCGCGTGCGGAGCGCGTCACGGCCATGCCTTCGCGGCCGTTCACGTCCTTGTGCTGGTCAGGCCCGAGCAGGTCTATGCTCACCACCATTGTCACCGGGGTGCCCGGCGATGCGGAGTAGAGCGCATAGTCGGCTGTGGCCACATGGGCGTTGTCCTTGATGCGGAGCATGGCTATGTCGGCCACGGCCTGGCTGAATGTGGAGCCGGGGTGGAGGTTGAAGGCGTTGTAGAAGCCCTGAAGAGTCAGCGAATCGGCGAGCTCGGTGCGCCCGTTGCGGCTCATGGTGATTTGCACAGTCTTGATGGGCAGGCCGTTGCAGTCGGCGGGGTAGGCGCGTGTGCCCTGGGCGTCGACCGGCGTCTGGGCCCACATTAGCACTGCCGTGAGCACTGCTGTCAGTGATGAAATGGTGCGTTTCATAGTCCCTGAGTATGGGTGGGTGTTGAACAGGTGGATTGGTGGGTGTAAACTGCGACGGCATGGGCGCCGCGCCTTGCTCCGAGAAGAGCGTGGGCGCGCCCCCATGCCGCGTAGTGTGTTGACAATCAATGGTGTCAGCTGGGCATCTTGCTCTCGTACATGCCGCCGCCGTCCACCATCAGGTTGATGCCGGTGATCCACGATGCGGCATCGCTCATCAGGAACAGGAATGCGTGGGCAATATCGACGGGAGTGCCGCGGCGCTTCATGACAATGGCGTCGGAAATCTTTTTGAGCATGGCGGGATCGTAGCCTGCCTCGAGGGTGGCGCTGCCGTTGTCCACAGAGCCGATGACCACCACGTTGAAGCGCACTTCAGGACCGGATACAACGGCCATGCTGTGGGCCATGTTGATCAGGCCGGCCTTGGCGGTGGAGTATTCGATGAACTCGGGCGAGGGGGTGTCGCCTACCATCGAACCGGAGAATACCACCGAAGCGTTGGGCTCCTTGCGCAGGTAGGGCATGCAGTATTTGGTCATGTTGTAGGCCGAAACGGTGTTGAGCTCGTACGATGCCACCATTTTGTCGGTGTCTGAGCCCCAGAGGGGAGTGGCTTTGCCCCAGCCCACATTGTTGATCAGGCCGGAGATTTTGCCGAATTTGGCCACTACGGTGTCGACGAGTGCTTTGAGGTCCTCCTCTTTTGTGGCGTCGGCGGCGACGCCGATGCATTCGCGGCCGGTCTCGGCCTGAATCTTGGCTGCCACGGCCTTTACCTTGTCTTCGTTGATGTCGGTCAGAGCGACGTTTGCGCCGTACAATGCCAGCTGGCGGGCTGCCTCACTGCCGATGGCGCCGGCGGCGCCGGTTATGATTATGACTTTGCCGGAAAAGTCAAACAGTTTCATTGGATCCATAGTTATGGGAAGATGAGAGTGTTAAATGTTTATGTTAGTTGTGTTTGGTGACGGTGCGGTCAGTCGAGGGTCTGGTCGCCGCCGCCGTTCACGAACAGGGTCTGACCGCTGATCCATGCCGAGGCCGGCGAAGCGAAGAAGAGCACGGCCTGAGCGATGTCGCTGACCTCGCCGAGACGGTGGATGGGGGTGTGGCGAAGCATCTTCTCCTGAAGCTCGGGGGTGAGAATCTTCTGGAGGGCTGCGGTGCGGGTTGCGCCGGGTCCTACGTTGTTGATGCGCACTCCGTAGGGGCCGAAGTCATAGGCCAGGTTTGCTGCGAGGTGGTTGAGGGCGGCCTTCGACGACGAATAGATGCACATGTTGGGCTCCTTGTCGATTGAGCTCATGGAGGTGATGTTGATCACGGCGCCGTATCCGGCCTTCTGCATCAGGGGCACGGCCAGCTGGCAGAGACGCAGGGGCGCGAAGACGTTGATGCCGTAGATACGCTCGGCATAGGCCAGGTCGATTTTGAACGGGTTCTCGCGACCGCCGCCGCCCAGACCGGCGTTGTTGACCAGGATGTTGATGCCGCCCAGTTTGGTTACGGCGGCGTTGATGAGGGCCTGACGGTCGTTGTCGTCGAGCACGTTGCACACCTGGGCCACGGCCTTGCCGCCGGCGGCGTTGATGGCGTCGGCCACAGCCTGGGCCTTCTCGGCATTTATATCGCTCACCACCACGGCAGCGCCTGCGGCGGCCAGAATTTCGGCTGAGCCTTTGCCAATGCCGTCGCCGGCACCGGTCACCACGGCCACTTTGCCCGTGAGGTCGAATAAGTTCTTGATATCCATTTTGTTCAGAATTTTGGTATTTTGGTTGTATATGTTTATGATTATCAACACATCGGAGGGTCCAAAAGTTTTGTCGCCGATGTTAATAAAATGGCACGGGGCACGCGGATCCGCACCAGTAGCGGATTTCGGCCGACTGAGGTGTGCAAAAAAGGCTTTCTTGACATTTAAAGGCTTTTTGGAGCCGAAATGACAACTTTTTATCACTGTATACGGCAAGGTTCAAAAGAAATTTGTATATTTGCAAGCTGAAAAAAGGTGCAAAAGGCTCATTTAGCCCTGTTTAGGGCCGCGTGAAGCCTCCGGCAAAGCTGTTGAACTGCGGGTCAACGGGCTGTGCCTCAGATGGTTGTGTTTGGCCGACGCAACCATTCGAGTGTCGTCCGAACCCCCTGCACGATGCCGGTCAGCCCCGTTTTTTCACCGCACAGAGCAAAAAATTTTTAAACCAATTATAAACCACTTTTTAAAGACTCATGCAAAGCAAAGGAACCCTGGGCAGTATACTCGCCGGAGTAATCGCCATATTCTTGGTGCTTGTCTGCGCTTTCTACCTGTCCTTCACCTTCGTGAACGACAGCTACGAGACACAGGCCGACGAATATGCCCTGTCTGTTTCCAAAGGAAACGACGACCAAGCCTACAACGATGCGTATAAGCACTATATGGACTCGTTGGGAGAGAAGAAAGTTTATCTGGGTTACACCCTCACCGACGTCCGCAAATGGGGCGTGAACCTCGGCCTCGACCTGAAGGGCGGTATGAACGTGATCCTGCAGGTGGACATGCCTGACATGCTCCGTCAGCTCGCCTCCACCGGCAACGACTCCATTTTCAACAAGGCCCTGGCCAACACCGAGGCCCTGATGGCAAACCCCGAGACCGCCAACGACGACTACGTGGGCTCCTTTATTAAAGAATATCACAAGCTGGCTCCCGCCGCCGACATGTCGGTGGTGTTCCCCAACGTGAAGGCCGGCTCTTCCGAAGGCCAGGTGCGCGAGCAGCTCCGCCAGGAGGTGACCGACATGGTCAACACCTCGGCCACCCAGACCCTGCGCAAACGTATCGACCAGTTCGGCGTAGTGTCGCCCAACATCCAGGTGCTCCAGGGCAAGGACGGCCAGATCCTGCTTGAGCTCCCGGGCGTCAAGGACCACGAGCGCGTGCGCGAACTGCTGCAGCGTTCGGCCAACCTCGAGTTCTTCGAGACACTCACCCAGCAGGAAGTGGCTCCCGCACTCCAGGCTCTCGCCGCTGTCCAGGACAGCACCGTCAGCACCGTGGCTCTCCAGAACATGCTCCTCGCCGCACAGGGCCAGGTGAACCCCGGCTATGTGGTGCTCGGCTATGTTCCCTCCAACAAGGAGATGTGTGAGATCAACGAACTCGTCAACTCGCCCGTCGCCCAGCGCTACCTGCGCAACGACCTGGTGCTCCGCTGGGGTGTGAAGCCCGAGACCCGTCCCGGCAAGGACGGCAAGGACGTCAAGATAGGTTATGCTCTCTATGCCCTGAAGCTCACCAACGGCCAGCCCGCCCTTGACGGCGAGGTGGTTACCGACGCTTCGAGCGACATAGGCCAGAACTCGCTCAAGGGCGGCGTGGAAGTGGACATGACCATGAACGCCGAGGGCGCACGCCAGTGGGCACGCATCACCGGCGCCAACAAGGGCAAGGCCATCGCCATCGTGCTTGACGATCAGGTTTACTCCGCTCCCAACGTGAACGACGCCATCGAGGGCGGCCGCTCACAGATCACCGGCGACTTCACCGTGGAGGAAGGCAAGGACCTTGCCAACGTGCTCAAGGCCGGTAAGATGAAAGCCAAGGTGAACATCATCTCCGACATGGTTATCGGCCCGTCGCTGGGTCAGCAGGCCATCGAGGACGGCATGTGGTCGTTCGTAGTGGCCCTGGTGCTCCTGATGATCTTCATGTGCGCCTTCTACGGTCTGATCCCCGGCCTGGTAGCCAACCTCTGCCTGGTTCTGAACCTTTTCTTCACATTCGGCATTCTGGCCTCCTTCCAGGCCGTGCTCACCATGTCGGGTATCTGCGGTATCGTACTCTCGCTGGGTATGGCCGTTGACGCCAACGTGCTCATCTTCGAGCGCGCCAAGGAAGAGCTCCGCGCCGGCAAGAACCCCCGCACCGCCATCGCCGACGGCTACTCCAACGCCTTCTCGGCCATCTTCGACTCCAACCTCACCTCCATCATCACCGGCGTCATCCTGCTGTTCTTCGGCACAGGTCCCATCAAGGGTTTCGCCACCACTCTGATCATCGGTATCATCTGCTCGTTCTTCACAGCAGTTTACCTGAGCCGTCTGTTCTTCATCTGGATCGCCAAGTCGAAGGTGATGGAGCAGATGACATTCTCCACCTCGCTGTCGCGCAAGATGTTCATCAACTCGCACTTCAACTTCCTGGGCGCACGCCGCGTGTCGTTCACCGTTGCAGGCGTTATGATCCTGGTGTTCGTCGTATCGCTCTTCACCCGCGGTCTGAACCAGGGCATCGACTTCTCCGGCGGCCGCAACTACGTTGTGAAGTTCGAACAGCCCGTCAACACCGTGGAGATCCAGCAGGCTCTCGCCCCTGAGTTCGAGGGTGCCACCGTATCGGTGATCACCATCCAGAGCTCCAACCAGGTGCGTATCTCCACCAACTATAAGATCAAGAACGACAGCAAGGACACCGAGAAGGAAATCACCGACAAGCTCTACAAGGGCCTGAAGCCCTGGCTTGGCGGCATCAATGAGAAGCAGTTCTCCACCTTCGACGCCGACCACGGCATCATCTCGTCGCAGAAGGTTGGTCCCACCGTGGCCGACGACATGCGCACCGAGGCATATATAGCTGTGACACTGGCCCTCATCGCCATGTTCCTCTACATCCTGCTCCGCTTCCGCAACGTGGCCTTCTCCATCGGCGCACTTGCAGCCGTGGCCTTCACCGCCTTCTCCATCGTGGGCATTTACTCGCTGCTCTACGGCGTGCTGCCCTTCGCCATGGAGATTGACCAGACGTTCATCGCCGCCATCCTGACCGTTATCGGTTACCAGATCAACGACACCGTGGTGGTGTTCGACCGTGTGCGTGAGAATGTCTCGCTCTATCCGAAGCAGGACTTCTACACCACCATCAACAAGTCGCTCAACTCCACCCTGGGCCGTACCATCATGACCTCGCTGTCCACCCTGCTGGTGCTCTTCTGCATCTTTATCCTGGGCGGCGACAGCATCCGCAGCTTCGTGTTCGCCATGAGCATGGGCGTCATCATCGGCACCCTGTGCTCCATCTTCATCGCCTCGTCTGTGGCCTACATCACCGACAGCCGTCGCAAGAAGGCCGCCAAGGAAGTCAAGGCCGCCTGAACCGAAGGATAGACAACAACCATTCCCCACATACCGCAGGGGGCGCTCCGCAGGGAGCGCCCCCTGCTATTTTTACAAATGTTAAATTTTGGGGTCGGCGTGTATTTTTTCCTTTTATTTTGTGTAAAATCCCCAAAAAAAGTGTTTAATTTGCGCTGTTAATTCAGGATTATAGTATCTCTAACAAACGAGCCGAAAGATCCAACCAGGGCAGCATGGAGGGCAACCGCCTGAAATGCAGAAATCTACGTCCATCTAACGACACGTTTTCCACTTCTCGTACCATGACTGACGATCCGCATAGTACACACATGAGGAATAAATGCCTGTCAGGCTGCCGGAGCGCGAATGCCGGCCGCACGGACCTTTGTCGCCGGCTCTGACCGCCACCTGTTAAAGACTTCCACCATCCTTGACAATCCCGAATCGACAGAAAACACATCTGAATCCAACCAAAAAATCAAACTATATTAACTAACTCACAAAAAAACTTGCTGCATGAAGAACATTTGTTTTCAAATGAACCGCAAGGCATGGCTGGCCATCGCTATGGCTCTGTTCATGGCCTTACCGGCATTGGCACAGAAAGTGACGGTTACCGGTACGGTCTATGACCCTGACGGCGACCCCGCCATCGGCGCCAGTGTGACTGTGCAAGGCGTTCCCGGTGTGGGCGCCGCTACTGACATCGACGGCAACTTCGCCATCTCAGTGGACCCCAAAGGCACTCTCGTGGTATCCTACGTCGGTGCCCAGACACAGACCATCGCCCTCGACGGTCGCACCAAACTCGAAATTTACCTCAAAGGCGACTCCCAGGTCCTCCAGGAGCTGGTGGTTGTGGGCTACGGCTCTGTAAAGAAAGAGGATGCCACCGGTTCCGTGTCGGTTGTAAAGCCTGACGAAATCGAAGCCGGCCTGGCTACATCGGCCAACGACCTGCTGGTGGGCGCAAGCCCCGGTGTGGTCGTTACCACCAACGGCGGTAACCCCGCAGGCGGCGCATCCATCCGTATCCGCGGCGGTGCCTCGCTCAACGCCAGCAACGACCCCCTCGTGGTCATCGACGGTGTGCCCATGGTGGGCAGCTACGGTGCATCAAGCGCCATGACCATGATCTCGCCTGACAACATCGAGTCAATGACCATCCTCAAGGACGCTTCGGCAACCGCCATCTACGGTTCGCGCGCATCCAACGGTGTGATCATCATCACCACCAAGAAGGGCCAGAGCGGTCGTCCCCAGGTAACCTTCTCGGCCAACTTCCACGTGAACAACGCCCGTCGCACCTACGACGTGCTCGACGGCGATGCCTTCCGCGCCGCTGTCAAGCAGTACCTGCCCGAAGGCTCACAGCAGTACCTCGGCAACGCCAACACCGACTGGCAGGACGAAGTGCTCCGCACTTCCTTCTCTCAGGACTACAACCTGGGCGTGGGCGGCACCGTGGGCTTCCTCCCCTACCGCGTCAACGTCAGCTTCAGCGACAACAACGGTATCATCAAGACCAACGGCGTGAGCCGCACCACCGTGGGCTTCAACCTCACCCCGAAATTCTTCAACGGACTGTTGCAGATCCAGGCCAACGTCAAGGGTTCGTACATCAACGAGCGCAACTCAGGCCTCGAGGGCACCGTGGGCGACGCCATGGGCTTCAATCCCACTATGCCTGTCTACACCAACTACAAGACCTTCGGCAACGCCGGCATCCAGTACATGGGCGGCTACTCCAACCCCCTCAACCCGCTGGGCAACCCCGAGAGCATCGGCGCCATGAACCCCGTGAGCAGCATCTTCGGCGTGCACAAGCGCAACCGCGCATGGGCTTCGACCGGCAACCTGCAGATTGACTACGCTCTCCACTTCCTCCCCGAACTCCACCTCAACCTCAACCTGGGCTATGACGTGGTCAAGGGCGAGACCAAGGACGAGACCAAACCCAACATCCCCGTGACCTGGAAGAACGGCTATGCCGACGGCGCAGGCGAGATGTACACCAACAAGAGCCTCAACCGCAATACCCTGCTCGAGTTCTACCTCAACTACAAGAAGGAATTCGAGGCCATCCAGTCCAACCTCGACGTTATGGCCGGTTACTCATGGCAGCGCACCGACTTCCACAACCACAACTACACCCGCTACACCACCAACGGTTACTACAAGACCTACGACCCCGCCACCGACAGCTTCACCATCAACGAGAAGCCCTGGTGGGAGAGCCACGTGGGCCAGGCTTGGGGCGACACCCAGGCTCAGCGCCAGTACGTGTACTACGGTGCAGGCCAGCTGAACCTCATCTCGTTCTACGGCCGCTTGAACTACAGCTTCAAGGATACATACCTCTTCACCTTCACTCTGCGTGACGACGGTACCTCGCGCTTCTCCAAGGACAACCGCTGGGGTCTGTTCCCCTCTGTGGCCCTCGGCTGGAAGATAAACAACATGCCCTTCTTCGAAGGCGTGGACAAGATGAACGAACTCAAGCTTCGCCTCGGCTGGGGTCAGACCGGTCAGCAGGACGTAGGCGGTTACAATATGTACACTCCCACCTACTCCATCTCGCAGCCCTCTGTTTACTATCCCTCGCCCCTCGGCGGCAACTGGATCGCTCCTCTCTATCCCAACTCGTTCAACGGCGCCCTGAAGTGGGAGACCACCACCACCTGGAACGCCGGCGTGGACATGGCTTTCCTCAACAACCGCATCACCGCAAGCGTTGACTGGTATCTGCGCAACACCAAGGACCTCCTGGCCTACGTGCCCGTGCCCGCCGGTATGACCACCACCAACGCCATGAACCGCAACATCGGCTCGCTCCGCAACATCGGTGTCGAGTTCAACATCACCGCCCGCCCCATCGTGAGCAACGACTTCAACTGGAGCACCGGTCTGAACGTGGCCTGGAACTCCAACAAGATCACAGAGCTCACCGGCTCCGCCGAGGAGGACAAGACCTTCACACTCGACGCATACGGCAACCCCGCATCCGAGAACGCCGGTCCTATCCAGGTGCACAAAGTGGGCAAGCCCGCATTCTCCTTCTACGTTCTCGAGCAGGTTTACGACAAGGACGGCAACCCCATCCCCAACGTATACGTTGACCAGAACCAGGACGGCGAAATCGACGCCAACGACCTCGTTGTCAAGCACTCAAAGGACCCCAAGGTGACCATCAACTGGAACAACAACTTCAGCTACAAGAACTGGGACCTCGGCTTCGTGCTCCGCGCATCCATCGGCAACTATGTGTTCAACGGTGTACGTCCCGGCGCCATCAACCTGACCAACATACAGGGCCAGGGCTCGCGCCTGAACAATGTGCTCGTAAGCGACTTCTACTTCAACGACAACTCGGCCGTCACCAACCTGGTGCGCTCCAGCTACTTCCTGGAGAACGCCGGCTTCCTCCGCTGCGACAACATAACCCTGGGCTACACCTTCCCCAACCTGCTGAACAACAACCTGAAGCTCCGCGTGTTCGGCGCCGTTCAGAACCCCTTCGTCATCACCAAGTACTCCGGTCTCGACCCCGAGGTGTTCTCAGGTGTTGACTCCAACACATATCCGCGTCCCACCACTTACTCGCTGGGTCTGGTGGCCACATTCTAAAACGGTCAGACGCTCACAGCATATTTAAATTTAGCTCATTCTGAAATAATTTAGAAATCAGCAATATGAAAATATTTTCAAAATACTTTGTGGGTCTGGCCCTCGCTGGCACTCTGAGCCTCAGCTCCTGTGTCAACGATCTGGACGTACCCGTCAAAGACCCCAATCAGGAGACGATTGACAAACTGATCAAGGAGAACCCCCAGGGCACACTCCATCAGATCATCGCCGAAATATACCAGGGTCTGTCAACCGCCGGTTACGGCGGTGCCGGATCCACCATCCTCGGCCTTGCCGGCGACGCCGGCGCAACAGCCTTCCCCCGCCAGCTCTTCTTCCTTGAGGAGATACCCGCCGACGGCTACTCATGGCTCCAGTTCGCCGACGCCGGCATGTACGAGATGGTGACCATGAACTTTGCCCCGGACAACGGCATCATGTACACCGCCTACTCGCGTCTGTACACCGAAATCGCCCTCTGCAACGAGGCTATCCGCACCATCGAGAGCAACCGTGGTGCCTTCGGTGAGGCCCTCAACGCCGAGATGGACGAGTACATCCGCCAGGCCAAGATTGTACGCTCCTACGCTTACTTCTACGCCATCAGCCAGTTCGGCGATGCCGGCTACTGCGACGAGACCTCGCCCTCAGGCGCCGCTCCCGAGCAGACACCCCGCGCCGAGCTTTACAACAAGGTCGTAGCCACCCTCGAGGAGGTATCGGCCGAGTACGGCGACAACTATGTGGCTCCCGCCTACGGCTACGTGGGCAAGGAGGCTGCCGACGCCCTCCTGTCGCGCTTCTATCTGAACGCCCAGGCCTTCACCGGCACCCCCGCCTACGACAAGTGCTGGAACATCAGCCAGAAGATCATCAACCACCACAAGGGTACCGGCTTCAACGAAACCGGCCTGGCCTACAACTACATCTCGCTCTTCGGCGCCAACAACAACGAGTACGCTCCCCAAGGCTCGCGTGAGAACGAGATCATCTGGACCATCCCCCAGGACGGCAACAACCTGCAGAGCTACGGCGGCTCCACCTTCTATGTGGGCGCCTGCCAGGGTGCGTTCGACGACATCAACGTCAACAACTCGAACCTCAACAGCTCGTGGACCTGTATGGTTGCCCGCCAGCAGCTGTCTGAGCTCATGAACTTTGACGCCGACGGCAACGCCACCGACCTCCGCGCCGAGCTGTGGATGACCTCGAAGGACGGCCTCGCCATCGACAACGTGACCATCTCAGGCAGCGCCGGCTTCGGCAAGGGCTATGCTCCGCTGAAGTACTCGAACTTCGCCTTCGACAAGGACGGCAACATCGACATGAGCATCTCGCCCTCAGCCTCGAACGCATTCTGCGATGCTGACTGGACCGTGATCCGTCTGGCCGAGATTTACCTGAACGCCGCCGAGGCCAACATCGCCGGCAACGCCGGTAACGCCGCCGACGCCCTGCAGTATGTGAACAATGTGCGCGAGCGTGCCGGCGTAGAACCCTGGACCGCTTCACAGATGACCCTGGCCAACATCCTCGACGAGCGCGGCCGCGAGCTCTACGGCGAGAACATCCGCCGCACCGACCTGGTGCGCCACGGCAAATTCGCCGGCTCAGCCTATGTCTGGAACTGGAAGGGCGGCGTGCAGAAGGGTGCAGCCACCGACACCAAGTACAACCTCTACCCCATCCCCACGAAGGTTATCTCCTTCCAGGGCTATAAGCAGAACCCCGGCTACTAATGCCGCGTGACTTGTTTGTTAACATCACCGAATCAAAAAACATGAAAATGAAAAAAATAGCCATTCTTTTTGCCGCCGCGGTTTCCGTGATGGCAATGAGCAGCTGCAAACAGAACACCGCCCCGCGTTTCACGCCGGCCACCAAGTTTGTGGTTAACACTCCTGCACTGGCTTCGCAATACTATGACCTGGCTACTCCCGAAGGCACCATCGACCTGGACTGGTCGCAGCCTGACTGGGGTTTCTCAGCCGCCGGCCAGTACGTGGTGCAGATGTCGCTCAACGAGAACTTCAAGGCCACCGAAATTGACGGCCAGACCTACGACGACTACTTCGAGCTCCCCGATGTGTTTAAGACATGCAACGCCTCCATCTCCATGGAGAACGTGGCCATCGGCCTCTGCAAACTCCGCGGCATCAGCAAGGAAGAGCAGTACACCGACGAGCCCGCACGCCCCGTTTACTTCCGCGTGATCGGCAGCGTGCCCGGCATCGAAGGTTCCGAAATTCTGTCAAGCAACGTGGTATGCCTCCAGAAAGTGAAGGGCTACTGCGCCATCCAGAGCCCGGGCAAGATCTACCTGGTAGGTGCTCCCGAAGGCTGGAAGGGTCCCGATGCCGCCAACGCCGAGCACTATGCCTCGTGGGCACTCTACGAGCCCGAGGACGCCATCGGCAGCCAGCAGTACAGCGGCACTTTCCAGGTGGAAGCCGGCAACGCCATGTTCCGTTTCTACACAGCCCTCACCGGCTGGGATGCCGACTCATGGGGCTCGCAGGCCGATGACAATCCCATCGAGTTCGAGCTCAACGACAACGAGTTCTCCTACACCCTCGTCAAGGGTAAGGGTGCATTCAGCTTCCCCGCATGGCAGGGTGGCACCATGGAGATGCACATTGACATGAACACTCACGAATTCACCATCAAGGCTACTCCGGCCAACTGATTTTTAAAACATCACGAACATGAAAAAATCAAATATCATCCTCTGGGCAGCCGTAGCCGCCATGAGCATGGCCGGCGCTGCTTGCTCCGATGAGAAGGGCTTCCCCGAAGGAGCTACCAACCCCCAGCTCCCCATCATGGGCGCTGACGGCCTCCAGGTTACAGCCTCTGTGCCCCAGGCCATCGACCTCACTGCCCTCAACAATGCCGAGGACAACTCAGTGGTGCTCGGCACCGCCGCTACTGTCAACTTCCCCGAGGCTTACGCCCTGGAGTTCGTTGGCGAGATGGGCAACGACGCCGATTTCACCAAGTCGGCTCCGTTCGCCATCACCTGCACCAAGTCAGAGTCCAACCCCAACGCCTACACTCTCACGGCAACTGCCGACGATCTGGAAGGCGCCTACGTTGAGGCTATCGGCAAATCTGCCAAGCCCAAGGACGTTTACCTCCGCGCTCAGGCTTATGCCAAGAACGGCGACTCAAAGGTTATCATCGGCGGCCCCGAGACATACTATCTCAACGCCACCACCAACATCACCCCGCTTGACCTCGGCATCGTGATCGAGGACGGTTACGGCCTGCTCGGCACCATCAACGGATGGTCCGTGGCCGAGGCTGTTCCCTTCCACCACAGCGACGCCGACGTATACGAAGACCCCATCTTCACCCTCACCGTCACCATCACCGCCCAGCAGGCTGCCGATGGCTACTGGTGGAAGGTGGTGCCCAACTCCACCATTGCTGCCGGCAACTGGGTTGAGGCCGCCAACGGCGCATTCGGCGTCAAGGAGAACGGTTCCGACGCTCTGTCGGGCAACCTGGTTCCCCGCACCGACACCGAGGACTGCGGCGCAGGCTGCATCAAGCAGGCTGGCGTGTACAAGCTCGTCATCGACATGGAGAACCAGACCTACGAATGGCAGCCCCAGTTCGACCTGCTCTACATGCCCGGCGACGCCAACGGCTGGAACCACAACAACGCCCAGATGCTGGCCTCGGCCGTAGGCAAGGGCGACTACAAGGGCTTTGCCAAGCTCAAAGGCTCATTCAAGTTCTCAAGCCAGGCTGACTGGAACGGCACCAACTACGGCGCCGGTGAGACCACAGGCCTGCTGAGCACCGCCGGCGACGCTGCCAACCTGGCAGCTCCCACCGAGGACCTCGTATTCGTCAACGTGAAGACCGCCGACCTCACCTACACCATCACCCCCATCACCTCTGTCGGCCTCATCGGCGACTTCAACGGCTGGGGCGGCCAGCAGGCTCTCACCAGCACCGACGGCCTCGTGTGGACCGGTCAGCTCACCGTGAGCGACGGCCAGGGCTGGAAGTTCCGCTTCAACGACAACTGGGACATCAACCTGGGCGGCGACATGGACTGCCTCACTGTTGGCGGCGAAAACATCATCGTTCCCGCCGGTTCCTACACCGTCACCCTCGACCTCACCAACGTGCCTTACACCGTCACACTGAAGTAAGACGCACCGCGTGACAATATTCAGAAAGCGCCGCTCCGGAATGCCCGGGGCGGCGCTTTCTGCGTATGGTGGGATGGTGTGTGCGTTGGTGGTGGGGTAGGGGCCTGAGGCAGGTGGCTTGCCCTGGCGGTAAATCCGGCGGCTCTTACCGGGTCTGGAGCTCGGTGGCGAGCGTGCGGATCTTGAAGCCCGTCCAGGCCACGAGGAGCGTCATCACGGGCGACAGATAGTTGAAGATGCAGTAGGGCAGGTAGACAAGCGTGGAAACGCCCAGAACGGCCGACTGCGTGACGCCGCAGCTGTTCCACGGAATCAGCACCGAGGTGACTGACACCGAATCCTCGAGCGTGCGGCTCAGCAGGCGGTTTTCCAGTCCGAAGCGGTCGTAGACGTCGCGGTACATGTTTGCGCCGATGATGATGGACAGGTACTGGTCGGCGGTGCATGAGTTGAGCAGCAGTCCCGAGCCTACGGTGGCGCCGACAATGCTTGTGCGCTTGCGCAGGTGGCTGGTGAAAGCCTCGGACACCCTGCGGAGCATACCGGTGCCGATCATGGCGCCGCCGAAAACCATGGCGCAGAGCACCAGCTCGATGGTTGGCAGCATGCCTTTCAGACCCGAAGTCTCGACCAGGGCGTCGAGGCGGGCGTTGCCGGTGGCTATGCTGGTGTCGGCAAGGAGCGAGTTGACCACGCTGATCTGCTCCACAATCTGCGGTTGGGTGGCGAACATCGACACCAGGCCGAGCGCCGCCGACACCGTGAGCACCAGAACCGTGTTGATGCGGCAGGCTATCAGGCCGATGGTGATGGCGGGCACCAGGAGCACCCACGGGGTGATGTTGAACGAGGAGTGGAGCGCATCGAGCAGCTCGCCGTCCGATGCAGCTGTCAGCTCCATGCCGCCGAACACGCCCACGCAGGAGAACACGGCAAGGGCCACCGTAAGCGCCGGCAGGGTGGTGAACATCAGGTAGCGGATGTGGGTGAAAAGGTCCACGCCGCAGCTCGATGAGGCAACGACTGTGGTGTCGCTCAGCGGCGACACCTTGTCGCCGAAGTATGCGCCCGAGATAATGGCTCCGGCCACCCAGCCCTCGCCGTAGCCCATCACCTGGCCTATGCCCATGAAGGCAACGCCCACGGTGGCGATGGTGGTCCACGAGCTGCCGGTCAGCACTGACACTATGGCGCACGACACGCAGGCAATGGCCAGGAAGAACGTGTGGTTGAGGCTCTCCAGGCCGTAATCAATCAGGGTGGGGACCACACCTCCGAGCATCCACGTGGTGGACACCAGGCCTATGAGGGCCAGCAGAGGCACGGCGGGCAGAATCTGGCGCGCGGAGCGGCGCATGCCGTCCCACAGCTCGTCACGGCGGCATCGTCGCCAGGCCATGGCCGACAGCACCGACACGGCGGCTGCTGACAGCAGGGCCACAGGGCTCCAGGCGTTGATGGCATCGGCGCCATCGGTTATCAGAAGTGCAATCAATGCCGTCAGCAGCAGTGCCACCGGCATCACTGACAGCCACAGGGGCAACTGTCCCCGGCAGGCATTGCTTCCTTTGGAAACTTGTTCGGACATGGGCGTGTAGAATGTGTTATGATCGGTTTAAGCGGAATTTGTGAACGGAAATCGGTCCGGTTTTCAAACCGGCATCGGGTCAAGTGTGGATTTTTCCGTTCCAGAGTGCAAAGTTACAACATATTGCCATAACCATAAGTCTGTTACCGCCAATTTTTCATCTTATTATGATTTCTAAATCGCTTTTTGCCAATTTTCCCTTACCACGGTTGTCGCATTTGAGTTTTTTGAATAGTTAACCAGCTATATTTTGCGCATTGGCAGTAAATTGCTAAATTTGCATCATGGGCGCAAGGGCCTTTCCAGGGCTCCGGCTGCGCCCGGAATCATCCCAGAACCACATCATCACCATGGAACATCCCGAAAACGACGCACAATACACAGGCCTTACCGTGAACAGCGGCGTGGCTGCGCCTCCCATCGTTAATCCCTACCTCAAGCCCCGTAAGCGCAAGCGCCTGCCGTCGGCCGGCGAGCTTGTGGAGGGCATCCTCCGCGGCGACGTGACCACGCTGAGCCGCGCCGTGACCCTCGTGGAGAGCCTCAACCCCGACCACCAGGTGGTGGCCCAGGAGGTCATCGAGAAGTGTCTGCCCTATTCCGGCAACAGCCGCCGAATAGGCATCACGGGCGTGCCCGGTGCCGGCAAGTCTACTTCGATCGATGTTTTCGGCCTTCATGTGCTCCGCGACGGCGGCAAGCTCGCCGTCCTGGCCATCGACCCCTCGAGCGAACGCACCAAGGGCTCCATCCTCGGCGACAAGACGCGCATGGAGAAGCTGTCGGTTCATCCCAACGCATTCATACGCCCCAGCCCGTCGGCCGGCTCGCTGGGCGGTGTGGCCCGCAAGACGCGCGAGACAATAGTCCTCTGCGAGGCCGCCGGATATAACAACATCTTCGTTGAAACCGTGGGCGTGGGCCAGTCCGAGACTGCCGTGCACTCCATGGTCGACTTCTTCCTGCTCATCCAGCTGGCCGGTACCGGCGACGAGCTGCAGGGAATCAAGCGCGGCATCATGGAGATGGCCGACGGCATTGTGATCAACAAGGCCGATGGCGACAACATCAACCGCGCACAGCTGGCCCAGGCACAGTTCCGCAGTGCCCTCCACCTCTTTCCGCCAACAACCAGCGGCTGGATGCCCGAGGTGCTCACTTATTCGGGCTACTACGAGCTGGGAATAGCCGAGGTGTGGGATATGATTGACCGCTACTTCGACTATGTGACCAAGAACGGTTTCTTCGAGCACCGACGCACCCAGCAGGCGCGCTACTGGATGTACGAAACCATCAACGAGAAGCTCCGCGCCCACTTCTACAACGATCCCGAAATAGAGCAAATGGTGAAAGTCAACGAGCAGCGCGTGCTCGACAACCGCCTCAGCTCCTTCATCGCCGCACGCAATGTGCTCGACTATTACTTCAAGAAGAATGAAAAGTAACACCATCCTCAAGCGTCTAACGGCGCTGTTCACCCTCATCGCCGCCGCCACCATGGTGGCCATGGCTGTTGAGAACAAGCCCATGATTCAGTTTGCCGACAAGCAGCACGACTTCGGCAACATCCAGGAGGCCAAAGGCCCCGTGACGTGCGAGTTCGAGTTCACCAACATCGGCAACGCCCCGCTGGTGATAGTCTCGGCCACGGCAAGCTGCGGATGCACACGCCCGCAGTATCCGGTGGAGCCTGTCAAGCCCGGCAAAAAGGGCAAGGTGAAAGTGACATACAACCCCAAGCACCGCCCCGGCGAGTTCGACAAGGTGGTGAAGCTGCGCACCAATGCCAAGAACGGCAAGAAGGTGAACCTGCGCATCAAGGGAGTGGTAATTCCTGAAAACAGCAAGTAGCGCCGCAAGGCACGGCTCCCGGCGTCACAGCACGGGAGCCGCTGCAGCGCCGCTGATTTTTACAGAAGTGTATATACGTCAAACGTGGAGATGCCTCCCGGCGCCTCCACGCTTAATAATAAACCAATCATTATCACATTTCTTGCAATGGAAAAAGTAATCTTGCTATGTACATGTAAAACACGCCCCACCCCGAAAGGTTCGCGCCATATGGCGGATTAACGCAGATTAACCACAGTGGGAAAATAAATTTCACACCCAAGCCGTTAACTTTGCACCGTAGCATCAGGGCAACGCTCACAGCCTCTGTGAGTTGCATGTCCACCATTGCAAAAACATCAAAATCAGAAAAATCAACAACAAAAACACCATACCCAATATGGAGAAAGCAGAAAAACCCAAAAAGTCAGCCAAAAAGTCGGCTGAAGCCATCGATCCCCGTGCCGCCAAGCTCGAAGCTCTGGCCAACGCCATGGGCAAGATTGAGAAATCGTACGGCCGCGGTGCCATCATGAAACTCGGCGACGAGGTGGTAGAGAACGTTGAAGTGGTGCCCACCGGCTCCATCGCCCTCAACTATGCACTCGGCGTAGGCGGATATCCCAAAGGCCGCATCATCGAGATCTACGGCCCCGAGTCGTCAGGTAAGACCACCCTGGCCATTCACGCCATTGCCGAGGCCCAGAAGGCCGGAGGCATCGCCGCCATCATCGACGCCGAGCATGCCTTTGACCGCTTCTACGCCGAGAACCTGGGCGTAGACATCAACAACCTCCTCATTTCGCAGCCCGACAACGGCGAGCAGGCCCTGGAGATTGCCGAGCAGCTCATCCGCTCGAGCGCCATCGACATCCTGGTGGTTGACTCCGTAGCCGCGCTGACCCCCAAGAGCGAAATCGAGGGCGAGATGGGCGACCGCAACATGGGCCTCCAGGCACGCCTCATGTCGCAGGCCATGCGCAAACTCACCGCCGCAATTTCGCGCACCAACACCACTTGCATCTTCATCAACCAGCTCCGTGAGAAGATAGGCCAGATGTTCGGTCCCACCGAGACTACCACCGGCGGCAATGCCCTGAAGTTCTACGCCTCAGTGCGCCTCGACATCCGCTCGCGCAATCCCATCAAGGATGGCGACAACGTGCTGGGCAAGCGTGCCTACATCAAGGTGACCAAGAACAAGGTGGCTCCTCCCTTCAAGCGTGCCGAGTTCGACATCATGTTCGGCGAGGGCATTTCGCGCACCGGCGAGATCATTGACCTGGGCGTGGAGTACGACATCATCAAGAAGAGCGGCTCATGGTTCAGCTACGACGGTCAGAAGATAGCACAGGGTCGCGACGCCGCCAAGCGTGTGCTCCTCGACAACCCCGAGCTCGCCGAAGAGCTCGAGGCCAAGATTTTCGAGGCCATGAAGGCCGCCGACAAGACTCCGGCACGCAAGACCGCTCCCGCCGCCGCTGCCGAGGCCGCAGAAGCGCCTGCCGAGGCTCCCGCCGAGCCCGCAGACTCGCTCTTCGACGACACCCTCGACGACGAGTTCTCAATCGAGGAAGACCTCAACTGATCCCCATCCCATTCCACCCAAAAACAGCGGGAGGCCTGACCACACTCAATAGTGGCCCGGCCTCCCGTTGTTTTTGCAGATACCGATAGCATCAGGGTATATTTGCCATATCTCAAGAATTCATAGATGAGAAGTGTTACTCTAATTTGGTGATGGAGTGTTGCTCTAATTTGGCGCAAATTTATATATAATTATCGTATTTTCAAATATATCTGATACTCAAAAGTTGAAGGCAAGATCTCCTGATTTTCTGACTGTGGAGTTGAGCCCGCAGGGCACGGCTTTACTTAGGTATTATTCCTGCTGAAAGAATTTTAACGAAGTGAGGTTCTATATATGTTCTAAGTGCCTTTAAGAATTGGATGCTTGGGACGGGGTGTTAATGTGTGTTAAATTGGGGGTGCGTTAAGTGGAATGGGCGTAAATTTGTATTTTGGATTTTATGGGGCTTTGACAGCCGTTTCTTTCGTGAAATCCAGTTAAGTGAAAATATTTTATGGACAACCAAGCCTTGACCAAAACGCCCCTCCTGGGCATGACGCTCGCCCAGCTCACCGATGTGGCCGCCGAGATGGGCATGCCCCGTTTCGCCGCCGCACAGATGGCGCGCTGGCTCTATGTGGCACGCGTCACCGACATCGACGCTATGACCAACCTGAGCAAGGACGCCCGCCGACGCCTGGCCGAGCGCTATTGTGTGGGCCGCGAAGAGCCGATTTCAGCCATGCGCTCCACCGACGGCACTGTCAAGTATCTGTTTGACAGCGGATGCGGACTGGATGTGGAGGCAGTCTACATTCCCGACCGCGAACGTGCCACGCTCTGCGTGTCGTCGCAGGCCGGCTGCAAGATGCACTGCCAGTTCTGCATGACCGGCCGCCAGGGCTTCCACGGCAACCTCACCACACACCGCATCATCAACCAGGTGCTCAGCGTGGAGGACTCCGAGAAACTCACCAACATAGTGTTCATGGGCATGGGCGAACCCATGGACAACCTCGATGCCGTGCTCCGCGCCATCGAGATACTCACTGCCCCCTGGGGCCTGGCCTGGAGCCCCAAGCGCATCACCGTGTCGTCCATAGGCAAGCTCCCCGAGCTGCAGCGGCTCATAGAGAGCACCCAGGTGCACATAGCGCTGAGCGTGCACTCGCCCTATCCCGACCGACGCCGTGCCCTGATGCCGGCCGAGCAGGCATGGCCCGTGCGCTCAGTCATCGACATGATCCGACACTTCGACTTCGCGCACCAGCGCCGCTTCTCGGTGGAGTACATCATATTCGCCGGCCTCAACGACGACCTGCGCCATGCCGACGCCCTGGCACGCCTGCTCAAGGGAACATCGGCACGTGTCAATCTGATTCGCTTCCACGCCATCCCCGACAGCAAGCTCCGTCCTGCCACACGCGCCGTGATGGAGGCATTCCGCGATCGCCTCAACAACCTGGGCGTCACAGCCACCATCCGAGCATCGCGCGGCGAGGACATCATGGCTGCCTGCGGCATGCTGGCCGGCAAGAAGGAAGCCGAGAAACAAGCAACCACCAGTAACGACTAACACTCTGACCATCAATATATGAAACTGAAAATAGCCATAACACACGGCGACATAAACGGCGTGGGGTACGAGGTTATCCTCAAGGCCCTCGAGGACGCCCGCATATTCGAACTCTGCACCCCCATAGTTTACGGCTCGGCAAAGATAGCCTCGCACTACCGCAAGGCGCTGGGCATTCAGCCAATCAACATGACCCAGATCACCGACGCCTCGCAGGCCCATGAGGGTGCTGTCAACATCATCAACGTGGTGGGCGAGGACGTGATGCCCGAACCGGGACAGTCGACCGAGGCCGCCGGTCGTGCGGCGCTTGCCAGCCTGGAGCGTGCCGTTGCTGACCTGAACGAGGGCTTGGTTGATGCCCTGGTGACAGCCCCCATCAACAAGCACAACATCCAGAGCCCCGACTTCACATTCCCCGGCCACACCGAGTATCTCGAGGCGCGCGCCGGTGACGGTGCCAAGTCGCTCATGGTGCTTTGTAGCGAGAATCTGCGCGTGGCACTCGCCACCACCCACATGGCCATCAAGGATGTGCCCGGAGCGCTGTCGGTCGACTCGATCGTGGAGAAACTCAACATATTCAACCGTTCGCTCCACCGCGACTTCGGCGTGGACTATCCCCGCATAGCCGTGCTGGCGCTCAATCCGCATGCCGGCGAGGAAGGCATGCTCGGTACGGAAGAGAATGAAATCATTGCTCCCGCCATCGCCAAAGCCAAAGAGCAGGGCATAGCAGTGTTCGGACCCTATGCCGCCGACGGTTTCTTCGGAGCCGGCCGCTTTGTCAAGTTCGACGGAGTGCTTGCCATGTACCATGACCAGGGTCTGGCCCCGTTCAAAACCATGTCGATGGGCAACGGCATCAACTTCACCGCCGGCCTGCCCGTGGTGCGCACATCGCCCGACCACGGCACCGGATACGACATAGCAGGCTCAGGCGAGGCATCGCCCGAGTCGATGCTCAGCTCCATCTATGCCGCAATTGACATTGTACGCGCACGCGCACGCGAGGACGAGGCACATGCCAACCCTCTGCGCCGAATGTACCGCGAGAATGAGTCGAAAGGACGCAAAGACCGCGACTGACAACAACACAACTCCCACCCATAAAACATAACCGTTCACTATGAATTTTGCCATTATAGCAGCCGGTGAAGGCTCGCGACTGGTGCAGGAAGGCATAGCCGTCCCCAAGCCGCTGGTCGACCTCGACGGACGTCCCATGATCGGCCGCCTCATCGACATATTCACGGCCTGCAAAGCCGAGAGCATATCCATCATCGTCAACGAGCAGATGACCGAGGTGCGCGCTTACCTGGAGAAGCGCGCCGCCGAGTCGGAAGTGCCCATCCACCTCGTGGTCAAGACCACGCCGAGCTCCATGCACAGCTTCTACGAGGTGTCGAGCGTGTTCCCCGCCGGCTCCAAGTTCATCCTCACAACCGTTGACACCATCTTCCATCAGGACGAGTTCAGCAAGTATGCCGAGGCGTTCGCCGCCGACACCGAGTGCGACGGCTACATGGCTGTCACAGACTTCATCGACGACGAGAAGCCCCTGTACATCGACGTTGACAAGCAAGGCATCATCACCGCGTTCAAGGACCAGCACGAGCCGCAGATACGCTACATATCGGGCGGCATCTACGGCCTGACCACTCCCGCACTGTCAGTGCTGCAGCTGTGCATGGACCGCGGCGTGAGCCGTATGCGCAACTATCAGCGCGCACTTGTCGAGGCCGGTCTGCGCCTGCGCGCCTATCCCTTCCGCAAGATTGTGGACGTGGACCATGCCGGCGACATTGCCACCGCCCGTGCTTTCATAGCCGAGCGCTGAGCGCGTCGGTCAGACCGAGAAAAAACATCGAAGGCCGCTCCCTGACGGGGGGCGGCCTTCGCTATGCTATTGCGTTGAGTTCGGTTACTTGGCGATGAAGCGGAGCACCTGGTTGGTGATGTTGTCGGGAGTGAAACCGAACTTCTCGTCGAGCACCTTGTAGGGGGCTGAGGCGCCGAAGCGGCTGAGGCCGTAAACGGTTCCGTAAGGGCCTACGATGCCGCGCAGGGTGGAGGGCAGGCCGGCGGTGAGGCCGAACACGGGTGTGCCGTCCATGGGGATGACGCCGGTGCGGTATTCGGGCGACTGCTCCTCGAACAGGCCGATGGAGGGAACCGAAACCACGCGAGCAGCCACGCCTTCCTTCTTGAGACATTCGGCCACGTCGCAGAGCAGGCTCACTTCCGAGCCGTTGCCCACGAGCACCACTGCGGGCTTGTCGGCAGCGATGACCGTGTAGCCGCCCTTGCGTGCGCCCTGTGCCTCGGCATAGCGGTTGCCGCTGGCGGCGGGGAGCTGGTGCACGTCTTGACGGGTGAGAATCAGGCCTGTGGGCGATGTGGTGTTCTCCATAGCCATCTCCCAGGCCACGGTGGCCTCTACGGAGTCGGCGGGACGGAGAACGAGCATCGAGGGCTTGCCGTCGAGGTTGTGAAGCTGCTCGAGCAGGCGGATCTGCTGCTCGTGCTCAACGGGCTCGTGGGTGGGACCGTCCTCGCCCACGCGGAATGCGTCGTGTGTCCAGATGTACTTGACGGGCAGCTGCATCAGCGCCGACATGCGGATGGCGGGCTTCATGTAGTCCGAGAACACGAAGAATGTGCCGCAGGCTGCCATCATGCCGCCGTGGAGCACAATGCCGTTCATCATGGCGGCCATGGTGAGCTCGGCAACGCCGGCGTGCAGGAATGCGCCTGTGAAGTCGCCGGGGGTGAAAGCGTGCTGATGTTTGAGGAATGCGTCGGTCTTGTCGGAGTTGGCAAGGTCGGCTGAGCTTACTATCATGTTGCCAATCTTCTCCGAGAGGACTTCGAGCACCTTGGCAGAGCCCACGCGGGTTGCCGATACCTCTTTCTGAGCGATGGCTGAATAGTCAATTTCGGGAATAACGCCGTCGATGTAGTTCTGCAGGGTCTTGGCCTTTTCGGGGTTTTCTTCGGCCCATTTTGCGAACTTGGCCTTGCGCTCGGCGCAGATTTCGCGGAGCTCGGCGTTGCGGTCGTTGTAGAGTTTCTGAACGTCGGTGGGGATGATCCAGGGGTTCTGGGGGTCGCCGCCAAGGTTCTCTATGGTCTTGGCGTAGTCGGCTCCGGATTTGCTCAGGGGCTGGCCGTGGGTTGAGCACTGGCCCTCGAAGTTGCTGCCGTCGGCCTTGACCACTCCGCGGCCCATGACAGTGTGGCCGATGATGAGGGTGGGCTTGTGCTTCTCCTCGATGGCGGTCTGCAGTGCGCCGGCTATGGCGTCGGCGTCGGTGCCGTCCACTTCGAGCACGTTCCAGTGCCATGCGCGGTACTTCTCGGCCACGTCTTCGTCGTCTACGGCGTCAACGTCGGTTGACAGCTGCACCTTGTTGCTGTCGTAGAACATGATCAGGTTGGCGAGACCAAGGAAGCCGGCCAGGCGGCCAGCGCCCTGCGAAATCTCCTCCTGGATGCCGCCGTCCGAGATGAAGGCGTAGGTTTTGTGTGCCACAACGTCGCCGAAGCGAGCCCAGAGGAAGCGCTCGGCGAGAGCGGCGCCTACGGCCATGGCGTGGCCCTGGCCCAGGGGGCCTGAGGTGTTTTCCACGCCGCGCCTGGGGTCAAGCTCGGGGTGGCCGGGGGTGACAGAGCCCCACTGGCGGAACTGCTGAAGCTCGTCAACGGTGTATTTGCCGCTCAGTGCGAGCACCGAGTATAGCATCGGAGACATGTGTCCGGGGTCAAGGAAGAAGCGGTCGCGCGCTATCCAGGTAGGATCGTCCGGGTCTGTGACCAGGAACTTCGAGTAAAGAACGTTGGCGAAGTCCGCGCCGCCCATGGCGCCGCCGGGGTGTCCGCTTTTTGCTTTCTCGACCATTGCGGCTGCCAGCACACGGATGGTGTTGGCTGCACGGTCCATTATCTCTTTGTTGTTCATGTTATGAGGTTTGGTGTTATGCAACAGTGTTTTACTCGTTCATGTGGCGTGGAATCCCTTCCGCTCCCGGTGGGGATTCCCAATTTTGGTGCAAATTTACGGAAATTTTGCCACTTTAGGCCCATATAAATGGACTTTTTATGGCCGTTGCTTGTGGCCGCTCAGACAAATATGAGAATAAGCAGCTGGGCTATGACCACGCGGGCGAACATGCCGATGGGGTAGACTGTGGCGTAGGCCACGGCGGCATTGTCGCCGGGGATTGTGTCGGAGGCATAGTTCAGGGCCATCGGATTGGCCATGGCGCCGGTGAGCATGCCGCAGGCCGAACCGAAGTCGAGCCGCGAAGCGCGCATGGCCAGGAATATCATTATGATGCTCGGAACGGTGGTGATTATGAATCCGAGGCCTATCCACAGCAGGCCGTTGCCGTCGGTGATGGTGGCCATGAAGTTGGCGCCGGAGTCCAGGCCAAGGCAGGCAAGGAACAGCGACAGGCCTATGCCGCGCAGCATCAGGTTGGCGCTGCGGGTGGTGTAGGTGACCAGGTGCATCTGCGGGCCGAACCGGCCGATGAGGATTCCCACCACTATGGGGCCTCCGGCCAGGCCCAGACGCACTGGGGCGGATATGCCGGGGATGACGATGGGGATGGAGCCCAGCAGCAGACCAAGCACCAGCCCGATGAAGATGGCTGCCATGTTGGGGTCCTTGAGCTTGGTGGTGGTGTTGCCAACCACCTTTGCGGCCTTCTCGATCTGACTCTTGCGGCCTACCACTGTCAGGCGGTCGCCGAGCTGGAGCACCAGGCCGGGGGCTGCGAGCAGGCGCACGCCCGAGCGCATCACGCGTGTGATGTTGATGTCGTAGTCGTTGCGCAGGCGCAGCGATCCGAGTTTGCGGCCGTTCAGTTCGGGCTTGCTCACCACTATGTGGCGCGATGTCAGGTTGCTGTCTATCTTGTTCCAGTCAATGTCGCCGGTGTTCCAGTCGCGGCTCTCGAGGCGCCCGAACAGCACCATCAGCGCGTCCACGTCCTTGTCGTTGGTGATCACCAGTATCTTGTCGTGCTTGGCAAACTGGGTGGCGGAGTTGGGGATGGACACCTCGCCGCCGCGCCACAGCCTGGACACCACGAAGCTCTCCTTGGCGAGCTGCGCCACCTGCTGCAGGGTTTTGCCGAAGATGGCGGGGTTCTCGACGAGGAAAGTGGCGATGTAGGTGTGGTCCTCGTTCTCGTGGCTGCCGTCGGCAATGTCTGACGGACGGGTGAACAGCTTGCGAGCCACCACTATGGCCAGGATGACGCCCACCACGCCAAGCGGGTAGGTGACGGCGCAGCTCAGGGCCATGCCGCTTGCCGACACACCCAGCTGCTCCAGGGCCTGCTGGGCGGCGCCCAGTGCGGGAGTGTTGGTGGTGGCGCCGCTGAGAATGCCGGTCATGTCGGCCATGGGCACGCTGAATCCGTATGCCAGGGCTATGGCGGTGGCGGTTCCCAGCAGGATGGTGGCGAGGCCCAGCATGTTGAGCTTAACGCCGCCCTTGCGGAAGGAACTGAAGAAACCGGGACCCACTTTCAGACCCAGCTCGTAGACAAACAGCACCAGGCCGAAGCTCTCGGCAAAGTTGAGCATGGCCGGGTCGATGGCGAGGCCGAGCTGGCCTGCCAGGATGCCCGAGAAGAACACCCATGTCACGCCCAGGCTGATGCCGAACACGTGTATCTTGCCGAGCCCCAGGCCCACGGCTATGATGATGGACAGCACCACCACGGCCTGCACGGGACTCTGCTCATAGAGTATGTATTGTATCCAATCCATGGTGCAAAGTTACTGCTTCCTGACAAATATATCGCCATCGCCCGCGATATAAATGCGTGTCGGGTTGTAGAGGAACGAAAAATTCATGCAAGAGGCCGGTGTCATGGCGCTGTTTCCCCGGCCATGAAACGGAAAATCGGCCGGCCCCGTGATGGGGTCGGCCGACTGTTCCGAGTAGTCTTACCAGGATTCGAACCTAGACAGACAGAACCAAAAACTGTAGTGCTACCATTACACCATAAGACTATCCTTGTGCCCAGGGCGCAGGCCCTAAAGCACCGCAAAGTTACAAATATTTTTCTACCCTACAAAAAATTACACTCGTTTTGGCACAAAACGCCGCGATTTGTCGCTGATTTCCGCCGACGTGCTTGCCGGCAGCCGGACACGGCAATGCCGCAGGGGCGGAGCCTCCGCGGCACAGTGTAGGGTGGGGGAGAGATGTTATTCGCCTCGGGGTGTGGGGTCGGTGCCTTCGGCGTGGTCAACTATCACCTCGTCCATCGACGAGTGGTCGGGGTTCTCCCAGTCGTTCACTCCGGGAGCTTCGGGCTGGGCGGTCTCGATGGCATAGTCCTGCTTCACGTTGTCGCCGTCTACGGAGTCGACGTGCGTCTTGTTGTTGAACCAGCCGATGTAGAAGAGGACACCGATGCAGAGGATGGCCACAATGATGGCGGTGGCGAAGTATATGCCCCAGCGCTGCTTGCGGGGGGCGGGAGTGGGGGTTTCGTTGCTCATGATGTGCGTGTGGGTTATGTTGTTTATATATTGTTAACAAGCCGGGCGTGCCAAAGTTTGATGACTCGCGCCGGGGCGCACGCAAAAAATTGGCAGTGTGGAGCAAAATGCTTAATTTTGCATTGTGGAAACAACAATCGACACACAGACCATCACCGACGCAGCTGTCCAGGAACAGATGCGTTCCATCCTCGAGCGCGAAAGCCGCGCCATTGCCGGAATTCCCGTCAGCTCACACTATGCCGAGGCCGTGCGCCTCATTGTTGACCGCGTGCACAACCGTGGCGGCAAACTCGTCACATCGGGCATGGGCAAGGCCGGCCAGATAGCGCTTAATATAGCCACAACCTTCTCATCTACAGGCACTCCCGCAGTGAATCTTCACCCGGCCGAGGCCCAGCACGGCGACCTCGGCGTGCTGCAGCCCAACGATGTGATGCTGCTCATCTCCAATTCGGGCAAGACCCGCGAGATTGTGGCGCTCGTCGACCTGGCACGCGGCCTTTATCCCGATGTGCCCTTCATTGTCATCACCGGCAATGCCGAGTCGCCCCTTGCAGCCCTTGCCGATGTGCCCCTGTTCACCGGCGGCGCCGACGAGGTGTGCCCCCTGGGCCTCACTCCCACCACTTCCACCACGGCCATGACCGTAATCGGCGATGTGCTGGTGGTCAGCGTGATGCAGGCCATAGGCTTCACTTCGGCCGACTATGCCAAACGCCACCACGGCGGCTATCTTGGCGGCGCGGCACGCGGCGACGGCCATATCAACTGATTCCCACCCATAATACATTATAATATGTCAACCGAACTCCATCAGGGAGCCAGCCAGTTCCCCGTACCCAAAATAGACAATTTCCGCGTGGCCCTGGCAGTGGCCGAGTGGAACAGCCATATAACCGACACCCTGGCTCAGGGTGCCATCGACTACTTCAAGGCCTACGGCATTGACGTAGAGGAGGATGTGGATGTTTACCACGTCCCCGGAACCGTCGAGCTAACCTTCGCCGCATCGCAGCTCATTGAGAGCAGTTGCTATGATGCCGTGATTGTGATCGGTTGTGTGATACGCGGCGACACACCCCACTTCGACTATGTGTGCCAAAGCGTTACCACCGGCATCGCCACCCTCAATGCCGACGTGGACACCCCCGTGATTTTCGGCGTGCTCACCACCGAGAACGAGCAGCAGGCCCTCGACCGTGCCGGCGGCCGTCTGGGTAACAAGGGCTCGGAATGGGCCGAGGCCGCCATCAAGATGGCCGATTTTGCCCGCCGCGTCAAAGATCTCTAATCTAACTTGCTTAACCTTAAAGGATTGCTATAATGTACGATAACAACAATGTGAACATAACGCCGCGCCTGGTCAAGACCGCCATTTGGGCCGGCGTGGGCATAGTGCTGATCATCATCGCCATGGCCTTTGTGCGCCCGTGGTACAATGTGTGGTCGCAGGAGATGGAAGGCAAGGCCGAGTTTGCCAAGGCCGAGCAGAACCGCAAAATCAAAGTCGAGGAGGCCAAGGCCAATCTCGAGGCCGAGAAGCTCAACGCCCAGGCCGAGATAGAGCGCGCCAAAGGCGCCGCCGAAGCCATACGCATTGAGAACGGCAGCATCACGCCCACATACATACAGTATCTGTGGGTGCGCCAGCAGGCCGACCTAAGCGACAAGACCGTCATCTACGTCCCCACCGAGACCAACCTCCCCATACTTGAATCAACCCGTGGCCTGAACACACCATTCGCTTCTAAATAAACCATGTACAATTATCCTCAACCCTCGCAGGCATGGCTCAACAACGACGCCTTTGCCAGCAGCCCCAACGGCAAAATGCGCGGCGTGGCCGCACTGCTCGCCATCTTCTTAGGCTCCATCGGCATCCAGTATTTCTATCTCGGAAAGGTGGGCGCCGGCGTAATCGCCATAGTCCTTTCGGCCGTCACATGCGGTTGCTTCTCAGTCATTTGGCTCGTGCAGGGCATCCTCATGTTCTGTATGAACAATCAGGACTTCGAGCGCAAATTCGTCACCACCACCTCCACGTTTCCCCTGTTCTGACTCCTGTCGGAAATCAATCCCACTGCGACCATGAAACACATACTGATGGCGGCCATCGCACTGCTGTCCGCCTTTGTCACGGCCCAAGCCGGCGACACCATCCGCTACGACAATCCCCGACTTGAAGTGTATCCCCTCGCCGGTCCCCAGGCCTCGCACCGCGCGGTGCTGCTCTGCCCCGGTGGCGGTTACGGCCGCGTTGTGGAGAGCCACGAAGGCTCCGACTGGGTGAACTTCTACCACAACCTGGGCTTCTCGGTGGCCGTTCTGGACTATGACCTGCCCAGAGGCAACGCCCGCATCCCCATCGACGATGTGGAGAACGCCATGATCCTACTCAAAAAGGAGGCTCCCAAATACGGATGGAACCCTGACAGCATAGGAGTGATGGGCTTCTCGGCCGGAGGCCACCTGGCCGCCATGGCCGCCACCACCCGACGCCCCGAGGCGCGTCCGGCATTCCAGGTGCTGTTCTATCCCGTTATAACCATGGACCCCTCGTTCACCAACATCATCACCCACAACAACCTGCTGGGCAAGAAGGGCGTAACTCCCGAGCAAGAAGCCGAATACTCGTGCGAGAAGCGAGTGGAGGCCACAACTCCGCAGGCATTCATCACCTTCTGCTACGATGACGACATAGTGCCCGTCACCAACGGAACCGCCTATTTCAATGCCCTCTATGCCGCCAAGGTGCCCGCCGTCCTGCATGTGTACAAGCGCGGCGGCCATGGCT
Organism: Muribaculaceae bacterium; assembly: GCA_036310635.1. Lineage (GTDB taxonomy): Bacteria > Bacteroidota > Bacteroidia > Bacteroidales > Muribaculaceae > CAG-873. The sequence continues at coordinate 4,469 of JAXJRL010000083.1, read as the reverse complement.
GGGGCTACAAGCCCGGCTGGCCTTTCCGCGCGCAGATGCTCGATGACCTCACGGCGTGGCTCCGCTCACTCTGACCACTGACACAAACAGATAGGCCTTTGAACGGCCTTGAAACCACTTACCACAGCGCCCTTTGCATTATTTAACTATGCAAAGTGGCGCTGTGGAACTTTTGACCAAAACAATGGCACTTTTTGCCCAAATTTACCAAGCGGCCCACATACGCTAACATCGTAATTTTTTGTAATTTTGCACCGAGTTTTCCAATAGGCCGGGCTCCCTCTTGCAGTCCGGGCGTTCTTGCGTAGAAGCAAGTGTGAAAACCGCATCACGGCAATCCATCGCATTTCCACCGACAAAAATCAAAAAAACACATTATAAATTACGTATGAACAAGAACTTATTGAAACAGTCGATTCTCGCCGCCACCATCGCCGGCCTGTCGACAATGGCAGTTTCCTGCGGTAAAAAGCAGGATCAGGCTGCCCAGCAGCAACAAGCTCCCTCAATCGAGGTTATCACCGTGGCTCCCGGAACCAGCGAACTCGCCAATTCCTTCCCCGCCATCATCAAGGGTAAGACCGACATCGAGGTGCGCCCCCTCGTTTCAGGCTTCATCACCAAGGTCTGCGTGGACGAAGGCCAGCAGGTGAAGAAAGGCCAGACCCTCTTCATCCTCGACCAGGTGCAGTACCAGGCAGCAGTGCAGCAGGCCGTGGCATCGGTCAACTCCGCCAAGGCCGCAGTCAACACCGCCCAGAGCAACGAACGCAACCAGAAGATGCTCTATGACAAAGGCATCATTTCCGTGACACAGTGGCAGAACTCCGCCGACCAGCTCGCACAGGCCAAAGCCGGTCTGGCACAGGCACAGGCCGCGCTGACCACTGCACGCAAGAACCTCTCATACACCGTGGTGACCGCTCCCAGCAACGGAGTTGTGGGCACCATCCCCAACCGTGAAGGCTCGCTGGCATCGCCCCAGTCGGCTGTGCCCCTGACCACCGTCAGCGATGTCAACCAGGTTTACGCCTACTTCTCGCTCAATGAGAAGGACCTCCTGGCCCTCACCGACAACGGTCAGAAGACCGTGACCCAGGCCCTCCAGGACATGCCCGAAGTGCAGCTCCGCCTTGCCAACGGCGAGATGTATCCCCTGATGGGCAAGGTGTCGACCGTGGCCGGCAGCAACGACAACTCAACCGGCTCAGCCCAGGTGCGCGCCCTCTTCCAGAACACCAACGGCATGCTCCGCAGCGGCTCAACAGGCCAGATCATCATCCCCAACATCAACAACTCCGCTCTGATGGTGCCCCAGAAGGCCACCTTCGAGCTCCAGGACAAGCGCTTTGTGTATGTTGTCAACGACAGCAACACCGTTACCAGCCGTCCCATCGAGGTGCTCGACATCAACGACGGTCAGAACTTCGTGGTTGTTGAAGGTCTGCAGGCAGGCGAGCGCATAGCCGTTGAAGGCGTGGGCACCGTGGTGCGCGAAGGCATCACCATCCAGCCCGTAACCGCTGCCGAAAAGGCCAAACAGCAGGCTGCACAGGCACAGCAGGCTGGCGCACAGGCCAAATAACTTATGACCATTTCAGAAGATTTTTTAGATAAGAAGAAATGAAGCTTGACAGATTCATAAACCGCCCGGTGCTTTCAACGGTGATTTCCATATTCATCGTGCTCCTGGGCATCATCGGGCTCGTATCGCTGCCCATCACCCAGTACCCTGACATTGCGCCTCCTACCATCCAGGTGTCAACCACCTACAACGGCGCCAATGCCCAGTCCGTGCTCAACTCTGTGATCGCCCCCCTCGAGGAGGCCATCAACGGTGCCGAAGGCATGACCTATATGGAGTCGACCGCCACCACCACCGGCTCCGCCACCCTCACCGTTTACTTCAAGCAGGGCTTTGACCCCAACATGGCTGCCGTCGACGTGCAGAACCGTGTGTCGGCCGCTTCAAACCTGCTTCCCGCCGAGGTTACCCAGGTGGGTGTCACCACCCGCAAGCGCCAGACCTCAATGCTGCTGTCGCTGGCTATGTACAGCCCCGACCACTCGTATGACGGCGAGTTCCTGGACAACTACATGAAGATCAACGTCATCCCTGAAATCCAGCGTGTAAACGGCGTGGGCGATGTGATGTCGTTCGGTGCCGACTACTCGATGCGCATTTGGCTGCGTCCCGACGTCATGGCCCAGTACAACCTGATGCCCTCCGACATCACCGCCGCACTGGCCGAGCAGAACATCGAGGCCGCTCCCGGTGCATTCGGCGAGCAGGGCAACCAGTCGTTCCAGTACAACCTGCGCTACAAGGGCCGCCTGTCGCAGCCTAAGGAGTTCGAGGACATCGTGGTGCGTGCCGACGCCAACGGCAAGGTGCTCCGCCTCGGCGAAGTGGCCGAAGTGGAACTCGGCCGTGTCACCTACGGTTTCGCCAACTCTCTGAACGGTTACCCCTCTACATCGGCAATCGTGTTCCAGAGCGCCGGCTCGAACGCAACCCAGATCATCAAGGACTGCCTCTCGCTGTTCGACAAGCTTGAGAAGGACCTCCCCAAGGGCACGGCTTTCGCAGTCCCCATGAACAACAACGACTTCCTTGAAGCCTCGATCAACGAGGTTATCAAGACCCTCATCGAGGCATTCATCCTCGTGTTCTTCGTGGTGTACGTATTCCTGCAGGATTTCCGCTCAACCATCATCCCGGCCATCGCCATCCCTGTGGCCCTGATTGGCACATTCTTCCTGATGAACCTCATCGGCTTCTCCATCAACCTCATCACCCTGTCGGCTCTGGTGCTTGCCATCGCCATTGTGGTGGATGATGCGATAGTGGTGGTGGAGGCGGTGCATGCCAAACTCGATGCGGGCTACCACAGCGCCCGCCGTGCGTCGATCGACGCCATGAACGAGATTTCGGGCGCGCTGATCTCCATCACCCTGGTCATGATGCTCGTGTTCATCCCCGTGTCGTTCATGCCCGGCACCTCGGGTGTGTTCTATAAGCAGTTCGGTCTGACCATGGCCATGGCCATCGGTCTGTCGGCTCTGAACGCACTGACGCTGTCGCCGGCACTCTGCGCCGTGTTCCTGAAGGCCCACGACGACGAGCGTCCCCTCTCCGAGCGTCTCGGCGACGCCTATTCCGAGAGCGCCAAGACCATGAAGAAACGCTATGCCAACGCCTTCAAGCTCGACATTCCGCCTCTGATCACCGGCCTCTTCCTGGTGGCCACCATCACATTCATGGTGCTGGGCTGGTATAGCTTCGCCTCTGTATGGAAACTCGTTGTGGCCAGTGTCTGCGCCGTGATCGCCATCATGGGCATCTTCGGCAAACGCTTCCACGAGGGCTTCAACATCGGCTTCGGCCGCGTGCTCAAGGTCTACAACCGCTGCGTGCAGTTCTTCGTGGGCCACAAGCTCATCTCGTTCGGATTCGTGGCCGCATCGCTCGTGATCCTCGTATGGCTCATGTCCATCACCCCGTCGGCCCTGGTGCCCTCCGAAGACACCGGTATAGTGTTTGCCATGGTCGACATGCCGCCGGGCACATCGCAGGAGCGCACAGCCGACGTCTGCGAACGCCTGGACGAAAAGCTGCTCAAAATCCCCGGAGTGCAGTACACCCAGAAGATCCTCGGCTACAGCTTCATCGCAGGCCAGGGAGCCACCTATGGCACCTTCATCATCAAGCTGAAACCCTGGGAGGAGCGCGACGCCAGCCAAAGCGCCGACAATGTCATCAAGCAGATCAACGGCATCGCCCAGGAAATCAAGGACGGACGTATCGTGTCGTTCGCACCGCCCATGATCACCGGTTACTCCATGACCAACGGCTTCGAGCTCAAGATGCAGGACAAGACCGGTGGCGACATCAACACATTCTACGGTGTGGTTCAGGGATTCCTGGCGCAGCTCAACCAGCAGCCCGAACTCGCGATGGCCTACACCACCTTCAATCCCTCCTTCCCGCAGTACATGGTTGACATCGACGCTGCCAAGGCCAAGCAGGCCGGCATCTCGCCCGCAACCATCCTGCAGACCCTCCAGGGCTACTACGGCGGTATGTACGTGTCCAACTTCAACCGTTTCGGCAAAATCTACCGCGTTATGATGCAGGCAGCCGCCGAGGACCGTGTGAGTCCCGAGACCCTCAACAAAATCATGATCCGCAACGGCGCCGAAATGGCCCCCATCACCAATTTCGTGAGCCTGCGCCGCGTCTACGGCCCTGACCTGATGAACCGTTTCAACATGTTCACCTCCATCGCCGTAACCGGTCAGCCCGCCGCCGGATTCTCGTCGGGCGAGGCCCTTGCCGCCATCGACCGCGTTGCCGCCCAGACCCTTCCGCAGGGTTATGGCTTCGAGTACTCAGGTATGACCCGCGAGGAAGCCGGTTCGTCAGCCAACTCCACGGCCATCATCTTCGGCCTCTGCCTGCTGTTCGT
>JAXJRL010000082.1:0-16276 GCA_036310635.1 Muribaculaceae bacterium | reverse complement strand
GAAAAAGCCAAGCGCATGGTGGAATGCGGACACGATGTGGTGATTCTGCTTGACTCCATCACCCGTCTGGCACGTGCCTACAACACCTGCGCGCCGGCTTCGGGCAAGATTCTGAGCGGCGGTGTCGACGCCAACGCCCTGCAGAAACCCAAGCGCTTCTTCGGCGCCGCCCGCAACATTGAAGGCGGCGGCTCGCTGACCATCATCGCCACGGCGCTGACCGAGACTTCGTCGAAGATGGACGAGGTTATCTTCGAAGAGTTCAAGGGCACCGGCAACATGGAGCTGCAGCTCGACCGCAAGCTCTCCAACAAGCGCATCTTCCCGGCCGTGGACATCATGGCATCGTCCACCCGCCGCGACGACCTGCTTCTGCGCCCCGAGACCCTCAACCGCATGTGGATTCTGCGCCGCTTCCTTGGCGACCGCAACTCCATCGAGTCCATGGAGTTCATCAAGGACCGCATGGAGCGCACCCTTGACAACGACGAGCTGCTGCGCACCATGAACGGCTGACGCGCAGCCCCCGGACACACACCCTAAAACAGGCGCCCCGCCGACACACAACCATGTCGGCGGGGCGCCCGCTTATTTGTAGTGCCCGTTACAGTTCCATCTTCAGAAAATCGCGCAGATGCACATGGTTGATGCCCGGATATTCGGGCAACTCACCTGTCACCGGATCCATGGACACCACATACTTCGGATAGTTGTCTCTGATGCTGTCAAGATTTCCGAACTCACGCTTCACTGTGTCGTCGGAGGATAGTATATAAGTGGCCTGGACATAGAGCGTCCTGGCATCCCTGGTTGCCACAAAGTCAATCTCGCCCGCACGGAGAATGCCGACAGTGACCTTAAAGCCCTGCGACAGAAGATGTTCGTAGACCACATTTTCAATCACTTTTTCTATACTCCCGCGCAGATTGAAACCGCTGATGAGGTTGCGCAGGCCATGATCGGCAAAATAATATTTGAAATTCTGCTCAAAGAGTTTCTTACCATGAATGTCAAATCGCCAGACCGGATCAATCAGGAGAGCCTTGCTTAGGAAACTGATATAAGTTGACACCAGGTCGACCGACCCCTTGTCTCCACGCTGGTTCATCACCTTGGCTATATTGCTGACCGAGATAAGTTTGCCGATATTGTCGGCAATGAATCGAGTGAGATTCTCAATGAATGTGATATTGCGGATGCGCTCGCGGACAACAACATCCTGCATCATTATGGTATTGTACACACCTTGAAGATAATCGCTCACCTGGCTTTCGTCGGCAATATCAAAGTGACACAGGCCGGGCAGCCCCCCCACCTTTAGATACTGAAGGAGAGCCGAATCCGAATCCTGAAGGCCGTGGAATTCAAGAAATTCAGTATATGAGAGGCCATATATTGGTATCTCGAGATAACGGCCTGCAAGTTTGGTGCCAAGCTCCGATGAGAATACGTATGCGTTGCTGCCCGTGGCAACCACCTGACATAGACGTTCGGCATGAAAACTTCTCAACGCAACTTCGTATCCCTCGATATCCTGGACCTCGTCAATCAGCAAGTAATTTTCGGCATTTGGATTTAGCTGTCCGCTCACATACTCGTATAGCTCTGTATGATTGGTTATGTGACTGAACGCCTGCAGCTCCTTATTAATATAAAGCACACTGGCGTTCGGCTTATTTTCCTCAATCCATATTCTTAGCTGCTTTAGCATGTAGCTTTTTCCCACACGGCGCTGGCCTATGAGAATTATCATCATGTCGCGGTTTAACCTGGAAATGATGCGATTCAGGTATCTTGGTCGGGTAATTATATCCATAAGACGAGAGTTTGGTGCAAAGATATAGGTTTTTAGTCGACGAAACAAGCAAAAGTGTGTGGAATGTAGACTATACCCTGGTATTTTTGCAGAAAACGTGGAAAATATAGACTATACCCGGACATTTTTGCACGGATATGACGGCTATAGGACAGGCTGTCGGCGGTTATTGTTTCAGGGGGACGGTGGTTTTCAGGCCGGGGCGGACGTGGAGCGAGAATGCGGCGAAGCGGTCCGACGGGTCGGTGGTGTAGCTGATGTGGTACCAGTCGGGGCCGAGGAAGTTGAGCACAAATACGGCTTCCGAAATCTGCAGGCCGTCGAAGCCGGCTCCGGGAGTGAGGCGCTCCTGAATCTCCAAGTCAAAGCCTATCTGATTGACGGCCAAGGACAATGCGCCGGTGGCGTAGATTCCGCTGAGACCCGTGCGGCGTATGAGCACATTGCCGGATTCCAGGCATTCCACATGCAGGGCCGGCTCTGCCTCGGGCACGCCTTCGCACAGGAATCCGGCCACGGTGTGGAGCACAGCCTGGCCCTTGCGCGACGGTCTCAGGCACACGGCGAGGACGGCTGCGGCCACAACCGTGGCGATGACATAGAACTCCACCGAGTGGAAAAACGGGATATATGCCGGGACTGGAAACATTGGTGTCTTATATGATATGGAGTGCAAAGATGGCGATTTTTTGGATAAAACCGGCAGAAAAGCTCACAAAGATGGAGCGCGGACGGGATTTTTTTTGCAATTTTGGGGCATGAAAAACCTACGCATGGCATATACGGCATTGACCGACAGACTGCTCCGCGCGGCAAGCATTGCTGCGGGCACCGTGGTGCCCGGCACATGCCATGTGTGCGGCACGGCCCTGACTGCCGACGAGAACCGCATGTGCCTGCAGTGCCTTCTCGACCTTCCGCGCACCGGCGCGCATCTGCGCAAGAGCACCAGGATAACCGACCGGCTGGCCCGTTACACTCCCGTAAGCCGCCATGCATCGTGGTTTTTCTACCGTCGCGAGGGAAAATACGCCGCACTGATCCACGACATGAAATACCACGACATGCCTGCGATGGGACGCGAGATGGGCCGTGCTTTCGCCCTGGAAATCAAGGACTCCGGATTTTTTGACAGCATAGACCTTATGCTGCCAGTGCCGCTGCACTGGACGCGGAGGCTGACCCGCGGTTACAACCAGAGCCGCGAGATAGCGCTGGGTGTGGAAGCCGTCACCGGTATCTGCGTGGCCAACAATGTGTTTGCCGTGCGTCGCCACGTCTCGCAGACACGCCAGACCGGCAGCAGCAGAACCGGGAATGTGGACGCGAGCCTCTTCGGCGTGCGCCGTCCCGAAGAGCTGTGCGGGCGCCATTTGCTGATAGTGGACGATGTGGTAACCACCGGTGCAACTGTCGACGCCGTGGCTTGCGCCGTGTGGAAGGCAACCGAGGCCACGGGGAGGCCGGCAGCCATTTCGGTGCTGTCGCTGGGTCTGACGTCGATTGACTGAACCCTATCAGCCATGTGTGTGTTATCAATAGACACATAAACAGACACAAACACACACAGATATGGCACAAGAAAGCGTAAAGATACTTAAAGGCAAAATTGATGTGGCCAAGGTCCTCGAGCTGCTCAACGCGGCGCTGTCGGAGGAATGGCTGGCATACTACCAGTATTGGATCGGGGCAAAGATGGTGAGCGGCATAGAGCGCGCCGACATTGCCTCGGCATTCCGCCGCCATGCCAGCGACGAACTGGCCCATGCCGGCAAAATCATTGACCGCATCATCGAACTTGAAGGCGTGCCCGTGCTCACTCCCGGCGAATGGGCGCTCCGTGCCACCTGCGCATTCGAGGCTCCAACGTCGTTCGACTCCGAATACCTGGTCAAGCGCATGCTCGCCAATGTGCAGTGCGCCATGCAGCGATTTGAGGAAATGGCCCAGTACACTGAAGACCGCGACTTCATAACCAGCATGATTGTCAAGAAAATACTGTCAGTGGAAGCCGACCACGAGGAGGACCTGCAGAACTACCTGGAGGACATCGCCGCCCTGAAGAATCCCGAAGAGGCCAAGAAGGCCGAAGAGGCCGGCGAGCCCGAGGAGGAGTAGACATAGAGGCCAGTAAACCTACCAAACGAACATACACACCGCCACAGGAAGCGCCCCCATGCTCCCTGCGGCGGTTATTTTTTTGCAATTAAGTTGACAATGGGGAAAAAGTTTAGTAAATTTGCCAAATCGATGCGCAGGCCTCGGCGAGCGCACACATCCTAATGAACGCGCGCCACGCCCCACATGGCTTCAGCGCCATAGTAACCTAATCCTTAAAAGCCCATGGAGAAACGATTTACACTCTTAACGGCTGTAGCGGCCCTGCTGGCAATGCCCGCAACCGTCAACGGCAAGAACCTGCAGATCAACAGCAACGAGTACGCTGTTGACACCCTGGTGTACAAGCACAAGATAGGCCCGGGCGTGCAGTATGCGCGCTACCGTGTGCCCGGACGTCCGCTGGACATCTACGTGCTCGAAACCGACATCACCAATCCCTACATAACCCTCGAGGTGTGGAACGGCATGAACAAGGCCGTGGCAGGCGAGCAGCCCAGCCACCGCTTCAATGAGGAAAACCGACCCGGACACGACTGCGTGGCCGCTCACAACGGCGACTTCTACACCACCGCCAACGGCGAGGCCGGCATGTCGCGCATGGGCCTCATCGGCGCCAACGAGGTGATATTCAACCCCACAGGCAACGCCCTGTTTGTGCTCAGCGAGGACCTGACGCCCGTATGCGGCGCCGTCAACTTCCAGGGCAAACTCAGCCGCAAAGCCGACAACAGCTCAGCGCGCATCCACACCGTGAACCAGCTGCGCCTGGAGTGGGAACCCGCCACCGCCGCCAACCAGCTGTCGCTTTTCACAGCGGCCTTCGGCACCAACCTCCACTCGGCTTCGAGCGGCGGCAAGGTGGCAATCATTGCCCCCGTCAGCGGCTCGGCCGTATACCCCGTGAACACACCCCTGCAGTTCAAGGTTGTCAGCGTGGCCGACAACCCCGGCGGCCAGGCCATCCCGGCTGACGGCGCAGTGCTCTACGGCGTTGGCACATCGGCCGACTACCTTGCCGGCCTCAACCCAGACGACGAGATAGAGATCTACCTGGGCGCCTCGATGCCTGACTATCCCGCCATCACCCGCATGCGCGAGGCTGTGGGCGGCTCCAACCACATAATTCTGCGCAACGGCCAGCTCTGCAACCTCAACAACCCCGACCTGCACCCGCGCACCTTCATGGGCATCTCGCAGGACAAGAAGACAGTCTACTCAGTGGTTGTCGACGGCCGCTCTGGCGCATCGGCAGGCATTGACCTCGACGACCAGGGCCGCGTGCTCCAGTGGCTCGGCGCTTGGGACGGCCTGAACCTGGACGGCGGCGGCTCATCGAGCATGGTGGTAGACGGCAAGCCCGTGAACCGCACCAGCGACGGCGCCGAGCGCGCCGTGGGCAACGGCGTGCTCTTCTACAGCACCGCACCCGTCGACGACGACATTGCCGAAATCGGTTTCGAGCCCCGCTGCTACAATGTGCCCGTCCACTCCAACTTCCGCCCGTCAATCTACGGCTACAACAAGTACGGTCTGCTGAAGACCCGCAACCTTGAGGGCGTCACCCTCACCTGCGACCCCGAGCTGGGACGCATCGACGAGGAAGGCATGTTCGTGGCCAACGCCACCCCCGGCCACGGCTACATCTACGCCACCTTCAACGGCATCACCGCCAAGCAGGAAGTGATGACGCAGGCATCGAAGGCCGAGCTTGTATACACCGAGTATATCGTTGACCACCAGAAGGGTTATCCCATCCGCATGCAGGCCGCCGCCGGCGGCCACTCCTACAGCGTGGACCCTTCGTGCATGGAATGGAGCACGCCCGACACGGACGTGGCCAGCGTCAGTAATGGCCGGATTCAGGCCCTGAAGGAGGGCACCGCCACTCTGACCGGCAAGGGCGCCGACTTTGAAGGCACCGTGACCGCCCACTGCGAGATACCCTACACCCCCACCCGCTCCATGTTCGAAGGTCTGAGCGCCGACCAGCTGGAACTCAAGCAGTCAGGCGGCCGCAACATCAAGGCTACCCTTGAGAACGACGCGCTGACCGTAACCTACCAGGGCAACGGCTCAGCCCGCGGCGCCTACATCAGCGTGGGCCCCAAAGGCAGCAAGTACAAAACCTACGCACTTCCCTACAAGCTGGAACTGGACGTGAACCCCGGCGACATCACCGTGACCGGCATCACCGCCTCATACGCCACACAGCACGGCGGCAAAGGCACTCTGAACGTGCAGCGCGAGGAGCTGCCCAAGAACCAGACCACCACCATCACCATCGACCTCAAGGACGTGATGGACGTGGCTGACAACTCCGCTTATCCCCTGACACTGACCTCGCTGCGCTTCAACCTGGGCGCCTCGGCCAGCGGCAAGGACTTCACCCTCAGCGTTCCCCGCTTCGAGCAGTTCTACAACAACGTGGCCGGTGTTGAGAGCATCGGCAGCGACAATGCCGCCGCCGACGGCCCCGCCACCTACTTCGACCTGCAGGGCCGCCCCGTAAAGGGCAATGCCGAAGGCAGCATAGTCATTGAGCGCCGCGGCTCCAAGGCCCGCAAGGTGCTCAACCGCTAACACTCAGCACAACCACTGCCGCCCGCAGGCGGCTCGTGACACAAAAGAGCCGGATGTCATCACGACGTCCGGCTCTTTCTTAAAACCTTAAATCTAATACCATGAAAAACACAGTGCAAAATAGTAATTTCATGTTTAAAACACCATGGACTTTAAGATAGTTCGCAAAGGGCATCAAATTAACATATTTTAACTATTGTTGTCATTAAAAATCAATATATTTGCAACTTTAAAACCCGGGCGAACGCGCCCGACAATTTCAGGCAAAACAAACCAATCACCCACGGCACCCGGGCCAGAGCGCGAGGGGCCACAAAAATCACTGACACTCTCAGGAAAGCAATGAGAACAAAAATATTAGTAATAGATGACGAAGAGGCCCTGTGCGAGATTCTTCGCTTCAACCTTGAAAAAGAGGGCTACGAGGTAGACACGGCTCTCAGCGCCGAGGAGGCACTCGAGAAGCCCCTGTCCAGCTACTCGCTCTTTATCGTAGACATAATGATGGACAAGCTCAGCGGCTTCGACTTCGTGGGCCGTCTGAAGAACATGCCTGATGTGGAGGAGACCCCGGTCATTTTCTGCTCAGCGCTTGTCGGCGAGGACGACAAGGTGATGGGCCTGAACATCGGCGCCGACGACTATATAACCAAGCCCTTCAACATCCCCGAGCTGCGTGCCCGCGTACGCGCCGTGCTCCGCCGCAGCGCCATGCGCGCAGGTGCGCCTGCCCCGGCCACTGCGGCCCCTGCCGCACCGGCCGCCGCTGACAACATGGTGGTTTACAACGGACTACGCATCGACGGAAACAAGAAGATATGCACCCTCGACGGCAACGAGCTGCAGCTCACGCGCACCGAGTACGACATGCTGCTGTTCTTCCTGACACACCGCGGCAACATCTACAGCCGCGAAGAGATAATCGACCGCGTGTGGGGCGATTCGGTAGTGATTTCGAACCGCACGATTGACACTAACATCACCCGACTGCGCAAGAAGCTGGGCGAATACGGCAACTGCATAGTAACACGCCAAGGATTCGGTTATGGCTTCCGCGAGTCGAATTAGTTATCGCTGGCAGCTGTTCGTGCCCACCATCGTGGCCCTGTGGGTCATGGTGATAGGCATAGCGTGGTGGCAGACCAGCCGCGAGACCGAGTACAGGCGCAACTTTGTGGATGCGCACCTGGACCTGGTGAACAGCCGCATAGTCGAGGCCCTGAACGAGGACAAGGCTGAGGTCAACTCCGACTTCCTCCGCTTCATCGGCAACTACTTCGACAAACGGCCAATTTTCAGCAACATCCGTATCACTCTCTACAACAAGAACTGGGATGTGATCCACGCCGTAGGCGCGCCCATCGCGCTGACCAACGAGGACAAGATCGAGGCCAACGAACACATCATCGAGCGACAGACCCAGCTGCCCAGCCTGAACAAGGCCCACTTCTTCTACAAAGGCCTGTCAACCAACGACAAGGAGCACTTTGTGGTGACGGCGCTGCCCATCGAGGGGCAGCTGGAGGATTACCTGTACAGCGACCGCACCAAGGTGTGGATCACGCTGGTGACGCTGGCACTGTGCGTCACCCTGCTCATCTTGTTCATGGCCCGTCGCTTCTACACCAACCTGAAGCTGCTCAACGCCTTCGCACGCCGAAGCGCCAACGACAGCAGTTTCACGCCCGGACCGGACTTTCCGCACGACGAAATCGGCGACGTGGCGCGCCAGATAGTGATGCTCTACAACGACAAGAACAAGGCCCGCAAGCGCATCGACCAGGAGCACGCCATGGCCATGAAGGCCATCGAGGAGAGCTCCAGCCAGAAGCGCCAGCTCACCAACAACATCAACCACGAGCTGAAAACGCCCATAGGCGTGATCAAGGGTTACCTGGACACGCTCGTGTCGTCGCCTGACCTGAGCCCGGAGGTGCGCGACAACTTCATCCGCAAGGCCCGCGACCACGCCAACCGCCTCGTGGACCTGATCGCCGACGTTTCGGCCATCACCCGCCTCGAGGACGGCAAGAACCTGATCACCACCGACGCCATCGACTATCATGACATCGCCTACAATTTCGCCAACGACATCAACGAGTCGGGCATGATAGGCTCCATGGACTTCAACTACGATATCCCGCCCGGCACCTATGTAAAGGGCAACTCCAACCTGCTGACAGGCATGCTGATGAACCTGGCCAAGAACGCCTGCAACTACTCGGGCGGCACCATGTGCGGCGTGGAGCTGGTGGGACTCACCGAAGACGGCCAGCAGTATGAGTTCGCCTTCTACGACAACGGCAGCGGCGTGCCCGAGGAGTCGCTCCCGCACATGTTCGAGCGCTTCTACCGCATCGACTCCGGCCGAGCCCGCAAATCGGGCGGCACAGGCCTGGGCCTCGCCATAGTGGCCAACACCATCCGCGCCCACGGCGGCAAGCTGGAGTGCAGCAACCGTCCCGGCATGGGCTTCCAGATCACATTCTGGCTGCCGCGCGCCGCCACGCGCTACCACCTGTGAGCCGAACCGGCCTCCGACCTGGGCAATATCCGGCCCGGTTACAACGTTATTAAGTAATGATGAAACCACGCTGCCCACGCCCGTTAACGCGCACCGCCGCCATGCTCATGATGGCGGTGGCGGCTCTGTGCATGCTCACCGGCTGCAACGCCCGCAAGCGCAACACGGCCGCCGCCAGGCAGTACACGGCGTTCATCACCCGATACAACATATACTATAACGGCGACAAGCACTACACCGAAACCCTCCACGACATGGAGGGCACCTACGAGGACGACTACACCGGCCTGCTCTACGCCCACCCCGCCGAGGCAAAGGCCAACGAAAAGGCTCCGCAGCCCAACGGCGACTTCACACGCTCCATAGAGAAGGCCCAGAAGGCCATACAGCTGCGCTCCATAACCAAGAAACCGCGCCGCAAGGCCGGCAAAGGCAACGACCCCGAATACAAGGCGTGGATGAAGCGCGACGAATACAACCCGTTCATCCACAACGCTTGGATGATGATGGGACGCAGCCAGTATATGAACGGCGACTTCCTGGGGGCGGCTTCGACGTTCTTCTACACCTCGCGCCACTTCTCGTGGCTGCCGAAAACCGTCACCGAGGCCAAGCTGTGGCAGGCTCGCTCATACCTGGCCCTGGACTGGCTCTTCGAGGCTGAGACCATCCTGACGCGCATCAAGGAGGAACAGCTCACCACAGGCGAGCTCAAGAGGCTCTACTACCTTGACTTCGCCGAACTGCGCATCAAAGAGAAAAATTTCGAGGCGGCGGCACCGCTGCTCACTGAGGCCGTGCGCTATTCCAAGGGCGCGCAGAAAACCCGCCTGAATTTCCTGCTTGGCCAGGTATACGAGCGCATTGGCGACAAGGCGCAGGCATTCAAGGCATTCGGCAAGGTGTCGGGAGCTTCGTCGGCCACCTACCGCACCAAGTTCAACGCCAGGATAAAGCAGAGCGAGGTGTTCCAGGGCACCGACATCGAGCCCGAGGTGAAGGCCCTGCGCCGCATGGCACGGTATGACCGCAACAAGGAGTATCTGGACCAGCTCTACTATGCCATCGGCAATCTGTACCTGAGCCGCCGCGACACCTCGCGCGCCATCAGCAGCTACGAGGAAGGCCTGGAGAAGAGCACACGCGGCGGAATAGAGAAGGCCATCCTCAACATCACCCTCGGCGGCCTGTACTACGACCGCCAGCAGTACGAGAAAGCGCAGCCTTGCTACGCCGAAGGCGTGCCCCAGCTGCCCGACAACTATCCCGGCATCGACACGCTGAAGCGCCGCAGCGACGTGCTCGACGAGCTGGCCCTGTACAGCCAGAACGTGAACCTGCAGGACTCGCTCCTGCGCCTCGCCGCGATGGACAGCGTGCAGCGCATGAAGGTGATTCACGGCATCATTGACCGCCTGGTCAAGAAAGAGAAGGAAGAAGCCGAAAACGCCCGCCGCGAGGAGTACATGGCCAACCAGGCCGCACAGGGCTCCACCCTCAACTCCAATGCCAAGGACCCCGCCCAGTTCACCATCAACACCGACGATTCCTGGTACTTCTACAACACGGCGGCACGCAATGCCGGCCGAACCGAGTTCCAGCGCAGATGGGGCTCGCGCAAGCTGGAGGACAACTGGCGGCGGCGCAACAAGTCGAGCTTCAGCATGAGCGACTTCGGCGACGGCGGCGGAGACAATGATGACGACCAGGCCGGTCAGACCGCCAACAGCAGCGCCGACACCGACGCCAAGGAAGGCACACAGCAGGACGCCGACGCCGCCAAACGTGCCGACGACCCGCACTTCCCCGAATACTACCTGAAGCAGATTCCATTCACCGAAGCCCAGAAGGCAACGGCGCACGAGGTGATTCAGGACGGTCTGTACAACATGGGCATCATCCTCAAGGACAAGCTGGAGGACTACACCGCCGCACAGAAGGCATTCGACCGCCTGCTCCGCGACTATCCCGACAATGTGTACCGTCTGGACGTGTACTACAACCTCTACCTAATGTACATGCGCATGGGCCGCACTGCCGAGGCTGAGCACTACCGCCAGCTGATTCTCAGCGACTTTGCTGACTCCAAATACGGTGTGGCGCTTAAGAATCCCAACTACATAGACAATCTGCGCAACATGGACCGCGAGCAGGAACAGCTCTACGAGAAGGCATACGAGGCATATCTCAGCAACGACAACCGCACCGTGCACAACATATATAATGATGTGGCGGAGCGCTACCCGCTGTCCAAGCTGATGCCCAAGTTCATGTTCCTCCACGCGCTGGCCTATGTGACGGAGCGCGAGCCGGACAAGTTCAACGCCGTGCTCCGCGAACTGCTGGAGCGCTATCCCGACACCGACCTTACGCCGGTGGCATCGGCATGGCTCAAGGGCATGGCCCAGGGCCGCAAGCTCAACGAGGGCGCCGGCAAGAACATGCGCGGCATGATATGGGAGATGTCGCTGGGCAACGATTCCACCGCCACCGGTGGCCAGGGTATCGAGTTCAGCCTCAACCCGCAGGACCGCCAGCTGCTGGTGTTCGTATTCCCCAACGACAAGGTGAACTCCAACCAGCTGCTCTACGACATTGCCCGCCACAACTTCCGCTCGTTCGTGGTCAAGGACTTCGACCTGGAACAGATGAACTTCGGCAACCTGGGCATGATTGTGGTCAAAGACTTCGAATCGATGGACGAGCTCAACCACTACCGCAAGGTGATGGCGCAGTCGTCCGACTTCAAGCTGCCCGCCGGCGTGCGCCCCATAGTGATTTCGCAGCCCAACTTCGACGCCCTGCTCCACAGCGGCGGCTCGCTCGAGGACTACTTCCGCTTCCTTGACGAGCAGCACTACATCGACGCCCAGGCCGACCTGCTGCCGTACACCGAAATCGAAACCCTGCCCGAAGCCGAGGAGGCAGAACAGATGCGCCGCGAGGAGCCTGTCCAGCTCACAGACGAGCAGAAGGCCGACCAGAGCTTTGATCCCTCCGAGCCCGAAAAGGCCGAGGAGCCGAAATCCAAGGAGTCCAAAGCCCAGGAGCCCAAGCCCAAGACAGAGGCCAAGAAATCGACAGCACCTGCAAAGGGCAAGACCCAAGCCAAACCGAAGCAGCCCGCCAAGCCCAAGGCCCCCGCAAAGGAAAAGACCAAGCCCAAGGCCAAGCCCCAGGAGCCGCAGAAAACCAAGCTCCAGGAATACGACCCGGGCAGCGAGGGCGACGACGATCCCCTGCTGTTTCCTTAATCCGGCGCCCATCTCTAATCAGACAATAACACCGACTTACCATGGCATCCAACATACTCTGGGCCGACGACGAGATTGACCTCCTGAAGCCCCATCTTCTCTTTCTACGCAACAAGGGTTACAATGTGCTGACGGCCAACAACGGCCGCGACGCCCTCGACATGCTCGACTCCGAGCACTTCGACCTCATCATCCTCGACGAGAACATGCCCGGACTCACTGGTCTGGAGACACTGCAGCGCATCAAGGAGCGCCAGCCCCACATCCCCGTGATCATGATCACCAAGAGCGAGGAGGAAAACATCATGGACCAGGCCGTGGGCAACAACATTGCCGACTACCTTATCAAACCGGTGAATCCCAACCAGATACTCATAGCCCTGAAGAAGCACCTGCACAGCGACGAGCTTGTCTCCGAACAGGCCGCCACCGACTACCGCCGCGAGTTCCCCGAGCTGTCGCAACTGGTCAACTCTGCCGAGAGCATCGAGGACTGGTACCGCGTGTACAGCAAGCTGGTCTACTGGGAGATGAAACTCGCTGAGGCCGAGACCAACATGGACCAGCTGCTTGACATGCAGAAGCTGGAGGCAAACTCGGAGTTCAACAAGTTCGTGCGACGCAACTACGAGAACTGGGTGCGCGGAGGCGATGTGCCGCCCGAACCCGACGGCGAGACGCCCGTCATGAGCCCGCGCGTGCTTCAGAAGGCGGTGTTTCCGCTGCTTGACAAGGGCGAGAGCGTGTTCTTTGTGGTGATTGACAATTTCCGTCTGGACCAGTGGATGGCCGTCAAGGGGCTGCTTGCCGACTCTTTCACCTTCGACGAGCAGCTCTACACATCCATACTCCCCACCGCCACGCAGTATGCCCGCAACGCCATCTTCTCAGGCCTGATGCCCGTCACCATCGCCAAGATGTTCCCCGATCTGTGGGTGGACGAGGACGCCGAAGAGGGCAAGAACATCAACGAGTCGCCGCTGCTCGAGACCCAGTTCCAGCGCTTCCGCCGCCAGTGCCGGTTCAGCTACAACAAGGTGAACGACGCCCAGGGCGTGGAACGGCTCATGCGCGACTTCAACTCGCTCCTCCGCAACGACCTGAACGTGGTGGTGTTCAACTTCATAGATATGCTCAGCCATGCCCGCACCGAGTCAAAGATGATCCGCGAGCTGGCCAGCAACAATTCGGCTTACCGCTCGCTGACACGTTCCTGGTTCCAGCACTCCGGAGCCCTCGACTTCTTCCGCCGCGTGGCTGAAAAAGGCTGCCGTCTGGTGCTCACCACCGACCACGGCACCATCCGCGTCAGCAATCCCATCAAGGTTGTAGGCGACAAGAACACCAACACCAATCTGCGCTACAAAGTGGGCAAAAACCTGGCCTACAACCCAAAACAGGTATATGAGATAAAACGGCCCGAACGCTTCGGACTGCCGTCGCCCAATGTGTCGTCCACCTACATCTTCGCTTCCGGCCGCGACTTCTTCGCCTATCCCAACAACTACAACCACTACGTGCAGTACTACCAGGACACCTTCCAGCACGGCGGCATATCGATGGAGGAGATGCTCATACCGCTGATCACCTTCACGCCCAAAAGCTGAGGCGCGCCATGTGATGCCACCGGCAAAGCAAGACTATGGCCCGACGAAGGCGGCAAGGACGAAAATGAATTGCCAAAAAGTGTTAAATAATCGCCAAAAAAATTTGGATTCATAAAAATTATTTTAGGCATACACCCGACGGCTACATCCAGAGTATATCGCTATCTATCAACGCATTGTCAAAATTAAAAGACGAATAAACGCGTAAAAACGGGCGAAAATGGCGCGATATTTTAGCATTTATTAATATTTATTAGATGATATTTAATTCTCTATTCAAAAAATCTTTCTAACTTTGCAGTGTGATAGAGCGAGGGACTCGCTCGACCCACAAGCCTTGGACTTGACCTGATTTTTTAATTACTACTAATGCTCATCCACATTTTTTAGAGCAACGGGGCACAGCCCCATGCAAGAACTTTTACAGTCCAGGCCTCTACGAGCGCATGGATTGACTTTTTATCATGAATTGATAACGTTTTGTTAGACATATATATACTTGAATTTTGGTTATGAGGGAGGTGCGTTGCTGTGAAGTAGCGCACTTTCATTTTTTATACCCGATAACGTATAATACAGCAAATGCAACAGCGGTTACAGTAACGGCTGTTGCATTTGCTGGTTTAGGGGTGGTGGCGGCGGTTGCCTAAGACATATAAATCTTATAGATCTTATAAGTTTTATAAGTCTTATAAGTCTTATAAGTTTTATAAGTCTTATACGTGGTCTTATAAGTCTTATAATTACAAGCTATTATTGCTCAGTTGGTTGCCTGCTTGAGGGCCTGGAGGAGGAGGGGCTCCATGACGGTGTAGCCGGCGGGGTTGGGATGGAGGGCGTCGTTGGTATAGGCGGGGTTCATGGATCCTGCGGGGGCATCGGGGGTCTGCGCCTCGGCGGGAGTGGCGAGGGCGTCGTAGTAGTTCAGATAGCGGTAGCCCCGGTCATGGCACATTTTGACAATCAGCTCATTGAGATGCCGCACCTGGCCGGCAAGGTCAACCAGCTCCGGGCGCCATGTGGCCTTGTGGGCGGGAGTCACCGAGCAAATGATCGGAATGATGCCGTTTGCCACGGCAATTTCGGCCATGGAGCGCAGATTCTCCACCACATATTCGGGCTGCGTAGGCCCTTGGTTGAGGCACAGGTCGTTGATTCCGGCCATTATGACCACCACACGCGGATGCAGCGCCACAACGTCGGCCTGCATGCGGCACAGCATCTGTCCCGACACCTGGCCGGAAATGCCACGGCCCACGAGACGGTTGACGGCGAAGAATTGCGGCCTGTCGCGCACCCAGAAATCGGTTATGGAGTTGCCCATGAGCACGGCTGCCGGGCGTGAGCTTACGGTGTCGTTCTGGGCGGCGTAGCGACGGTGGTTTGCCCAGTCCTTGGGCGGCTGGGCCTGGAGGCCGAGAGCCATGAAAGCGACGGCCAATGCGGTGATAATGTGACGGAACAGCATAATACAGGATTTGCGATATCTGTGCACAAAGGTATGCAAAAATATCGCAAATCCGGTGATAAATACCTAAAAAATATATGCCTTCAAACTGTCAGAGGAAGCGCGGATAGCCAAACCCGGCACTGGCGCCGATGGAGCCGGGGCGACCCTGTGGTGGCGGTGGCGGCGGCGGACCGATTGGCCCGGGATCGTACCATCCGGCGCCCGGACCCCACGACGGGCCGTCG
Source organism: Muribaculaceae bacterium (assembly GCA_036310635.1). GTDB lineage: Bacteria > Bacteroidota > Bacteroidia > Bacteroidales > Muribaculaceae > CAG-873. The sequence continues at coordinate 679 of JAXJRL010000082.1, read as the reverse complement.
CTGAAGTCGATGGAGCCGCCGAACGTGGGGCCGTCGGGGCCCACGCTCATCCACAAGCCGTCGCACGAGGTGAGCGCCACAGCGAGCGCCAATAGGAGCGGTTTAAAAAGATATCGGATATACACGCTTATTTATACTTGAAAAAAATGGTTATGAAAGAGGTGCTTTGCCTCAGTGTATATTAACAACACCTGTACACGCCCCGAGGTTCAGACCGCCATGCCGACGGCACACCTCAAACCCGCACAAACTGCCCTAAAAATAATTAACGCCATTCTCGCTGGCGCGCAAGAAGGGCGTATGCAATCTTTTTTACGGGTTATTTACTGTGATTTTTCGGGGCGCAGGCACTCAGGCCTGACGCCACTTGGGCCGGTTGCGGCTTAGAGCTCGTGCTCCTCGTAGTAGATGTGAGCTGTGCTGACAAAGTACCAGTTTGCAACCTTTTTAATAAAACCTCTCATAATAGTAAACTGTTTTAAACGTGTTAGACATCGTGAAAACTGTGGAATCGGAGGTGTATGAGGTGAAGCCGCCTCCGACGTGGGGAGAGATACAAACCTAAAAATGATTCTGGCGGGGCCTGCTGGCCACTTGGGCGAAGGTCTCCGCGCATCGTATATCAAGAAAAACGCCGCAAAGCTATAAAAAGTTTTGCAAACCATGTTCTAAAATTATG
>JAXJRL010000081.1:0-1743 GCA_036310635.1 Muribaculaceae bacterium | reverse complement strand
TCTGCCTTACAAGCAGAGGGTCGGGGGTTCGAATCCCTCAGCGCCCACCCCGTTAAAAACTCCAAGTCGCCGACCTCAAAAGGGCCGGCGACTTATTTGTTTATAACCTTTACGCCAAACAACACCAACCACGGCGGCATCCGCCCCACCCCGCTCCGTGCGGCCAAAGCACAGACAACGGGAGGCACGGACACCGCCCAGAACGATAAAAACAAGTCAGGACCAATGAAGATAGCCGTGATAGTGGCAATGGACAAGGAGATGAGCCTCCTGCTTCCGCTGATAGAGGACCAGAGCACTGTAACCGCCAACGACACCACCTTTCACACCGGCCGCATGGGCCGACACGAGATTGTGGCCTGCAAGTGCGGCATAGGCAAGGTGAACGCCGCCATAGGCGCGCTCACACTCATCGACACCTTCCACCCCGACCTGGTGATCAACACCGGCGTGGCCGGCGGCACGGGCAAGGGAGCGAGCATTCTGGACGTGGTGGTGGCCGACGAGGTGGCATACCACGATGTGTGGTGCGGCCCGGGCACGGAACCCGGCCAGGCGGCGGGCTGTCCGGCACGGTTCGGCTGCCCGCTGACGCCGGAGACCATCGCCCGCATCGGCGCCAAGCACGGCCTGGTGGCCAGCGGCGACATATTCGTGAGCCGCGAGGAGGATGTGAAGCGCATCTTGGGGCTGTACCCCGAGGCCATGGCCGTGGACATGGAGAGCGGCGCCATAGCGCAGGTGTGCTATGTGAAGAATGTGCCGTTCGTGTGCATACGCGTGATCAGCGACACTCCGGGCGCTGCCGACAACATAGCCCAGTACGAGAACTTCTGGACCGATGCCCCGCGCCACACCTTCGAGGCTCTGAACGCGCTCCTGGAGCTGATGTGAGCCCCTACCCTTCCGACTACGAACACTGACCACTCTGAAAAAATGGAAAAGATAGCAAGCTTTGCGGTAAACCACCTGGTGCTCGAGCCGGGCGTGTACCTGAGCCGCCGCGACGTGACGCCCAAAGGCGACGTGATATCCACCTACGACATACGCATGACCACGCCCAACCGCGAGCCGGCGCTGGAGCCTCAGGCGCTCCACACCATAGAGCACCTGGCCGCCACCTGGCTGCGCAACCACCAGGTGTGGGGACCGCGCATGGTGTACTGGGGGCCGATGGGATGCTGCACGGGCAACTACCTGATTCTGTCAGGCGAATACAGCACGCGCGAGATTGCGGCCGTGATGCTTGAGATGATGGACTGGATAGCCGCTTTCGACGGTGAGATTCCCGGCGCCACCGCCCGCGACTGCGGCAACTACACCTTCAACAACCTGGAGGGTGCCCGCGCCGCCGCCAAGAAATATGCCGACGGCACGCTGCGCGGCATCACCGACGACCATCTGAGCTACGCCGAAGCCGGCAAAGGACTGTAACCACCCCACTCCAATCGTTCCGACAGTGAAAGACCTACACGCAGTGCGCGGGCGCTACCGCATACAGCGCCTGGTGGACGAAGGCGAGCACCAGCAGCAGGACTTCAAGTTTCTGATATCGGACGCGCGCAAGATAGCGCGGTCGGTGTCGGCATTTGCCAACCGCGACGGCGGGCGGCTGCTGATAGGCGTGAAGGACAACGGCACGATAGCCGGTGTGAGGAACGAGGAGGACGTGTATGTGGTGGAGCAGGCTGCGCAGCGCTATTGCCGGCCTGCGCAGGAGGTGAAGTTCGAAGCCTTCAAGGT
>JAXJRL010000080.1:0-57961 GCA_036310635.1 Muribaculaceae bacterium | reverse complement strand
TACGTGTCTGGAGTATGACAGACTGTTCACGCTAACTGACAAGCCGAGGCTTGAGGTGGGCGACAGGATACTATACAAGAATGTTGGCGCATACACGATGACGCTTTCGCCGCTGTTTATCAGGCTGTTCCCGAGGGTATATGCAATCGGGAGCAACGGTGAGGCTAAAGAGGTGCGCGCAGCCTGGACTGCCGAGGACATGCTGGCAGGAAGCCGGGTTAACAATAAGATTGAAAACATATAAGAGATAAGGCGATGAATAATTTGATGTTTTGCAGTGTTGGGCGGCGCGGAAAGCTGCTGCTCGATGTAAGGGAGACGCTCGGCAAGACGGGCAAGATAATCGGTACGGACCATCAGTCGACGGCTCCGGCGCTGCAGATGTGTGACTGTCAGTATGTGGTGCCTCTGATCCGTGAGGAGGGTTATGTGGATGTGATTCTGGACATCTGCCGTAAGAATGATGTGAAGGCTATCACCACGCTTATCGATCCGGAGATTGAGATTCTGGCTGCGAACGCTGAGCGTTTTAGGGAGGCGGGTGTGATTCCGCTGTGTCCGGATGCTGAGAGCGCTGTGTACTGTTTCAACAAATATGAGCTGTACAAATATCTGAAGGCTAAGGGCATCAGGACTCCGCTGACGTTCCATGACTGGGACGAGTTCACCGGGGCTTTGGAGCGTGGGGAGATCAGTTTCCCTGTGTTCATGAAGCCGGTGTGTGGCAGTGGCAGTGTGGGTGCTCACCGTGTGGGGACGCTTGAGGAGGCTCGTGCGGACTGGTTCTCGGGTGAGCATGACTATATCATCCAGGAGCTGATGACGGGCGGCGACTGTGACGCTGATGTGTATGTGGACGCTTTGTCGCACGAGGCTGTCGCGGCTTTTTCGAAGAAGAAGATTGAGACGCGCATCGGCGGCGCGAGCAAGACTATTTCGTTCAAGGACGAGAAGTTGTTCAGTTTCATCCGTGAGATTTGCTCGGTGTTCAAGTTCGGCGGTCCGTTGGATATGGACTTTTTCATCAAGGATGGCGAATACTATCTGTCGGAGATCAATCCGCGTTTCGGAGGTGCGTATCTTCACGCTTATGGGGCTGGCGTGGACTTCATCCAGCTGATTGTGAACAATATCAACGGGGTGGTGAATGAGGCTCGGTTTGGGGATTATGATGAGGGTGTGCTGATGCTGATGTATGACAATGTGGTTATTTGCCGAGCTGAGGATTTGGTGGATCAGAACTTTGAGGTGCTGTAGGGCTTGGGCTGCTGGGCCGCAAGGCTGGTTGGTGCTGGGCCTTCTGGGCCGACTGAGCCTTCTGGGCCGACTGCGAAGGTCGGTTTGGATGTGAAAAAACCACGGTTTTTGGCCGTGGTTTTTTTGTTGGACGGGGAGAGGGGTGGGAGGAGTTAAGAGAGGAGGGAGAAGTTAGGAGTTAGGAGAGAGAGGAGAGGGGAGGGAGAAGTTAGGAGTGGAGGGGGTGGGTTAGGAGAGGAGGGCGTCGAGTTTCTGGCGGAGGGTTTCGGGGGTCTGTGAGCCGGCGAGGCGTGTGACGCGCTGTCCGTCGCGGAAGAGGATGATGGTGGGGAGTGCCATTACGCGGTTTTCGGTGGCGAACTCTGTTTCGTCGTCGCAGTTGTATTTTCCGATTTCGACGCGGCCTTGGTATTCTTCGGCGAGTTTGTCGATAATGGGGCTCATTGCCTGGCATGGGCCACACCATGTGGCCCAAAAGTCGACGAGTACGGGTCGGCCGGACTCTATGATGGAATGGATGTTTTGGTCGGTGAATGTCTGTGCCATTGTTGTATGTTTTGATTGATGATTTGGTTGCTGGTTGGGGCGGCTGGGCTGCTGGGGCGGGTGAGCCTTCTGGGCCGACTGGGCCTTCTGAGCCGACTGCGAAGGTTGGCTGGGGCGGCGGGGCGGCGGTTGTAAATAGGCCCAATAGGGCCAATAAGCCCAATAGGGGAGAGGGGAGGGAGGAGTTAAGAGAGAGGAGTTAAGAGTTAGAGGAGAGGGAGGAGTTAGGGATTAGGAGTTAAGGGAGAGGGAGGAGTTAGGGGTTAGGAGAGAGGAAGAGGGGGAGGGGGTTAGGCTCCGAGGGGGACGGCGTCGACTTTGAATTCGAGGTTGAGTTCTTTGAGGAGTTGCTCGAATTCTTTGGTGAGTTCTATCTTTGCGGATGAGGTCATGACGACGGAGCGGTTTATTTCGGGGTCAAAGATACACAATTTAAGTGAACTGTGCGCGTCTTTGCCGGTTTTTATATGTTCTTTTAACATGGTGAGGGTTTCGTCGCGGAGTTGTTGTGTGGTGAGGTAGATGGTTATTCCGCGGAGGAGACGGCCTTTGAGGTTGGAGAGAGGCTGGATGTTCATGATTTCGAGTCGGACGGGCGATGTGGGCCATCGGCGTCGCCACTGGCAGGTGACGAGTACGGATGTCATGGGCACGCCGTAGTTTCCGAATCGGTATACGTCTTGTTCGAAGAGGCGGAGTTCGTGGGCGCCGGTTTCGTCTTCGATGCGCATGATGGAGAATGGTTTGCCGTTGCGTGAGGTGAGTTGCTGGTATGATGCCACGAGTCCGCCGAATGTGATTTCTTCGCCTTCGCGTTCGGGAAGGCTGTCGATTTCGCCGGCGTGGTATTTTGTGCCGTACTCGAGTTCCATGTAGTATGGGTCGAGAGGGTGTGCGGAGAGGAACATGCCTACGAGGTCGCGTTCGCGTGTGAGGCGTTCGATGTCGGGCCAGAGTTCGGCGGGTTTGATGGGCGGGCGGGCTTCCTGGGTCATTTCGGCGCCGAACTCGTCGCCGAAGAGTGAGCCCATGGTGTCGTTGTTGTTCTTCTGGAAGCGCTGGCCGTAGCGGAGAAGTTGCTCGCCGAAGGTTTCGCCTCGGGTGTTTTCGGCGAAGAAGTCTTCGCGTTTGATTCCGGTGAAACAGTCAAACGCGCCGGCCTGTGCGAGGTTTTCGAGAGTGCGGCGGTTGACTACTCCGGCAGGTACGCGCTCAACGAAGTCGTAGATGTCGGCGAACGGTTGGTCGCCACGGGCGCGGAGGATGTCGCGGATGACGTTTGAGCCTACGCCTTTGATGGCTGAGAGGCCGAATCGGATGTCGCCTTTTTTGTTGACGCCGAATGTGTCGTATGACTCGTTGACGTCGGGGCAAAGGACGGCGATGTTCATTTTGCGGCACTCGTCCATGAAGGTTTTGAGTTTGCCGATGTCGCTCATGTTGCGTGTGAGGACTGCGGCCATGTACTCGGAGGGGTAGTTGGCTTTGAGGTATGCTGTCTGGAATGCGACCCAGGAGTAGCATGTGGCGTGTGACTTGTTGAAGGCGTATGATGCGAACTTTTCCCAGTCTTTCCAGATTTTTTCGAGGACTTCGGCTTTGTGACCGTTTGCCTGGCCGCCTTCGAGGAATTTGCCTTTGAGGTGGTTCATCTTGTCGATGAGCTTTTTGCCCATTGCCTTTCGGAGGGTGTCGGACTCGCCACGTGTGAAGTTGGCGAGGAGGCGTGACAGGAGCATGACCTGCTCCTGGTAGACGGTGACGCCGTAGGTGTCCTTGAGGTATTTCTCCATCTCGGGGATGTCGTAGACGATGGGGCTCTCGCCGTGCTTGCGCTTGATGAACTCGGGGATGTAGTCCATTGGGCCGGGGCGGTAGAGGGCGTTCATGGCTATGAGGTCCTCGAAGGTGGAGGGTTTGAGCTCGCGGAGGTATTTCTGCATTCCGGCTGACTCGAACTGGAATGTGCCGATGGTGCGACCTTCGGTGTATAGCTGGTAGGTCTTTGGGTCGTCGATGGGGATGGCTTCGAGGTCGAGGGTTATTCCTCGGGTGTGCTCGATGTTTTTGACGGCCTCTTTGAGGATAGAGAGGGTTTTGAGGCCGAGGAAGTCCATTTTGATGAGGCCTGTCTCCTCGATGACACGGCCTTCGTACTGGGTGACGAGTAGTTTGCCTTCGTTTTTGTCGGTGGCTGTTGAGACGGGTACCCAGTCGGTGATGTCGTCGCGGCAGATGATGACGCCGCAGGCGTGTACGCCGGTGTTGCGCACGTTGCCTTCGAGGGCTTTGGCGTACTGGAGGGTTTCGACCACCAGGGGGTTGGGGCTGCGGAGCTCGGGTGCGAATTCGGGGACGTACTGGTAGCAGTTTTTGAGTGTGGGTTTGTATTCTTTGCCTTTTTCGTCGACGGGCATGTGGTCGGGGACGAGTTTGGCGAGGCGGTTCGACTCGGGGAGGGGGAGCTGCTCTACGCGGGCGACGTCTTTGATGGCTGACTTGGCGGCCATTGTGCCGTAGGTGATGATGTGGGCCACTTTTTCGGCGCCGTAGTGCTGGGTTACGTAGTCGAGGACTATGCCGCGGCCGTCGTCGTCGAAGTCTACGTCGATATCGGGGAGTGAGATTCGGTCGGGGTTGAGGAATCGTTCGAAGAGGAGGTCGTACTTGACGGGGTCGATCTGTGTGATGCCGAGGCAGTAGGCCACGCATGAGCCGGCTGCGGATCCTCGGCCGGGGCCTACGCTGACGCCGAGGCGTGTGCGGGCTACGTTGATGAAGTCCTGGACGATGAGGAAGTATCCGGGGAAGCCCATGGTTTTCATGATGTGGAGTTCGAACTTGATGCGTTCGCGGATGTCGTCGGGGAGGGGGTTGCCGTAGCGTCGTTCGGCTCCTTCGTATGCGAGTTTGGAGAGGTAGTCGGCTTCGAACTTGATGCGGTAGAGTTTGTCGTATCCGCCGAGTTTTTTGATTTTCTTTTCGGCGTCTTCGCGGCTCATGACTTCGTTGCCGTTTTCGTCGCGTGTGAACTCGTTGAAGAGGTCTTGCTCGGTGATGCGTGAGCGGTACTCCTCCTCGGAGCCGAATTCGGCGGGGATCTGGAAGAAAGGCATGATGGGGGCGTGGTCGATGTCGTAGGGCTGAACCTTGTCGAGGATTTCGAGGGTGTTGGAGAGGGCTTCGGGGAGGTCGTCGAAGACCTGGTTCATCTCGGCAGTGGTTTTCATCCACTCCTGCTTGGTGTAGAGCATGCGCGACTCGTCAGCGACGAACTTGTTGGTGGACAGGCAGATGAGACGGTCGTGGGCTTCGGCGTCGGCTTCGTTGGTGAAGTGGACGTCGTTTGATGCTATGACTTTGATGCCGTGTCGGCGGGCGAGGTCGAGGAGGAGGGGTTCGATGCGTTTCTGCTCCTGGTAGGTCTCGTGGTTGGCGCGGGGGACGGAGGCTTTGTGGCGTTGGATTTCGATGTAGTAGTCGTCGCCCATGAGTTGTTTCCACCAGATGACGCGTTTTTCGGCTTCTTCGATGTCGCCGGCGAGGAGGAGCTGTGGGATTTCGCCGCCGAGGCATGCTGAGCAGATGATGAGGCCTTCGTGGTGGGCTGCGATCTCCTGTTTGTCGGTTCGGGGGTGTGAATAGAAGCCTTCGGTCCAGGCTTTTGATACGAGTTTGATGAGGTTTTTGTAGCCTTTCTGGTTTTTGGCGAGGACGATGAGGTGTCGGCCGATGTCGCGGCGGTCTACGTGCTCGTGGAGGTCTTTTTCGGCCACGTACATTTCGCATCCGAGGATGGGTTTGAAGGGTGTCTGGCCTTCGGGGAGTTTGGAGTTTTTCTTGTTGACGTAGTTGAAGAACTCTTTGATGCCGTACATGTTGCCGTGGTCGGTGATGGCGATGCCGGGCATTCCGTCGGCTATGGCTTTGTCAACGAGGTCGTTGATGGCGGCCTGGCCGTCGAGCAGGGAGTACTGTGTGTGGACGTGGAGGTGGACGAAGGGTTGCATCTGGGTGGGGGTGGGGGTGGATTAGATGTGGGGGATTGTGATAAAGGTTTAATGGCGCCAGCGCTCATCGGTGGGATGGAGCGTTGACGCCATGCAAAGGTAATGGTTTTTGGTGTGTGGAGCAAATGTCAGGCGGGAAAAAGGGAGTATGGAATCACTTGCGGCGGTTGAGGAGGGGCCAGAGTTTTTTGTAGGCTGTGAAGCCGAGGACTATCCAGTCGAGGTAGTTGAGGGCTCCGACGACGCGTCCGAGGAGTGTGGATGAGCGCTGTGTGCGTTTGTGGTCGATGGTGCGCTTGAAGTGTCGGACGTTTCGGCGGAGGCGGTCTTCTTCGAGCATGATGCGTGCCTGGACGAGTGTGCGCTGAGCACGGAGTTCGTCGAGGGTGTAGCCCTCCCAGGTGTTCTTTTTGTTGGCGTTGAGGTTCATGGGTGCGGGTGTTGTGGGTGTGGGTTACTTGAAGATGACTATTTCCTCTGATTCTTCTTCGGCGGGTTCGTCGTCGTCATCGTTGCTGAGGATGTCGCGTTCCTCTTCGGGGATCTCGACGAGCAGGCGCGACATGAATCGGGCGATGGGGTCGATGAAGAGTCGGCGCTTGAGTGCGAAGACGAGGATGAACATGATGAGGTAGAAGAAGGCGATGATGAGGTAGGCCAGGTGCGGGGCGAGGGTGGTGGCCAGGAGGTGGCCAAGGCCGATGGATACAAAGACGAGGCACACGAGGCCCATGACCATGGCCACGGCGTAGAAGGCGATGGAAGAGAGGAGAACGGTGAGTTTGTCGGTGGCCTTGAGGCGTACGTTCTCTACGTTGAGGGCGAACAGGCGCTTTACGTTTCGGGCGATAGCCGAGATCGTGTAGGTGGGCGATTCGGATGACATTTTGCTTTGGGATGAACGGTTGTGGGGGGGATGGTTGAAACGTGTGTGTGATGAATTCTGCGGGATGGGGGAGGCCGATGCGGCAGCCCGCCGAGGGATGGGCGGGGCTGCGGGCATCGGCGGAGCTTATCGGTCAGGCCTTTGCGGGCTTGTCGGCGGGTTTTGAGGCCGGCTTGGCGGGTTTTTCGGCGGGCGCTTCGGCCTTGGGTGCTTCGGGGGCGGGCTGGCTGTCGAATGCGCCGACCACTTCGGCCATGAGCACGTCGAGTTCTTCGTCGTCCTCAGGGGAGTCGCCGAGTGCGAAGTCGGGAGGGATGATGCCTTTGTCGCGGAGGAACTGGGCGAGGCGTTTGCGGTTCTGCGGGCCGTTTTCGGCCGAAAGCAGCAGTGCGGCAGCCGCGCCAATGGCGGCGCCACCGAGGAAAGCCATTAAAGTCTTCATAGCTGTGTGGGGATGATGGGGTTGTTATTCGGCTGCTTCTTTCACTTCGCGGGCGATCTGGTCGGCGAGGGCCTCGAGGCGGTTCTGCTTCACGCCGGGGTAGTGCGACTTTACGAAGTCGACGATGTTTTCGCGGGTTTCTTCACCTTTTCGGGGAGCGAGGAGGATGCCAGCGGCGGCACCGGCAACAGCAGCGCCAGCTACTGCGAGGATAACGTGTAGAGCTTTCATTTTTCAGTATGGTTTTTTATGTTGGTTATGTTGATATTTTGCTGTGTGCTTAAAAAGAGCATTTCCATATAAACAACCGTGGGGGGTGAAAAGGTTCGTGGGGGGGTGGAAAAAATGGCCGAAGCTTGCAGCTCCGGCCGGAAATGTGGGAAGGAATCAGTTTTAGGGGTCATACTTGGCACTCTAAATAATATTTCGTAAATTTGCTGCCAAAGCAAGACAGATGGAATTCAACTTAAAGGAACTTGAAAAATATCGTGAGCATAATCAACTCGAGGTAAAAGATGCCCGCGGCGGTTTCCCCGACAGTTTCTGGGAGACATACTCTTCATTTGCCAATACTGACGGGGGAATAATTATCCTCGGTGTAAAGGAACTGAAGGATGGCACTTTTTCGATAGTCGGGCTCGCGAATGCGGAGAAAACGCGCCGTGACTTCTGGAATATGGTCAACAACCGTCAGAAAATCAGCATAAACATTCTGACGGATAAGGCGGTGACCGTCGAGACAATTGATGGCAAGGATATTTTAGTCTTCAACATTCCAAGAGTGGAGCGAGCAGCACGTCCAGTCTTTAAAGGGTTGGATCCGCGCCAAGGGACTTACAGGAGATTTCATGAGGGAGATTATCTTTGTAGCGCAGAAGAAATATCATTGATGTTGAGGGATGCGGACTCCAGGTCGCAAGACGCCAAAGTGCTCGAAGAGATGGATTTCTCAATATTCTGCATGGAAACGGTAAGAGCTTACCGAAATATGTTCCGGAGCACACATTCCGATCATTTTTGGAATAATGTTGAAGATGAATTATTTCTCAGGAATCTTGGGGCGGTAGGAATCGGTTCAGACGGACAATTTCATCCTACTGCAGCCGGACTTCTGATGTTCGGATATGAATATGAAATCACAAGAGAATTTCCCCAATATTTCCTTGATTATCAAGAAAACCGTCAGCTTGGCGAGACGCGCTGGACTGACCGCATCGTGTCAACATCCGGCGATTGGAGTGGAAACATTTTTGATTTCATTCTGAAAGTGGTTAATAAACTTACGGCTGACCTGAAAACTCCTTTTGTATTGAGAGGCATGACACGCGTTGATGATACACCTCTTCATAAGCTCCTACGAGAAGCCACGACAAACGCGCTGGTGCATGCTGATTTTTATGGTCGACGTGGCATAGTGATTTCCAAAAACGGAAATGATTTCAAGTTCTCAAATCCAGGCTCGATGCGCATCTCAGCTCAGGCGGCTATTGAGGGAAGTTACTCAGATCCACGCAACAATACGATGCTAAAAATACTTTCGCTCGTAAAACTTGGTGAAAGAGCCGGTAGCGGCGTCAGCGGTATTTTTCATATCTGGAGCAATGTTTTCCATACGATGCCAACCATAGAAGAGTTGCACGAAGACAAAGTCGACCGCACGGTACTGACCCTCAAAACTTATGGTAATGAACAGGATGTCAAAGCCATGCTGTCACTTTATGGCTCATTCGATGGCATTGTCGGTGATTTCGGAATTAGAAAAGATGTTTTAAGTGCCAATTGGGAAGTGGTAAATGGCACGCAAAACCAAAATGGCCTTCAAAACCAGGCCGCCAATGGCCCTCAAAAAGGTGTTGGCACCCAAAATGGCACTCAAAGGCCACTTGATGACAAAGATGTCAGGCTTGCCATCTTTCTTCAGGAACTCATTGACTTGGTAAAATCCGAGCCATCCATCTCCCGTCAGGACATAGCCGCAAAATATGGCCTCTCGCTCCGCACTACAGCCCGCTACCTCAAAGCCGCCGGCATCCGTTGGGCAGGCGCCGCAAAACGTGGCCATTGGGAGATTCAAAAATGATGTCTTTGCATTATCTTTCTAATGTAATGTATCTGTGCCATAAAACTAATGTTTAATTAGACAAAGATACAAAACATTGTCAAGCATAATGTTTATGGGGTGGAAATTTTGGGGATAATGCGTTAAGCATGGGGCCAAATTTGACAGATGTAAGTAAGTTGAATTAACTTTTATGCGCTCTGTTTGTTCTTTTTGGCCACTTTGGCGTTGTGGTTCAGTCACATAGCTCGCTATGCTCCTTCACTCCGCGACCAAATTGGCTCAAAAACAACTGCGCATATCGCATAAATTAAATTTTACCACTTACTTAAGAAAGTGAAAAAGGGGGTGAAAGGGTTGGATGTTGGGAAAAAATAAGTATATTTGCACGTGAGATGGCAGAGTGCCAACGTGGCTGTCCGGATGCGCTGTCCGGTTGCTTGCCGGCGCTTGCAGAATGATAGATGAATTTAAGAAACGGGCAGAATGTCCGCATAACCAATAGAATAAACACATATATTATTAACAATATAAACACATCGAGTCATGAAGAAGCATAACTTTTATGCCGGACCGTCAATCCTGAGCGAGTACACAATCAAGAACACAGCCGACGCTGTGCTGAACTTCGCGGACATGGGTCTGTCGATTCTTGAGATTTCTCACCGTTCGAAACAGTTTCAGGCCGTAATCGACGAGGCCACATCGCTGGTCAAGGAGCTGCTTGACGTGCCGGAGGGCTACTCGGTACTGTGGCTCGGTGGCGGCGCCAGCATGCAGTTTGCGATGGCGCCGATGAACCTGCTGAACAAGAAGGCTGGCTACCTGGACACCGGAGTGTGGGCTTCGAAGGCCATCAAGGAGGCCAAGCTGTTCGGCGAGGTTGACGTTGTTGCATCATCGAAGGACAAGAACTACAACTATATCCCCAAGGGTTACACTGTGCCCCAGGATCTGGACTACTTCCACTACACATCGAACAACACTATCTACGGCACTGAGATCCGCAAGGATCCGGATGCGGGCAATGTGCGCCTGGTGGCTGACATGAGCTCGGACATCTTCTCGCGCAAGTTCGACGTGAGCAAGTATGACCTGATTTACGGCGGCGCGCAGAAGAATCTGGCTCCGGCCGGCGTTACAATCGTGATTGTGCGCGACGGCGCGCTGGGCCATGTGGACCGCGCCATCCCCACGATGCTCAACTATCAGACACACGTGAAGAAGGGTTCGATGTTCAACACCCCGCCCGTGCTGCCCATCTTCGCCGCACTGCAGACGCTGAAGTACTACAAGATGCTGGGCGGCGTTGAGGCCATTGAGAAGGTGGACCTGGAGAAGGCTGCCAAGCTGTATGAGGCCATCGACTCGAGCAAGATGTTCGTGGCCACTGTTCCCAACCACGAGGACCGCTCGATCATGAATGTGTGCTTCGTGATGAAGCCCGAGTACAAGGAGCTGGAGCAGGCGTTCATCGACTTTGCCACGGAGCGCGGCATGGTGGGCATCAAGGGCCACCGCGACGTGGGCGGTTTCCGCGCGTCGCTCTACAACGCTCTGCCGATGGAGAGCGTTGAGGCTCTGGTAGAGTGCATGAAGGAGTTCCAGAAGAAGTATTAAGACTAAAATTCAGAGGCTATGAAAGTATTAGTAGCAACAGAGAAGCCCTTTGCAGCGGTGGCTGTGGAGGGAATACGCAAGGAGATAGAGGGCGCCGGCTACACGCTGGAGCTGCTGGAAAAGTACACTGCCAAGAGCGACCTGCTGGAGGCTGTGGCCGATGCCGACGCGCTGATTGTGCGCTCGGACAAGGTTGACGCTCAGGTTATCGATGCGGCCAAGCAGCTGAAGGTGGTGGTTCGCGCCGGTGCCGGCTATGACAACATCGACCTGGCGGCAGCCACGGAGCGCGGCATGGTGGTGGAGAACACCCCGGGCCAGAACTCGAACGCTGTTGCCGAGCTGGTGTTCGGCCTGGCAGTGATGGCCGTGCGCAACATGTATGCCGGAACTTCGGGCACCGAGCTGAAGGGCAAACGCCTGGGCATCCACGCGTTCGGCCAGGTGGGCCGCAACGTGGCCCGCATCGCCAAGGGCTTCGGCATGGAAGTGTCGGCTCTGGATCCTTACTGCCCTGACGCAGTGATGGAGGAGGCCGGTGTTAAGCCTGTGCACAGCGTCAACGAGCTGTACAAGGAGAACGACGTGGTGTCGCTGCACATTCCGGCCACTGCGGAGACCCGCGGCTCGGTGGACTATGACCTGGTTAGCCTCCTGCCGAAGGGCGGTGTGCTGATCAACACTGCGCGCAAGGAGGTGATCGACGAGGCCGGTCTGGCCGAGGCTCTGCGCCGTCGTCCCGACCTGAAGTATGTGGCCGACATCAAGCCCGACACCGCCGAGGCCATGAAGGCCGAATTCAAGGACCGCGTGTTCTTCACGCCCAAGAAGATGGGCGCGCAGACCTCGGAGGCCAACATCAATGCCGGCATCGCCGCCGCGCGCCAGGTGGTGGCCTATCTGAAGGACGGCGTTGACAAGTTCCGCGTGAACAAGTAAGACAATACGCAAGATAATATCAGCGGGGGCAGACTTCCAGACAAGTGGGAGTCTGCCCCGGCTGATTTCAGAGGAGGGGGAGAGAGGAGAGAGGAGAGGGGAGAGAGGAGAGAGGAGAGTGGGGAAGTGTGGAATTGAGTTCTACAGAGAATGTTTAAAAAAATTAAGCAGAAAGTGTGCCGCGTATAAACTTTTTAACGGATGCAATGTTTTAATCATAAACAGCGGCAAGCTAATCACTGAAAGCTAACCCACAATTACAAGATCCGAAAAAACAGCGTTGCCGCCGAGTTTCAACTATCAGACAAAAATTCTCAAATTACTCTAACAAAACATTCCCCCCTATCCATCATGAAAAAGTCTTTATTCCTCCTCGGCGCATGCGGCGCAATGTTTATGGCCGCACAGAGTGCCAACGCTCAAGAGGCAGTGGTTGTCGAAGAGCAGGTTGTGGCAGTAGAAGAAGTTCCCTGTCATACACATTACTATTCAACATCGCGCGACAACTGGTTCATCCAGATCGGCGGTGGTATCAATTCCGCCTTCATGGAGAACTATCTCCCCGGCGGCGATAAGAAGCACCACATGACCGTGGCCTACAACTTTGCCTTCGGCAAATGGTTCAGCCCGTACATCGGCTGGCGTCTGAGTTTCCTGGGCGGCCCGCTTCACTGGGACAACGGCGAATTCTCGAAAGCCAAGTACGTGAACGCCAACCTGGACTTCATGTGGGACATGTTCAACTCTCACAAGGTGAACAGCCGCCGCGTATTCTCAATCATACCGTTCGTAGGTCTTGGCGGCACCTTCGCCTGGGACTTCAAGGCCGAGCGCAATGTGGTAGGCAAGGACGGCAAGCCCAAGAGCAACTCATGGACACTGCCCGTGAGCGCCGGTCTGCAGCTCCGCTTCCGCCTGAGCAAGTATGTTGACTTCTTCGCAGAGGGTCGCGCCCAGTTCTATGGCGACAACTTCAACAACTATGCCTACGGCCAGCCTATCGACATCAACATCACTGCCATCGGTGGTTTCATCTTCAACATCGGCGGCTCTGACTTCAAGAGCTACAATCCGTGCGACTACGTGGGCTACATCAACTCGCTGAACAACCAGGTCAACGACCTGCGTGGCGAACTTGCCACCACCGCCGCCGCTCTTGCCGCCGCCGAAGCCCAGCTGCCTTGCCCGGAGGTACAGCCTCAGGAGGTAGTATCCGCAGCCGCCCCGCTGCTGAGCACCGTCCGCTTCCGCATCAATTCGTCGAAGATTTCGAACGAGGAGCAGGTAAATGTATACAATGTGGCTGAATGGCTGAAGCAGAACCCGCAGCAGAGCATCACCATCACCGGTTATGCCGACAAGGACACCGGTTCAAGCGCCTACAACATGGGTCTGTCACAGCGCCGCGCCGAGGCCGTCAAGGCAATGCTGACCAAGGACTACGGTATCAGCGCCGACCGCATCACCGTCAAGTACGAAGGCTCAGACGTACAGCCTTACAGCACCAACGACTGGAACCGCATCGCCATCTTCTCGAACAAGTAAGACAGGCATAGCCTCCAAAGCATAAACTAACAATGCCGCCGCCCCGGGCAACCGAGACGGCGGCATTGCTGTTTGTGACTAGCAAGTTGAATTAAAGGCCAGGATCTTTAAGTTGTTCTCTCATAGATTAGGATTTTGTCGCGGTTGACGGATTCTTTGGCGAAATCCAGAAGGCCGTTGCTATCAACCAAATCGACCTTTCGGCCGAGAAGGTCTGTAAGATCCATCAGAATGCCCCCCATGGTGAAAAGCGAGACCAATCCATTGGAGTTGTCATAGTCAACGAGGATGTCAATATCGCTGTAAGATGATTCCTCGCCACGAGAGCATGAGCCAAAGAGCCAAGCCCTCTTGATGGGTTGGCTTTTCATAAATTCCTGGATCTTTGGAATTAGAGATTTGATTTTGTCACTGACCATAGTATGTCTTTGAGGGCAAAGATAGCAATAATTTTTCAAAAATAACAGTTGCGGGCATCCGGCAGATGGGGGTGATGGAAATGGCGCCACAATTTGTCGAATGGAATCGCTACAATTTTCCGAACGAAATCGCCACAATTTGCCGAACAAAATCGCCACAATTTGCCGAATGAAATTGCCACAATTTTCCGAATGAAATTGCCACAATTTGCCGAATGGATTTTTTTTTGTACTTTTGCTCAGTAATTTAACCGAACGATTATGGATACCCAAAATGCGTCGTATCTGCCAAGAATAGCAGATGCAATACTGCGTGACAAACTTGAGTCGAAAGGAGCCGTGCTGATACGCGGGCCGAAGTGGTGCGGCAAGACCACAACGGCCGAACAGCTGGCCGGAAGCGTGCTGTATATGAGTAGCCCGTCGTCGCGAGCCTCTAATCTGGAGATGGCCAAGATAGACCCACAGTTTCTGCTTAACGGCAAGACCCCGAGGCTGATAGATGAGTGGCAGATAGCGCCTCAGCTGTGGGATGCCGTGCGGTTTGAGGTGGACCACAGGCGAGCCACAGGCCAATTTATATTAACGGGCTCGGCTGTGCCGGTGGAGCGTACAGGCGAGGGTGACAGCAAGATATACCATACGGGCACAGGCCGGTTTGCCATCATCGACATGATGCCTATGACGCTTTATGAGTCGAAAGACTCAACGGGCGAGGTGTCGATAGAGGCGCTTTTTGGCAGTCCGGAGAAGATATATGGCAAAAACCCGCACCAGTTGAGCGATATAGCCTATCTGATATGCCGAGGCGGCTGGCCTTTTGCGATGGCAGCGGGAATGAGCCGGAAGGCGGCGCTGAGCCAGAGTGCGGACTATGTGGACCTCGTGGTGGAGGAGGATATATCGAGAGTGGACGGTATAAGCAGGAATGTGGAGCGTGCAAGAGCCATCCTGCGGTCTTACGCGAGATTCCAGGGTACGCAGACGCCCATAAGCCAGATAAGGAAAGACATACTGGCCAACGACAGTGACACGATAACCGACGACACCATATCGTCTTATCTGAACGCGCTCAGGCAGATATTCGTGATCCGCGACATAGCATCGTGGAATCCGAACATTCAGTCAAAGACGGCCATACGAACATCGCCTACGCGCTACTTCTGCGATCCGTCAATAGCGACGGCGGCTATGAGGGTAGGGCCGGAAGACCTTTTCGGCGACCTCAAGACCTTCGGGCTGCTGTTCGAAACACTGTGTGTGAGAGACCTTAGCGTGTATGCCCAGTCGCTGGACGGAGACATATACCATTACCGGGACAGCAATGGCCTGGAATGCGATGCGGTGATGCATCTGCGAAACGGCAAATATGGTTTGATTGAAATAAAACTGGGCGGCGAGAAGCTGATCAGCGAGGGGTCGGCCAATCTGCTCAAGATGGCATCAATAATAGATACGACAAGAATGCCGGCACCGTCCTTCATGATGATACTGACGGCAGTGGGCGACTATGCCTACCGCCGCGAGGACGGAGTCTATGTGGTGCCAATAGGTTGCCTGCGCAACTGAGGCGTGTCCCCAGGGGTTAGTGGGGACGGTGGCGCAGGTGGAGCTCGGACTCGATTTCGGGGATGGTTACCTGCATCTGCTCGAGGAGGACGAGGTAGTGATAAAGGAGGTCGGAGGCTTCGTAGATGAAGCGGCGGCGGTTGCCGTCAACGGCCTCGATGGCAGCCTCGACGGCTTCTTCGCCTACCTTCTGGGCTATCTTTTTCACGCCCTTGATGAAGAGGCGGGTGGTGTATGAGCCTTCGGGCATCCGGGCATGGCGCTCCCGGACGAGGGCCGAGAGCTTGCGGATGAAACCGTCGGGCGCGGGCGTGTCGAAGCAGGCTTCGGTGCCGCGGTGGCAGGTGGGGCCGACGGGGTTGACCTTGATGAGAAGGGTGTCGGCATCGCAGTCGGCGTACATGTCGACAACGTTGAGAAAGTGGCCGGAAGTTTCGCCCTTGGTCCACAGCGTCTGGCGCGTGCGGCTGAAGAAGGTGACGCGACCGGTGCGGACGGTGCGTTCAAAGGCTTCGGCGTTCATGTAGCCGAGCATGAGGACGCGGAGCGAGGTGGCGTCCTGGATGACGACGGGCAGGAGGCCGTCGGCGCATTTCTGAAGATTGAAATCGTTGAAATCCATAGTGATGGAAAGGATGACGTGTTAGCGGACCTCAACGCCGTTGCGGCGGAGATAGTCCTTGAGCTGGGGGATAGTGATTTCGCCGTAGTGGAATATGCTTGCGGCGAGGGCGGCGTCGGCGCAACCGTCGGTGAGCACCTCGAGGATGTCGTCGGTGGAACCTGCGCCACCTGAGGCGATGACCGGAATGGAGAGCGAGCCGCAGAGCCGGGCGAAGAGACTGCAGGGATAACCGCTGCGGGTGCCGTCGTGGTTCATGGAGGTGAGCAGGATCTCGCCGGCACCGAGAGCTTCGGCCTGGCGGGCCCATGAGAAGAGCTCGAGGTCGGTGAGACGTGTGCCGGCATGGGTGGTGACGCGCCAGGTGTCGGAATCGACGGATTTGGCGTCGATGGCCACGACAACAAACTGCGAGCCGTACTCGACGGCAATTTCGCCGATGAGCTCGGGACGCGCCACGGCTGCGCTGTTGATGGAAATTTTGTCGGCTCCGGCGTCGAGGAGACGTGCGGCATCGTCGAGCGAGGAAATGCCACCGCCGACGGTGAAGGGGATGGAAATATGGCGCGAGATGCGGTCGACGGTCTGCGCGAAAGTGCGACGGCCCTCGTTGGTGGCGCTGATGTCGAGGAAAACGAGTTCGTCGGCACCTTCGTCGCTGTAGCGCTGAGCGAGTTCCACGGGGTCGCCCACGCGGGTCAGGCCCTTGAAATTTATGCCCTTTACAGTCTGGCCGTCCTTGACGTCGAGACAGGGGATGATGCGTTTGGCAGGCATGGAATCAGATGGCTTGAGAAATGAAACGTGAGATGTCAGTGAGAGAGATGCGGCCCTCGTAGAGCGCCTTGCCCACGATGGCGCGCTCGATGCCGAGGGACTGCAGCCTGGCGATGTCGGCCATGGTGGTGACGCCTCCGGAGGCGGTGAGGCAGACGGCGGGGAAGCGGTCTTTGAGGCCGGAGTATAGGTTGAAATCGGGCCCGGCGAGCATGCCGTCGCGCGATATTTCGGTGACGATGGCCTGCGAGAGGCCGGAGGGGATGAAGCGGTTGAAGACATCGGCCACGGAAAGGGAGGAGTCCTCGAGCCATCCGCTCACGGACACCAGGCCGCCGCGAATGTCGGCGCCGAGGATGACGCGCTCCGGTCCATACTCGGCGAGCCACCGGTCCATGAGCTCGGGCTGCTTGACGGCGGCGCTGCCTATGATGACATGGGCGGCACCGGCGCCGAGGACGTCGGCCACGCTCTGCGACGACTTGATGCCGCCGCCGAACTCGATGCGGAGCGAGGTGTGGGCGGCAATGCGCTCAAGGACAGACAGGTTGCACGGCGCACCGGATTTGGCGCCGTCGAGGTCGACGAGGTGCAGGCGGGTGATTCCGGCATCCCGGAAGGAGGAGGCGACGGCGAGGGGGTCGGAGCTGTAGCGGGTCACCTGGCCGTAGTCGCCGCGGCGGAGGCGCACGCACTGGCCGTCGATGAGGTCGATGGCGGGAATGATCTCAATCATAGTTCGGAGAAGTTTTTGAGAAGACGCAGGCCGACGGCGCTGCTCTTTTCGGGGTGGAACTGTACGCCGTAGAAATTCTCGTATTTGAGGGCCGCGGAGAACATCCGGCCGTGTGTGCAGGTGGCGATGGTGTCCTGGCCGAGCGGGGCGAAATAGCTGTGGACGAAGTACATGTAGTCGCCGGAAGATATGCCCGAGAAGAGGCGGCTCTCCAGGTTGCCGATTCGGCTCCAGCCCATGTGTGGCACCTTGAGGCCGGGGGATGCCTGGAAGCGCTCCACGCGTGCGTCGAGGATGCCGAGGCAGTCGGCGTCGCCCTCGTCGGAGTGACGGCACATCACCTGCATGCCCACGCAGATGCCGAGGACGGGCTGGCGGAGGTCCTTGATGACAGAGTCGAGGCCGAGTCGGCAGATGTTGGCCATGGCCTCGGCGGCGTTGCCCACGCCCGGGAGGATTACGCGCGGGGCGGCGGAAATTTCGGCAGGGTCGGCGGTGAGTCTCCAGGGTGCGCCGATGGAGTCGAGGGCGTTGCCGAGCGACTTGATGTTGCCCATGCCGTAGTCAATTATAGCAATCATAATGAGCCTTTGCTTGAAGGGATTTCGTAACAGAAAGGATTGAGATGCACGGCCTGGCGGAGTGCGCGGGCGAAAGCCTTAAAGACGCCCTCGATGAGATGGTGGTTGTTCTCGCCGGCGGCGCTGATGTGGAGGTTGCAGCCCATGGCGCAGCAGAGGGAATGGAAGAAGTGGGGGAACATCTCGGTGGGGACGTCGCCCACATACTCGCGGGTAAAGGGCACGTCCCACTTGAAGCTGATGCGTCCGCCCAGATCGATGAGTACCTGCGCGCTGCACTCGTCCATGGGGAGGACGAAGCCGTAGCGCTCTATGCCTCGCTTGGAGCCGAGGGCCTGGCGGAGCGCGTCGCCGAGGGCAATGCCCACATCCTCGATGGTGTGGTGCTCGTCCACCTCCAGGTCGCCGCGGCAGGAGACAGACATGGCTATGCCGGAGTGGCGTGGAATCTGCTCGAGCATGTGGTCGAAGAATTTGAGGCCGGTGTCGATGAGGCTCGGGCCGTTGCCTTCGAGGTCGACGGCGACGCGGATGTCTGTCTCGCGGGTGCGGCGCTCTATGACAGCCGAGCGGCCGGAGGAAAGGATGTGGGCGGCGATAGAGCGCCAAGAGGTGGTGGCCAGTTCGCAGCCTTCGGGCGCGGGGCCGTCGGAGATGAGGATGCCGCGGGCGCCGAGGTTGCGTGCCAGCCGGATGTCGGTGGCGCGGTCGCCGATTACGAACGAGTTGGCCAGGTCGTAGCTGCCGTCGAGGTAGGCGGTGAGCATGGCTGTTCCGGGCTTGCGTGTGGGCAGATTGTCGGCGGGGAAGGAACGGTCGATGAGAATGTTGTCGAAGACCACGCCCTCGCCGGCGAGAGTGGCGAGCATCTTGTTGTGGGCGGGCAGGAAGTCCTCCTCGGGGAACGCCGGGGTGCCGAGGCCGTCCTGGTTGGAGACCATGACCAGCTCGTAACCGCGGCCCATGAGACCGGCGAGGGCGGTGATGGCGCCGGGCACGAATTCGAGCTTCTCAAGCGAGTCGATCTGCTCATCGGCGGGCTCGCGGATGATGGTGCCGTCGCGGTCGATGAAAATGGCTTTTTTCTTCATAATCAAGGCATGATGCTGTTCAGAATGTTGATGACGCGGGTGTTCTCGGCGGGTGTGCCGACTGTGATGCGCAGGCAGCCGTGGCAGAGCGGGAGCGAGGAGCGGTTGCGGACCAGGACGCCGCCGTCGCTGAGCAGGCCGTAGATGCGGGCGGCATCGGTTAGGCGGACCAGGAGGAAGTTGGCGTCGGAAGGATAGACGGCGAGTACGCACGGGGCCGAAGCGATGGCATCGGCGAGGCGGCGGCGCTCGCTGCGGATCTCGGCAATCTGGGCCGTGGGGGGAGTGTCGAGGCGCTTGAGGAGCATGTCCTGGATGACCGAGCTCATGTTGTAGGGATACTTGACGCGGTCGAAGAAACGGATCACCTCGGGGTGGGCCAGGGCCATGCCGCAGCGCATGCCGGCCATGCCCCAGGCCTTGGAGAAAGTGCGGAGGACTATGACATTGGGCAGGCGGGAGATCTGCGCGGCCATTGACGGCCGGTCGGAGAAGTCGCCGTAGGCTTCGTCGACCACGAGGACGGCGTTGAGCCCCTCGGCGAGCCTGATGAGGTCGGCGACGGGAAAGGCGTTGCCTGTGGGATTGTTGGGGCTGCACACCCAGACCACCTTGGTGTCAGGGGTGACGGCGGCGAGGATGCGGTCTACGGGCAGCGAGAAGTCGGGGTTGAGCTCCACGGCGCGGAGGGCCACATTGTTTATGTCGGCGGCCACGGAGTATACGCCGTAGCTGGGAGTGATGGCGATGGCTGAGTCCTTGCCGGGCTCGCAGAAGATGCGGAACACCAGGTCGATGGCCTCGTCGCTGCCTGCGCCTCCGAGGAAGATGGACTCGGCGGGAGCGCCGAGGATGGCCGAGATGCGCTGTTTGAGCAGGCGCTGGTGGGGGTCGGGATAGCGGTTGACGCCGTTGTTGTATGGCGACTCGTTGGCATCGATCCAGACGTCGATGTTGCCGCCGGAAAATTCGTCGCGGGCGGTGGAGTAGGGGGCGAGGCGGCGGATGTTGGGCCTGATGAGGTCGAGAACTTGTTGGATCATGGCGAGTCAGATTTTATTGGTGCGGATGTCTACGGCAAGGGCGTGGGCGTCAAGGCTTTCGGCGCGGGCCATGGTGGTGACCACGCCGGCGATGGACTTGAGGCCTTCGGGGGAGAGCTGCTGGTAGGTGATGCGGCGCATGAAGCTGTCCACGTTCACGCCGTTGAAGCTTACGGCCCAACCGGAGGTGGGGAGGGTGTGGTTGGTTCCGGAGGCATAGTCGCCCACGCTTTCAGGGGAATAGTTGCCGAGGAACACGCTTCCGGCGGCGGTGATGCGGTCGGCCACCTGCCAGGGGTTGCGGGTGGAGATGATGAGGTGCTCGGGGGCGTAGAGGTTCACGAAGTCGATGGCCGTGTCGATGCTGTCCATTACGATTATGTGGCTGTGTGAGAGCGACGAAGCGATTGACTCCGAGCGGGGAAGCATGGCGGAGAAACGGGCCACGGCATCGCAGACCTGGCGTGCCTGGGCTTCGGAGGAGCAGATGGCCACGGCCTGGCTGTCGGGGCCGTGTTCGGCCTGGGACAGGAGGTCGGCGGCGATGAAGTCGGGTCGCGCGGATTCGTCGGCCATTACGAGGACTTCGGACGGGCCTGCGGGCATGTCTATGGCGGTGAAGCGGCTGGCGAGCTGTTTGGCCTTGGTGACGAAACGGTTGCCGGGGCCGAAAATCTTGTGGACGCGAGGCACTGACTCTGTGCCGAAGGCCATGGCGGCGATGGCCTGGGCGCCTCCCATGCGGTATATTCGGGTCACGCCGCAGAGCCTGGCGGCGAACAGGATTTCGGGGGCAATGCTGTGACTGTCAGACGCGGGCGTGGCGAGGATGATCTCGGGGCATCCGGCGATGCGCGCGGGGATGGCGAGCATGAGGACCGTGGAGAAGAGCGGAGCCTGGCCGCCGGGGATGTAGAGGCCCACGCGCCGGATGGGGACGGCGCGCTGCACGCATCGGATTCCGGGCATGGTCTCGATGTCGATGTCGGGACGGAGTTGGGCGGAGTGGAAGGCGGAGATGTTGGCGGCGGCGCGACGGATGGCGTCGGCAACGTCGGGGGCCACACGGGCGGCGCCGTCGGCGATTTCGGCCTCGGAGAGCGGCCGGAGAGGGCCGGTGTAGTGGTCGAAACGGACGATGTAGTCAGTGAGCGCGGCGTCGCCGTTTTGGCGGACATTGTCCATTATCTGCCTGACGGACTGCTCGATGGCGTCGTCGTTGGGGATGTTGCGGCGGCAGAGGTCGGGCCACAGCTCGCGTGAGGGATTGTTGACGATATCCATGGCTGTCAGCGTATTACGTTTTCGAGTTCGAGCACCAGGATGTCCTCGGCGCCGATTTCCTTGAGCTTCTCAATGTTTTCCCAGAGGTTGCGTTCCTTCATGACCACGTGGAGCGACATCCAGTCAGGGTCGGCAAGGGGCAGGATTGTGGGGCTCTTCATGCCGGGGATGAGTTTTGTGGCCTGGGCCACAGCGGTTTTGGGAATGTTCATGAGCACATATTTCATGCCGCGGCTCTCGATGATGGAGCTGAAGCGGAACTTGAGTTTGTCGACGAGAGGGAGCTTGGCGGGGTCGAGGTCGGGGGTGGCGATGAGGACGGCCTCGGAGCGGATGGCCACGTCCTTTTCGGCCAGGCCGTTCTGTACCAGCGTGCCGCCTGAGGACACGATGTCGAAGATGGCGTCGGCGAGGCCTACGACCGGTGCCACCTCCACCGAGCCGGCAATCTGCTGGAGGAATGCGTGCACGCCGTTGTCGCTGAGGTATTTGCGGAGAATCGTGGGGTAGGAAGTGGCTATGCGCTTGCCTTCGAGCCATTTGAGGCCGGGGTAGGGGCTGTCCTTTGGGACGGCGATGCTGAGGCGGCACTTGCCGAAGCCGAGGTTCATGACTATGTCGACGTCCTGCTCTTTTTCGAGGACCTCGTTGAGGCCGACTATTCCGAGGTCGGCGACGCCGAGGGCGACAGCCTGGGGGATGTCGTCATCGCGCAGATAAAGGATTTTGAGGGGGAAGCCTTCGGCTTCGGAAATGAGTTTGCGGTGGCTCTCGGAGGTGCGGATGCCTGCCGAGGCGAGCAGGGCCACGGTGTCCTCGTTGAGGCGTCCCTTGTTCTGAATGGCTAAGGTGAGCATGGGTGATTATAGATATGTGTGTTTTGATGAATAGTCAGCGGGTAAAAAGAAAGTCCGGCACCGAGATGGGCGCCGGACGTGTATGTTATTGCTCTAACCAACTGGAAATGTCAGCATTGCGATGCGCACGCATCAACAGCACCCGGCGAATACGGCTGCGAATGGTGATGATGGTGGACATGAAAATTAAACATTTCCGGGATGATTTGGAGATATTCGGATTAAAACGTGGCAAAATTAAGCAAAAAAAATCAAATGACAAACATTGTGACGGAAAAATGACGAAGAATGTGGAAAATGCCGGGCGAGTGAGGGGTATCGGGCAAATTTAATTTTTTTGAAATGTTTTGTTCACGGCAATGAAATAGCGATTGGGTTATTTTGCGTCAGAAAACAGAAAGGATACAACATGATGATAAGCATAACATTGACTATAGCATTGATATTGGTATTGCTAACTGGAGTGTCAGTGGCCCTGCGCGGGCGACTGGAGCTTGCAGGCACCGGCGCGTGTGAGGCGCAAGGGTCTGCGGGGATGATGATGAAAAATACTATAACCGTGATTGGCGGTGCCGACGCACGTGTGGCGACCGCCGATCTCGAGGCCTGGATAATGGGCGTGGAGAACGGGCTCAGACATCTTGCCGACGGCGATGTTGACAATGTGTGTCGCTGGAGTCGCAGAGTCAGGGACTATGTGCTGGACAATCGACTGAGATTCAGTGCCGAAACAGCTGACAAGCGACTTTATGCCGACAGCTACAGCGAGGCCGTTGTGCGCATGGCCGAGACCGCCCGTGACATAATGACCAATCCCAACGGGGAGCTTGGGCTTGAGGCCGTTTGCGAGGTGGGGGCGATGGTGCGCACCCTCGAGGAGGTGCGTACGCTTGCAGCCGATGCCTCCGAAACACTGCCCGTGCGCAGGCGAATGGTGAGAATGGAGCTGCTGAATGCCAAGGACTTCGCGGAGTATGTGATACGGGAACAGAGACGGGAGATGGAGCTGAGCGACTATGATGACCGAGCTGTCAAATATATGTATCTGAGGCTGATGCAGAATGTGCAGGTGGCGCTGGGCTGTATAATCAAGACAATGGCAAAATAATGATGATGACAATAAGAGTGCTGCTGGTTCCCGCCATGATGCTAGCGCTGACGGCCTGGGGACAGGAGAAGATGAGTTATGTGCCTGAAATTCATGGCACGGTGAGAGCCAAATACGAGTATGAGCCGCAGATAAGCAAAGGCCGCTTCGAGGTGCGCAACGCCAGGGTGAGCGTGGAAGGACGTGTGCTCCCGGTGGTGCGATACAAGGCGGAGATAGACCTGTCGGACGAGGGCCAGATAAAGATGCTGGATGCCTATGTGCGGTATCAGCCAAAGGATTGGCTGAAATTCACGGCGGGACAGATGAGGGTGCCGTTCACCATCGACGCGCACCGTTCGCCCCATCTGCAGTATTTCGCAAACAGGTCGTTCATAGCCAAGCAGGTGGGCAATGTGCGCGATGTGGGCGTGAGTGCCGGCTGGACGTCGGGATGGCGGATCCCGGTGACGCTGCAGGGCGGAGTTTTCAACGGCAGCGGACTGACCAACCAGAAGAACTTCTGGACTTCGGGGCTGAACTACTCGGTAAAGGCCGAGGCTGTGATGTGCGGATGCGTAACTGCGGCCGTCTCCATGCAGAAAGCCAGGGCCGAGGACACCGATGTGTATATGTACGACGTGGGCGGCTACTGGGAGCGTGGCCGCTGGCACGTTGAGGCCGAATATCTGCGCAAACACTATGACGACGGGGCATTCCGGCCCGTGAACGCCGTGGATGTGTTCGGGGCTTACCGGCACCCCATAGGGCGAGGGCTGAAGACTGTGAGCATTCTGGGCAGATACGACTATATGTCGGACCACAGCAAGGGGAAAAAGGATGAGAACGGCATGCTAAAAGCCGATGACGCCGAGCGACACCGTGCCACTGCCGGACTGACCCTGAGCTTCGGCAACGCCAAGCTGCAGGCAGATCTGAGGATAAACTACGAGCAGTATTTTTACCGTCACGGCGTGACGCCCGGAATTTCAGACCGCAACAAGATAGTGGCCGAGGTGGTGTGCCACTTCTGAGACTCCGCCCCAGGATTAAAGCAAGTGACTCGTCTTGAAAAAAGTAGGTGTCGCCAGAGGACGCATCGGGTTCTTGCTTCGCAAGCGGCCTAAGGCCGATGACCGCAAGGACAAAGCGGGAGAAAAACTCGCCGAGAGCGAAGAGGACTTGCTCGAGCACCGCGCCGACGGCACCGACGCCTCGACACGCTGTACATCGGCTGCGAGAAATTCCCATATACAGACACCGTCGGCAGTGCCGTGTCGCTCGGTGGCATTCTTGGCTGAGGCCAAGCACTGAAGCGATTAGTCTGATTCACGAAGCGGGGAGTTTGACTATCGGCAATCCTTGACTGCATTTATTGACAAAATGTTATTTCTAAAAAATGCGGTATGCCTCATTTTTTAGAAGTAATGCTTTGCCGATAAAAAAATTTGACTTAACTTTGCTTAAAGAAAAAGAAGTTATGATTGTACCTCGTCCCCGATATCTTGACAGACTCGTTGCTGCAAAAGGCAATCGAATGATTAAAATTATAACCGGCATTCCTCGATGTGGAAAATCTTTTTTGTTATCTGAGATATTTCACACACACTTGAATGAGTCAGGCGTTGATGATACACATATTATTGATTTAGCGTTAGATGACAGAAGCAATATTGAATATCGCAATCCTGATACACTTTTATCCTATATAAAGGGGCGTATAGTTGATAGTTCGCAATATTATGTGCTTCTCGATGAAGTTCAGATGGTGGATGATTTCGTAGGTGTTCTCAATTCATTGCTTCACATACGTAATCTTGATGCATACGTTACAGGCAGTAATTCTCGCTTTCTCTCAAAAGATGTGGTGACAGAGTTTAGAGGTCGCGGTCAGGACATCCATATGTATCCACTCTCTTTCTCCGAATACTATTCTGCCATTGGTGGGAGAACGAACCAAGCCTTGAAAAATTACTTCACTTTCGGTGGCCTGCCTCAAACATTGCTGCTTGACGGAGAGAAGGATAAAAAGGATTATCTGCTACATTTGGCCGATACCGTCTATTTAAACGACATCACAGAGCGACATAATGTGCGGAACAAAACTGAAATGGAAGAACTGTTACGTATTCTTGCGTCTTCAATCGGCTCTCCATGTAACCCGACGAAGCTTTCTAATACCTTCCTGAGTCTTAAGCACATAACCATTTCGTACCACACAATCGCCAAATATCTCGGGTATATGTGCGATTCGTTTATGATCGAAAAAGCTCTGCGTTATAATATAAAGGGCAAGAAGTATATCAACACTCTTGCCAAATATTATTTCACCGATATGGGACTACGTAATGCTTTATTGGATTTCAGACAGATGGAGCTTACGCATATAATGGAAAATGTGATTTTCAATGAGTTGCTTTTCCGAGGTTACTCGGTTGATGTAGGCGTAGTGGAGGTCGCGACCAGTAACAAAGAAGGCAAATCTATACGAAAACAATTCGAGGTCGATTTCGTCGTGAATTATGCCGATAGACGATATTATATACAGTCGGCTTACTCCATACCCGATGAGGCAAAACTCACGCAAGAAACTGCATCGTTTCGAAACATTGATGATTCGTTCAAAAAAATTATTATCACAATGGACGAAGTCGTGCCTTATCGCAACGAACAGGGTTACCTTGTAATCGGACTGGTTGATTTTCTGCTGAATCAGGATTCAATTGAACGTGATTTTTAAATTCCCCCACACTCCAATGACTAACCGTCAACCTCTCACGGAGATATAGTAAACCAATATCAGTAAACATACCAAACGGAGTCAACCAATTTCAGGAACAGACAGTGGACTCTGCAAATGTGAAAGTGTGGGGGAGGGGTTTTCGTGGATTCGGAAAAAAGTATTAACTTTGTTGGTTGAAAGAAACTATACAAACCCGAAGGGTGGCGGCGAGCCGGAGGCCGAAGAACGAACGTGGTCAGAAGGCTGTACGCTGCGCCGGAGGGGCGCTTAAACTCAAAACCAACAAAGAAGAACGCATAGACGATGCGAAAGGTAATATCAATCCTCATTTTCGCGCTGCTGGCGAGTGTGGCCGGCGCGCAGACCGCTGACCAGGACCTGCTGGTCACCATGCCCGTGCCGCCTAAGACCATCACCCGTCTGGACGAGCGCAGCAACTATATCATCGAGAACTACTGGAAGACCTTCAACCCTAAGAGCTCGTTCTCAAACCTGGAGAAGCTCAATAAGACCCTCGGCACCTTCTTCGACGTGACGCCGTATGCCACTGCCGACACCGTGCACCTGGCCATTGACCGCCTGCTCGAGGCTGTGAACAAGGCCAAGCCCGACAACCTGGTGACACTCGCCGAACTGGCCGAGCGCTGGTGCTACTCCGACACGTCGGAGTACCTGAGCGAGGAGCTGTACTTCCCCTTTGTGGAGGCTGTGGCCACCAACAAGAAGGTGAAGAGCCCGCTGAAGGCGAGGTTCGCCACCCAGTACAAGCAGATACTCAACTCGCGCGTGGGCACTCAGCTCAAGAACTTCGAGTACATACTTCCGGACGGCACCAGGGTTCAGAGCGACTCCATCAAGGCTCCGCAGCTGCTGATAGTGTTCTATGACCCCGAGTGCACCGACTGCCGCCTTGCCAAAGCTCGCCTGTCGGCTGACTTTGTGTTGAATTCGCTGATTGACAACGACATCCTCACCATCATGGCGCTCTATCCCGACGAGCCCACCGAGGAATGGAAGGCCGATGCCGAGAGCATGCCCAAGAACTGGGTGGTGGGCGCGCTGCCCAATGCCGACGAGATGTTCACCATGCGACTTCAGCCCGAGATATACTATATGGACAAGACGCGCCGCATAGCCGCCAAGGATGTGAACGTGGACAACATCATGGCAGCCTTCCGCATGCTGCTCGAGAATGCCGCCGACGTGAAGACCGACAGCCAGGCCCAGCCTGCCGCACCCCAGAACTGACATCAGGAGAGCGAAGATGAACACGGCGGTACTGATATCGGGCGGAGTGGACAGCGCGGTGGCTGTGACGCGGCTGCTGGAGCAGGGCGACGACCTGCACCTGTTCTACATACGCATTGCCATGGACGTGAACGACGGGTCGAACGACTGCTCGGCCGAGGAGGACATAGAGATGTGCCGGTACATAGCGCGCCGGTACGGACTGCCCTTCGACGTGGTTTCGCTCCACAATGAGTACTGGGACAACGTGATGGAGTATGCACTGCGCACGGTGAAGCAAGGACTGACCCCGAATCCGGACGTGATGTGCAACAAGATGATCAAGTTCGGCTACTTCGAGCAGCGCTGGGGCCACGAGTTCGACCGCACCGCCACGGGGCACTATGCCACCGTGGTTTGTGACCCCGACGGCACCAAGTGGCTGGGCACGGCCGTGGACCCTGTCAAGGACCAGACCGACTTCCTGGCGCAGATATCGTACGAACAGCTGGAGCATCTGTGCTTCCCGATTGGCGACCTGCCGAAATCGCGTGTGCGCGAGCTGGCCATAGAGACCAAGATGCCCAACGCCTTCCGCAAGGACTCGCAGGGCATCTGTTTCCTGGGCAAAATAAACTACAACGACTTCATACGCCGTCACCTGGGCGAGCGCCCCGGCCCCATTGTGGAGATAGAGACCGGCCGCAAGATAGGCGAGCACCGAGGCTATTGGTTCCACACCATAGGTCAGCGCAAGGGCCTGGGCCTGAGCGGCGGTCCGTGGTTTGTGGTGCGCAAGAACGTGCACGATAATGTGATATATGTGTCGCACGGCTACGACACCGAGAAGCAGTACGGCCGCACGCTGCACATAGCCGAGATGCACTTCATAACCCGCGACCCGTGGACCGAAGCCACATTCCCCGTGGAGGTGACCTTCAAGAACCGTCACACGCCGGGATTCATGAAGGCCACGATCGAGCCTGTGGCCGACGCGCCGGGCGAATATGTGGTGCACAGCGAGGAGCGTGTGCAGGGCATAGCCCCGGGACAGTTCGCGGTGATATACTCGCCCGACAGCCGCGTGTGCTACGGCTCGGGCATAATCACGGGCCGCGCCGTGGAGTGACAACAACGAAAACCCATCACTATGGACGAAAAGATAAAACTGAAAGTGGCCGGCATAAGTTACTCGCCGATGCAGAACGGGGCCTTTGCGCTGTTGCTTGCCGTTGACGACGGCAACGAGGACAGCAAGGTGCACATCCCGGTGGTGATCGGCGCCGCCGAGGCACAGTCGATAGCCATACTGATAGAAGGCGTGAACTCGCCGCGTCCGATGACGCACGACCTGTTCCGAAGCTTTGCGCAGGCCTTTGGCATACGGCTCACCGAGGTGTTCATATACAAGTTCGAGGACGGCATCTACAGCTCGGAGATGACCTTCACCGACGGCAGCCAGACCGTGGTGCTGGACAGCCGCACATCCGACGCCATAGCGGTGGCCATGCGCACCGGAGCGCCCATCTACACCACGCCTGCCATTGTTGACGAATGCGGCATAGACCTGCAGGAAGTGGACAGCGAGACGGCAGACGGCGGCGAAGACGACGAGGAGATCATTACCGGCGACCTGGACTTCGACCCCGAGGACGTGGAGGCTATGGAGCAGCACATAGCGGAGGCCACGGCGGCACAGGATGCGGCCGAGGTGCCCCTGGAGCGTCTCGAGGAGCGCCTGAAGCGCATGGTGGAGCTCGAGGACTACGAAGGCGCCGCAAAGTTGCGCAAAGAGATAGACCGCCGTCGCCAGGAAGGCGACAAGGCCTGAAACATAAGTAGCATAAAAGTAAAAAACCTTATAAAACGCAATTATCATGAAACCCATCAAGGTCCGCCTCGCCATCCTTAACTTCCTGGAATATGGCGTATGGGGCGCTTATCTCACCTCACTCGGCTCGTATCTGTACAAAGCCGGCCTTGCCGGCGACATAGGCCTGTTCTATGCCGTTCAGGGAATAGTATCCATCTTCATGCCGGCCATAGTCGGCATCATAGCCGACCGATGGGTTCAGGCGCAGAAGATGCTGAGCATCTGCCATGTGCTTGCGGGCCTGTTCATGATCAGCGCGGGCTGGTACGCCCTGAATGCCGGCGCCGATGTGGCGTTCGGACCGCTGTTCACCCTCTACTCGCTGTCGGTGGCCTTCTTCATGCCCACCATCGGCCTGTCCAACTCCGTGGCCTACACCGCGCTGGGCAAAGCCGGCCTCGACACCGTGAAGCACTTCCCGCCCATCCGCGTGTTCGGCACCGTGGGCTTCATCGTCGCCATGCTGGTGACCAACTTCGCCGGATTCCAGGACAACTGCCAGCAGCTGTTCTTCTCGGGTGCCATGAGCATAGTGATGGCTCTGTACTCGCTGACCATGCCGGCATGTCCCACCTCGGGCGCATCTAAGCAGAGCGGCCTGGCCGAGGCACTGGGTCTGAAAGCTTTCGCACTGTTCAAGAACAAGCAGATGGCCATCTTCTTTGTGTTCTCCATGCTGCTGGGCGTCTCGCTCCAGATCACCAACGGCTTTGCCAATCCGTTCATCAGCTGCTTCGCGCAGATCAAGGAATATGCCGACTCATGGGGCGCCAACAACGCCAACGCGCTGATTTCGCTGTCGCAGATGTCGGAGGCGCTGTGCATACTGCTTATACCCTTCTTCCTGAAGCGCTATGGCATCAAGACCGTGATGCTGATGGCCATGTTCGCGTGGGTGCTGAGATTCGGATTCTTCGGCATAGGCAATCCGGGCAGCGGCGTGTGGCTGCTGATCCTGTCGATGATAGTCTACGGTGTGGCTTTCGACTTCTTCAACGTGTCGGGCTCGCTGTATGTAGACCAGCAGACCGACAAGGACCTGCGCTCGTCGGCACAGGGCCTGTTCATGCTCATGACCAACGGCATAGGCGCCACCATCGGCACGCTGAGCGCTCAGGCCGTTGTTGACCACTTTGTCAACTCGCAGCCCCAGGGCACCATGGCCATGGTGGACGGCTGGAGCCACGCCTGGCTGGTGTTTGCCGGTTACGCGCTGGTTGTTGCCGTGCTGTTCTGGATAGTGTTCAAGAACCCCAAAACGCCCGCCGACGCCGAGAAGGTGAAGCGCTCGGAGAACAACATTCCCGCCGCCGACTGACAAACAAACCGAAACTGCACCGTGATACGTTTTTATGCCCCTGACATAGCCGAGACAGGACGCCTGCCGGAGTCGGACTCGCAACACGCCGTGCGCGTGCTGCGGATGCATGCCGGCGACGAGCTGCAGGTGGTGGACGGCCGCGGCACCGTCTACACATGCCGGCTGCTGGACGAGCACCACAAGCATGCCTCGGTGGAGATAACGGGGCAGACGAGCGAGCCCAAGGTGTGGACGCCGCGCATCAGCGTGCTGGTGGCACCCACCAAGCACAACGACCGCATGGAGTGGCTCGTGGAGAAGCTCGTGGAGATAGGCGTGGACCACATTGTGCCTGTGCGCTGCCGCAGGTCGGAGCGCCGCGACATCAACTGCGAGCGCCTGGAGAAGATAGCCGTGTCGGCCATGAAGCAGAGCCTGAAGGCCGTGCTGCCGAAAGTGTGGCCCATGACGCCCCTCGGCGAGGCCACAGCCTTGTGGAGCGACGGACAGAAGTTTGTGGGCTACTGCTCCGACGAGTTTCCGCGCCAGCTGCTTGCCCGCGCTCTGAAGCCCGCCACCGACACCACGGTGCTGATAGGCCCCGAAGGCGATTTCACTCCCGAAGAGATAACGGCGGCTGTAGGCGCCGGATTTGTGCCCGTCACCATGGGCGACAACCGACTGCGCACCGAGACAGCCGCGCTGGTGGGATGTGGCACATTCCACATAATCAATCAGTTAGGAAATTGATATGACAACATTAGAATATTTGAAGAGCTCACCTAATGACAACTTCTTCCTGCTTGCCGGCCCGTGTGTGGTCGAGGGTGAGGAGATGGCGCTCGACATAGCCGGGCAGATAGTGCCTGTTGCCGCTGAGTTGGGCATACCCTATGTGTTCAAGGGCAGCTACCGGAAGGCGAACCGCTCGAGGATTGACTCCTTCACCGGCATCGGCGACGAGAAGGCGCTGAAGATCCTTGCCAAGGTGCGCAGCGAGTTCGGTGTGCCGGTGGTTACCGACATCCATCTGCCCGAGGAGGCCGAGATGGCCGCCGAGTATGTGGACATACTGCAGATACCCGCCTTCCTGTGCCGCCAGACCGACCTGTTGGTGGCCGCGGCGCGCACCGGAAAGATGGTGAACATAAAGAAAGGTCAGTTCCTGGCACCGGAATCGATGAAATTCGCCGTCGAGAAGGTGCGCGACGCCGGTGGCACCGAGGTGTGCGTCACCGACCGCGGCACCACCTTCGGCTACGGCGACCTGGTGGTGGACTTCCGCGGCGTGCCAGTGATGCAGAAGGAGGGCGTGCCCGTGGTGGTGGACGTGACCCACTCGCTACAGCAGCCCAACACAGCCGGCGGCGTGACCGGCGGCCGTCCGGAGATGATCGAGACCATAGCGCGCGCCGCGATAGCCGTGGGCGCCGAAGGCCTGTTCATAGAGACCCACCGCGAGCCCGGCAAGGCCAAGAGCGACGGCGCCAACATGCTGCGCCTGGACCTGCTGCCCGAGCTTCTGCGCCGTCTGACCGCAATACGCCAGACCATAAACCAATTCTGAGAAAAAACAAAATCACATTATCAATATGAACGTCAAAATATTGCTGTTAGCATTAGCCGCCGTGAGCGCGCCCGCCGCCATGGCGCAACAGAAGAGCATAGACAATCCCATGACCCGCGCCGTGCTGCAGGTGTACGACCAGCAGCTGCAGGAGAACCCGAGCGACTGGGAGACATGGATGCGCCGCGCCTATGAGTACTACAACCACGACGAGTACATGCGCGCGCTCAACGACGTGGAGAACGCCATCAAGTACATACCGCAGGGCAACAAGGACGACCGCCGCGACGCCTACCTGCTGCGCGCCAACATCTACGAGCAGACCGGCCGCCTGCGCGAGGCTCTGGCCGACCTGAACTCGGCCCTGGCCATGAGCCCTAACCTGTTCCTGGCCATCTACCAGAAGGCCAATGTGGAATACGAATTAGGCGACTACGCCGACGCCAAGACCGACTACAAGCGCCTGCAGCGCCTCAATCCGCGCAGCGCCGAGGCCCTGATAGGCCTTGCCCGAGTGGCCGTCAAGGAGAACAACCTGGGCACCGCCAACGAGATGCTCGACCAGGCTGTGAACCTTGACCCGAACAACTCCGAGTACTATGTGCGCCGCGCGCGCGTGCGCCAGAGCATGGGCAACCACCGCGACGCCGTGGAGGACCTGATCCTGGCCCTGAGCACCGACAGCCGCAACGTGAACGCCACCCAGGCGCTGGTTGACTACGGCCGCACCAACTATCCGGCAGTGATGGCGGGCCTGACCTCGGCCATAGAGCAGGCACCGAAGGTGGGCATGTTCGTGTACGTGCGTGCCCGCATAGCCCAGGCACATTATAAATACAAGGCCGCGCTCGAGGACTTCCAGAAGATCGTGGACCAGCACCTCTACGACTACCACGGCATCTACGCCTCGATGGCCGAGTGCCAGTTTGCCCTGGGCAAGTTCCAGCAGGCCCTTGACAATGTGGACCAGGCCATCAGCATGGACCAGAACACGGCCAGCCACTACGTGCTGCGCTCACAGATTCTGCGCGCCCTCGACCGCAAGCAGGAGGCATTCGAGACCGCACTGAAGGCATCGGTTGTGAACCCCGGCAACAATGTGGCCGTGGTGGAGATGGGCCTGTGCCGCGCCTCCCTGGGCCAGTGGAGCGAGGCCGCCGACCTGTTCGGCGAGGCCACGATGAACAATCCGGAGAGCCCGATGAACTTCATGCTGCGCGCATGGGTTCTGGGCGAGCACTTGAACCAGCCCGTAGCCTCGAAGCAGTTCTACGAGCACATCACCGAGATGGACAACTTCGACCTTGACAATGTGAACTCGCTGAAGGGCTTCGCCCAGCTCTATTCCGGCCACGAGGTGGAAGGCCAGGCCTGGATGGACAACATACTGAGCACTGTTGAGGATCCCGACGGATTCGTACACTTCATGGGCGCCTGCTACTACAGCGAGGCCGGCAACTACGACAAGGCCCTGGAGTGCGCCACCAAGGCACTCGACGCCGGCTACTCCAACTACTACGACTGGATGTACAACACCGACGGCCGAATCAACGTGAAGGCCCTGCGCGACGATCTGCGCTTCCTGAACCTGATGTCGCGCCACGAGGTGCTGTTTTAAAGATTTTTAACAGTGCTGTTTGTGGAATTTTATGCCACAAATGGAAATTAATGCATAACTTTGCGAAACGCAATGGGGGTGCGCCCCTATCCCGGCGCATGCTTCGGAACGACGCCGAAGCGCCCCTTTGCGGAATAGCGAACCTTGAAGACTGCACCTTGAAGCGGGACGTCTTTGAATCAGAGGCCTACCCCCTTCGGGACCGCACCTTAAAGAATACCGATCCTACGCAGCATCAGCCGCAGATGCCATGAGCGACAAGGCTGACGCGTTTCAACTATCATCCAAGAATATTACCAAATCTATTAACCATCAATCAGTTTTTTTATGAAGAAACTTTTACTCCTTGCCGCAGCAGGCATGATTGCCTCCTCTGCAATGGCTGTAACTGACGGCTGCACCTATCAGTCCGTCAACGGCTTCACCTGTAAGAACCAGTGGGTGGACGACCGCGTGTCGAACCTCTCCGGCTGGAACGCACTTCCCTTCGCTTCAATGCCTGCCAAAGCCCGTACCGCCACACTGTGGGACGACGCCCAGGGCAAGACCAAGGTTGTGGTAGGCTTCTCGAAGACCATCACCGAAGGCGAGTCCTCAGACGACTATGCAACACTGGTTTTCATCGACATCATTACCGGTGCCGTAGAGAAGGAAGTCCAGATGACCCTGAACGGCGAGCCCATCAAGGGCCAGCTCTGCGCCAACCAGGTAGGCTGCGACGGCTTCAACAACCTGTGGTTCGCCGGCTTCATGGCCTCCATGCTGAAAATGGACGGCGACAACAATGTGTCAGGAAGCAACGAGCTCAAAATCTTCAAGGTGGACAATGTGGAGACCGGCGCCTGCTCGCTGGCTGCTGCACTGACCCTTCCCGAAGATGACTGGAGCGCTGACAACCAGGGCCGTGTCGACTACTGCGACGTTTGCGGCGACATTACCCTGAAGCAGGGTCCCTGCACAGTTATTGCTGCTCCCGCCAGCGGCGGTTGCGTTGTATACGGCTGGGGTGCTGCCCAGAACGGCACCTGGGGCCCGAAGATGAACGGCGGTGACTACGGCGTGGGCCGCATCGATGAGACCTATCCCGCAGGCCAGACCTCATGGGGTACCGCTCCCACCGCTTACATCGTACGCGACGAGGAGTTCACCGGCGAAATGTTCTATGTTGACGGCTTCACCACCTGCCCCGCCCTCTACACCACCGACGGCTCCATGATCGGCAGCTTCGGCGAGGCCACAGACCTCGCTCCGAAGGTAGGCACCAACGGTGTGTCCGAGTTCACCCTCGCCGGCAAGCCCTTCATCGTATACTCGATGGACCAGTATGGAGGTACTCCTCCCTGTCAGATCAGCGTGTGCGAACTCGGTGAAGGCTCGAGCTTCGAAGGCATGCAGCGCTACTGGACTCTCCCCGAGAACGGTCTCGGCGACGTTTCGGACGGCGGCACACGCTACCATGGCATCGGCGTCCGCCACTATCCCGACGCATCCGACAAGGACGGCATCTACCTGGTTACCTACAAGTGCAACAACGGTCTGGGCGTATACGCCATCGGCGAAGCAGGCTGGCAGGATCCCAACTCTGCAGGTGTTGCCGACATGGAAGTTGCCGACGAGAACGCCGCAGTTGAGTACTTCAACCTTCAGGGCGTAGCCGTAGACGAGGACAACCTGACTCCCGGTCTGTACATCACCCGTCAGGGCAGCAAGACCTCGAAAAAGGTTGTTAAGTAATCGCTAAAGACGATTAGATAAATCACGGAACAATGGCCGTGAAGGATGACCCTCAGAGTCGCCCTTCACGGCCTTTTGTCCTTTCACTTTAAATCCAATCCTTATGAACAAAGCAAAACTGATGGTGCTCGCCATGGCAGCCACCGCAATGACCGCGCAGGCCAGAGGCACCATCGACGTGCAGGGCGTAACCTACAACGTCGACACCGTGTTCCATGCCAAGGTGGGCCCGGGCACCACCCAGACCACACTCCATCTCAGCGCCAGCGCCAATCCGCTGGTGGTACACTATCTGACCATTGACCGCAGAACGCCTAACGTGGACATCCGCGCCGTGATCGGCAAGGACAAAGTGGCCGGCACCGAGACCACATCGAGCATGGCCAAGCGCAAGAGCGTAGGCAACCTCAACTACTTCTGTGGCGTGAACGCCGACTTCTTCACCACGAGCGGTTCAGCCACCAACGGCACGTCGAAAGTGGGCTCGCCGGCAACATCGTGCACGGTGGACCGCGAAGTGTTCAAAACATCGAACTCGCAGTACCAGTTCTCGATGGACATGGACGGCGTGGCCCGCATCTGCCGCCTGAACTACTACACCGGCACGGCCACACTGGGCGAGAAAGTGACCCTGTTCAAGGGCATAAACGTGGGCGCCCCCAACAACGGCATCACCATCTACACTCCGAAGTACTGGGGCTCGGCCAACCAGACCGACTATGCCGACAACAGCTACCAGGTGTCGGCCAAGCTGGCCGCCGGCTCAGACCCGATGTACGCCGGCTGCAAGTTCAAGCTGGAGGTGACCTCGGAGCCGACCACTGACGGCGACATGGCCATCCCTGCCGACGGCTATGTGATCTTTGCGCGCGGCACGTCGACAACGGGCTGCAACACCGGCGCCAAGAACTTTGTGAAGGCTCTGAAGCCCGGCGACATCGTGGAGTTTGACAACATAGTGCTGACTCCTGACAACACCCGCATAGTGCCCAACACCATCATCTCGGGCAACCCGAAGTGCGTGGGCGAGGGCAAGACGCTTGACACCATGGGCGAGCGCAACGACGCCAAGGACCGCCATCCGCGCAGCTCCATAGGCATAAGCCAGAGCGGCGACAGCATTATCATGATGGTGATCGAAGGCCGCAGCAGCGCCTCGGTGGGCGTGAACACCGCCATGGAGGCCGACGTGATGCGCTATGCCGGCGCCTATGAGGCTCTGAACATAGACGGCGGCGGCTCGTCGACCCTCTACACCCAGGCCTTAGGCGTACGCAACAAGTGCAGCGACGGCAACGAGCGCGCGGTGGGCAATGCTATCTTCGCCGTGCTCGACGCCCCCGAGGACAAAGAAATCGCCGAGATCCGATTTGTGGACTGGCGTGTGGACATGCCCCAGTGCGGCATCTACACCCCGGTTATCTACGGCTTCAACAAATACGGCAAGATGGTGAGCGACAACGTGAAGGGCTACACCCTGAGCAGCGAATGCGGCAAGGCAGTGGACGGCGGCGAGTCGTTCCAGGCCGACAAAGTGGGCTGCTACGCGCTGACCGCCACCCTGGGCGGCGCCACTGCCACCGTGCCCGTGTATGTTGCCGAGCTGAGCGGCACTGTTGAGCCCTATCTGCCCAAGGTGCTTCTGAACGCCACCCGCGAGTACAAGGCCCAGCTGAAGACCACTGTGGGCGACGAGATGCGCATGCTCGCTCCCGAGGCATTCGACTGGTCGAGCGCCGACGCATCGGTTGCCACCGTCAGCTCCGAGGGTGTGATCAAGGGCGTGGCCAACGGCCAGACCACCATCACCGGCAAGCTGGGCGAGATAGTGTGCGAGCTGCCTGTCACCATCGAGATTTCGCCCAAGGCATACCTGCCCGTAGAGCCCACCGGCGAGGCCGCGGCATGGACCGTCACCAAGTCCACCGCCATCAGCGCCGCCAATGTGACTCCGCTGGAGAACGGCCTGAAGTTCGAGTACCAGCTCAAGACCACCCGCGGCCCGAAAGTGACGGCCTCGCTTAAGAAGGACATCTACAGCCTTCCCGAGGCTCTGCATCTGGTCGTTGCACCGCAGGATGGCAGCGTGCTGACATCGGTGGTGGTTAACCTCAAGGCCGCCAACGGCGCCCGCGACGTGGAGTACACCATCAGCGGTCCGTTCGAGGCCGGCAAGACCAAGGACATCGAGGTGCCCCTGAGCGAGATGCTTGACCCCGCCGACCAGGGCATCTATCCCGTGCAGTTTGTGAAGATAGCCATAGTCCCCGGCGGCGTGACCGGCACCAAGTACACCATCGACATGCCCGCCATCGAGACCAAGTATGCCGAGGAGACCCTGGGCGTGAGCGACATAGCCGTTGACGGCGAGGGCAATGTAAAGGCTGACCGCAAGTGGTACAACCTGCAGGGCATGCCCGTGGCACAGCCGAGCGCCCCCGGCCTGTACATTTCAGACAAAGGCGAGAAGGTGATGCAGCGCTAAAGCGCCAATCCTGTCCCCATAAACGCTAAGAGCGCCGGCCCCCAACAAGGGAGTCGGCGCTCTTTAGATATTATGTCTGATGGTCAGGAGATTAGGGCGAGGCCTTCGGGGCGGCCGGAGTTGATGCGGTCGGGATAGTGGGCGTCGGAGTTGACCACCAGAGGGATGCCGAGTTCGCGGACCAGGGGAAGGAGCGCTTGGGAGGGGAACATGCGTCCGCACCGCTCGTAGGCCTTGGTGTTTATCTCGGCGGTGATGCCTGCCTCAGCCACGGCGCGGATGAGTTCGTGGGCAAGGGCCGTGTACCAGGGCTCGTCCTCTATGCCTGGGGCGAAATGCGAGGCGTTGTGGCCGATTTTGTCCAGGTGGCCTATGATGTCGAGGCCGCCGGCACGTACCATGGCGATGGAATGCTCGTAGAATGTCTCGACAACGTAGCGGATGTCGTCGCGGAAGTTGCTGTGCATCTTCCTGATGAAGCTCTCGGGGGAGCCGTCGATGTCGACATAGTTGCCGTCCTGATCGGGGATGAAGTGGACGCTGCCGATGCGATAATCCAGTGGCAGAGAGCGGAAATAGGGCGAATCGGGTCCCCATTCCGGGCCGAGATAGTCAATCTCCATCGACGCCAGGAAGACGGTGGGGCCGTAGGCGGCCCGGATGCGGTCCACTTCGGCGAAATAGGCCGGGACGTCGTCGCGGCGCATGTTGCACGGGGTGGGGAAGGGGGTAGGAGAGTGGGGCGAGAAGCCGTAGTGGGTGAATCCGGCGGCCACGGCTGCTCGGGCGAATGCGTCCATGGTGTCGCGTCCGTCGCAGAACTGCGTGTGGGAGTGCAGATTGTAGAGAGTAGAGCCGTTTAGAAGTTGCCGGAAGTCCATTGTGGTAGAGGGTTATCGGGTGGGTTCGTCAAGGGGTTGGGCGGGCTGCAGACGGCGCAGGCTGCGCATGAACAGGATGAGGAGCGCCAGCGAAACGGCCACGGCGATGGTGATGGAGATGAACCAGTCGAGGCCGAGGCCTTCGGGGCGCGGGGCGAAGAGGAGGTAGCTGATGGAGACGGCGGTCATGAACATGGCGGGGAGGAGGGTCACGACGTAAGCCTTGCGGCGACGTGCCAGGTAGACCGTGGCGGCCCAGAGGGTGAAGACGGCGAGAGTCTGGTTTGACCATGCGAAATAGCGCCATAGCACGTTGAAGTCGATCATCATTACCACGAAGCAGATGGCGAAGATGGGGAGGGAGACGAGGAGTCGCTTGAGGAGCTTCTTCTGGTCGATGTGGAGGAAGTCGGCGGTGATGAGGCGAGCGGAGCGGAGGGCGGTGTCGCCGGTGGTGATGGGCGCGGCGATGACACCGAGCATGGCCAGGATGCCTCCGGCTGTTCCGAGCCAGTCCATTGAGATGTCGCGGACCACGGTGCCGGGGGCGTGTCCGTCGACGGCCATGTATGCGAAGAGTTCGTTGTATCCGCCCATGTAGGCAATGGTGGCGGCTGCCCAGATGAGTGCCACGAGACCCTCGGCCACCATGGCGCCGTAGAAGACGGGGCGGGCCAGTTTCTCGTTTTTGAGACAGCGTGCCATCATGGGCGACTGGGTGGCGTGGAAGCCGGAGATGGCTCCGCAGGCTATGGAAACGAACATCATGGGGAAGACGGGGTGGACGGAGTCGGCGTAGCGGCTCCAGAGGCCGTCGGAGAAACCGTCGGGGATGGTGACGGGGCCTACGAGGAGGTAGATGAGCAGGCCGGCGGCCATGAAGAGCAGGGCGGCGCCGAAAACGGGGTAGAGGTTGCCGATGAGCTTGTCGATGGGCAGGAGGGTGGCCAGGATGTAGTAGCCGAAGATGACGGCTATCCAGAAAGTCTTGTCGAGGGCGTCGGGGGTCATGCCGGCGATGAGGCCCGAGGGGGTGAGCACGAAGACCGCACCGACCAGGATGAGGAGGACGACGGAGAAGGCGCGCATGATCTGTTTGACGGTAAGGCCCAGCTCGTTGCCTACGATTTCAGGGAGGGAGAGGCCGCCTGAACGGAGCGACATCATGGCCGAGATGAAGTCGTGGGTGGCGCCTGCGAAGATGGTGCCGAGCACTATCCACAGGAAGGCCGCGGGGCCGAACATGATGCCCATTATGGCGCCGAAGATGGGTCCGAGGCCGGCTATGTTGAGGAACTGGATGAGAAACACCTTCCAGGTGGGCATGGGCACAAAGTCAATGCCGTCGGCATTGAGGACGGCGGGGGTGACGCGCTGAGGGTCAACGCCGAAGACTTTTTCGACGAGGGCGCCGTAGATGAAGTAGCCGCCGATGAGAACGGCGAGTGCGATTAGAAAAGAGGTCATGGTATTGGGAAAATGCGATTGGATATCAATGACTTACGCCAGTCTCGAGGCGGACAACAGTGTTGAGGGTCTGGCGGCATGTGCGACGCAGCTGGCGCACCTTGTCCTCGAGGCCGAGAATCTGTGCGCGGAGGGCGATGTTGCCCGAGGCATAGTCGGAGCGGAGGCGCGAGAGCTGGTTCTCCACGTCGGCGAGCTGAGCGGAGTCGGCGGTATACTTGGCGTACATGCGGCGAGCCTGGTCGTTGCGGAACTGCGACTCGGAGGTGTAGATCCTGCCGTTGCCGAGCGACAGGCGCATGGACTGCTTGGCGGAGCCTCCGGTGGGGGCGAAGGAATCGAGGACGGAGAGGGCCTTGGCGGCGTCGAAGCCTTCGGGCTGGGTGTCGCGGAAGGAGCTGATGTAGGCCAGCTCGGAGATGTCTTCGCGGTCGGGCTCGTAGTTGACGCGGGTTTCGTTGGGCTTGAAGATGTAGACCGTGACCATGCCGTCGGGGGCATTGCGGTCGGTTGCCCACCAGCCCAGGCCTGCGGCGTCGTCGATGGCCATCATATAGTCGTTGTAGGGCGAATTGTAGGGCATGCCCACGTTTGTGGGGCTGAAGAATGCGCCTGTCTCGTCGCGGCGTGTCATGTATATGTCCAGGCCTCCGAGCGCGTTCTCGATGTCGCCTTCGGCGGCAAAGTAGAGCGTGGAGCCGTCGGAGAGCATGAAGGGATAGCCCTGCGTGGCGCCGGCGGGAAGCTCGAAGTTGACCACCACGTCGTCATCGCGGGTGCCGTCGTCGAGAATGCCGGCATGGCGGATCACGGTGGTGCCCGTGGAGTCGGAGTTGGCGGTGAAGAACACCTCGCGGCCGGAGGCGGGGGTGTGGCTTGTCAGGCCGTCGGCATCGGCGGCGAGGACTCCGGCGTCGGGCGAGAGGCGGTAGTGCTGCAGAAGCTGGTCCTTGGGCACTGAGAGCGAGTCGACGATGACGATGTTCTCCACGCGTCCGAGCATGTTGCGGAGCGCCACGAGGCGTTTCTGGTATTCGGCGAGGCGCTGTTCGGCGCTCTCGTTTCCGGAGCGGTCGAGGCGGTCCTCAATGTCATCGAGGGTCTCCTCGAGGTCGTCCACCTGGTACATGGCCATCTGGGCGTCGGCCTTTTCGAAGAGTTCGTCGAAGTTGACCTGGCGGCCTTTTGAGCGACGCGGGCGTGCGGCATCGGCATCGACAGCCGAGAAGAGCACCAGGGCTGCGGCTAATGATATGGCGAGTTTCATATATCGAGCGGTTACTTGATGTTGACTAATTTGTGGGTTTGGAGCGAGAGACGCCACTTAGGGTGTGCAAGGATGTAAGCGATGGTTTCGGCGTTGTTGGCGCAGGAGCATGGCTGCAGGAACGATATGGTTTCGAACCGGCGCCGCATGGCTTCGAGCTCGGCTTCGGGCTGGCCGGTGTAGACCATCTTGAGCTCGCACACGTCGTCGGGGTCGATGACGGGGATGGCACCGGACTTGGGGGAGCAGGTCACCCAGTCAACGCCGTCGGGAACCTGGC
The DNA here is from genome assembly GCA_036310635.1 of Muribaculaceae bacterium. Classification (GTDB taxonomy): domain Bacteria; phylum Bacteroidota; class Bacteroidia; order Bacteroidales; family Muribaculaceae; genus CAG-873. Next base: position 16,149 of record JAXJRL010000080.1, on the reverse strand, counting down.
GCGTGCCGTTTGTCTCGACCTGGATGTAGAAGCCGGCAGCCTTGATGGCCCTTACCAGCTCGCGGTCGAGCTGCAGGAGGGGTTCGCCGCCGGTTACCACCACGCGGCGTGCGGGGAACTTGGCCAGTTCGGCTACTATCCGGCTTGCCGACATTTCGGTGTATGAGTCGAAATCGGTGTCGCAGAAGGGACAGCAGAGATTGCAGCCGCTGAAGCGCAGGAACACCGACGGCGTGCCCGTGTGGTAGCCCTCGCCCTGGAGCGAGTAGAAGATTTCGTTTACGCGGTATGACTTAGCCATTGGGTGACGGGAATTCAAATCTGGTAAGAGGCTACATTGCCCTCGCTCTCCTGTACGTCGACGCGGTAGCAGTTCTCCACGTTGTCGCAGATCCAGCGCGCGAGGTTCTCGGCGGTTGGGTTGAAGGGAAGCACGTCGTTGAGACAGGTGTGGTCCAGACGGCTCTTCACGTCGTTTTTGATGTGTGTGAAGTCGGTGACCATGCCGTTGGCGTTGAGGTTCTCGGCGCGGCAGTGGACGGTTACTATCCAGTTGTGGCCGTGCATGTTGGTGCACTTGCTGGGGTAGTCGAGGTCGAGGCGGTGGGAGGCCGAGATTTCTATGCGTTTTGTAACGTAGTACATGTGGTGGAAGTCAAGAGGTTGAATGGGGGAGGCGTCCATCGCCGCGGAGCGGATGAAGCTAACCACAAAATTACAATTTTTCGGCAAAACGGACAAATGAATATGCGGAGAGGGGGTCAGATGTTTGCAAAAAGTAGGGGAAAACGGGGATGAGGGTGGCAAAACAGGCAGAAAAAGGCAGGAATGGTGCCGGATTCAAAAAAAAGTTGTAACTTTGGGGAAAGAATGCAAGGTGCGTGAAAGCGCCTGAGACGGACTGAAACCAAACATACACACATTATATAAAGAGACAAAGCAATATGAAAAAGCTTGCGATGACACTGGCTATGGGCCTGGCCTGCACGGCAGCCGCATCGGCCATGGAAGCCGACAGCGTGAAGACAGACTCGGTGGAAGGCTTCAAGTTCACAGACGTGAAGACAGTAAAGACTACCTCGGTCAAGGACCAGAACCGCACGGGCACATGCTGGTGCTTTGCGGGCACATCGTTCTTCGAGGACGAGATCATGCGCCAGGGCGGCGACTCGCTCGACCTGTCGGAGATGTTCACCGTGCGCCACTGCTGGAGCGACAAGGCCGACCGCTATGTGCGCCTGTACGGCCAGACCAACTTTGCGCCCGGCGGCTCGCTGCTCGACGTTGCCTACGTGTGGAAGCGCTACGGCGCAGTGCCCGACGAGGTTTACGCCGGCCTGGACTACGGCGAGGAGAAGCATGACCACGGCGAGCTGGAGGGCATACTCAACGGCATAGTGAAGACTGTGGTGAAAAAGCCGCAGAAGCACATCACCCCGTCGTGGCGTCCGGCCATGGAGGGTGTGCTCGACGCCTACCTGGGCAAGCTTCCCGAGAAATTCACATACAAGGGCAAGGAATACACCCCGAAGAGCTTTGCGGCCAGCCTGCCCATCAATCCTGACGACTATGTGGCCTACTCGTCGTTCACACACCATCCCTTCTACGAGGAGTTTGTGCTCGAGGTGCCCGACAACTGGGTATCCGGCCGCTACATGAACGTGCCCCTGGACGAGCTGAAGGCCATCGTGGACAACGCTCTGGAGAACGGCTATCCCGTGAACTGGGCCGCCGACGTTTCCGAAAAGGGATTCAAGTGGAACAAGGGCGTGGCCCTGATGCCCAAAGGCAAGGATGAAGGCGACATGACCGGCACCGAGCTGTCGCGCTGGGTGAAACTGAGCGACGCGCAGAAGGCCAACAAGAAATATGAGTTTGACGGTCCGGTAGAGGAAGAGACCATCACCCAGGAGCTGCGCCAGAAGTGGTTCGACAACCAGGAGACCACCGACGACCACGGCATGGAGATTGTGGGCATTGCCACCGACCAGAACGGCAAGCGCTACTACAAGGTGAAGAACTCGTGGGACACCAATCAGGTGTATGACGGCTTCCTGTATGTTTCGGAGCCCTTCCTGCTGGCCAAGACCATGGGCATAGTGGTACACAAGGACGCTGTTCCCAAGAACATTGCCAAGAAGACCAAGTAAACCCGACCAACGGATAACGACCACAGACGGCGGCGTGTGGATGGACGCAACGGGCGTTCACGGCATGCCGCCGTTTTTCGGGCATAAGAAACTGATCAGACAGGAAAAATGAAGGTAGGAATACTGTCGGACACGCACTCGTGCTTCGATGACAAGTTCGCGGAGTATCTGAAGAACTGCGACGAGATATGGCACGCCGGCGACATCGGCGACCCGGACACGCTGAAGCGGTTCATGGACATAGGGCCGCGGCTGCGTGCCGTGTGCGGCAACATCGACCCGATGGGCGTGCGCCGCTACTGTCCAGAGCTGCTGGAGTTCGAGGCCAACGGGGCGAAGGTGGTGATGACCCACATAGGAGGCTATCCGGGGCGGTATGCTCCGGGAATGCGCCGGTTGCTGATCGAGAAACGTCCGCGCATCATGGTTGCCGGGCACAGCCACATCCTGAAAGTGATGTACGACAAGGAGATAGGCGTGCTCCATATCAATCCGGGAGCGGCGGGACACCACGGCTGGCAGCAGGTGCGCACGCTGGTGCGCATGGAGATTGCCGACGGCGGTGTGCCCAAGGACCTGGAGGTGATAGAGCTGGGGCGCCGTCGCGGGCTGATGGAGGTGAAAGTGTGAACAAAAGCCACGCCGAACCGTGTTTTAACCATAAAACCACTGAAACAATGAAACTAAGCAAGATACTGATGATAGCGGCGCTGGGCATGACCGTGGCCTCGGCGCTCCAGTCGTGCAAAACCACTGAGAAGAATTACCGCGAGGCGTACGAGCGGACCATGGCACGCGACTCTGACCGCACTGAGTTTGAATCGACCGTGTACGGGCGCTACCGCCGCCAGGTGAGCGATGTGCCGATGGAGTACGGCGGCGACACCGTCACCGCCCGTCGCACCATGGTGAGCGTGACCAAGGATGGTGGCGGCCTGCGCGAAAATCTGAAGAAATACTGCGTGGTGGCCGGCGAGTTCAAGCAGCTGTTCAATGCACAGTCCATGCGCAACCGCCTGGTGGACAACGGCTATCCCGGGGCATTCCTGGTGCAGACCCGCGAGCCCTACTACTATGTGCTGGCCGGCTCGTTTGCCGACATGAAGGCCGCCATGGAGCTGAAAGCCAAGCTTACGGACACGCCGCCGTTCAAACTCAAGGCACCGGCGCCTTACATATTGCTGCCCATGGGTTTCTGATGGCGGGTTTTTCTTCGGCCTGCTGTCATGGACGATAAAAAATGCGCTCCGAATACTGATTGGGGCGCATTTTCTGTTAATGAGTGTTTAGAATATGGGTAGATATGCAAAATAGAGTTAAATACTGGATTTTTTTGTCCGAAAATTATGCTGTATAACATAAAAAGTATAACTTTGCATCAGTTTTTCATGGTATTAGATTTAAGGTAAGAAGATTACACGTCGTGACGACGGGTAATTTTTTTTTGTCCGTTCGGAAACAGCCTGAAAAACAGACGGAAAGGGGATGCAAAAAAATAGCCGGCTCCAAGGAACGGGGTCGGATTTGTTGTTTTTAGGGGGGTGGATTTTCGAGGGGAGAGTGGGCTGGACTTTAGCCGCGGCTATTTTTGTGCTCGTTTTTGTGCTCTTTTTGGGGAGAGTCGGCTGATTCGGCTTTGTTTTTCTCGGCCTGGCGGTGCTTGGCGTAGGCTGCGGCCATGCGTGTGTGGTATCCGCGGCGGGCGTAGCTTGGGCCGTTGTAACCGCGTGCGAAAGCCGCCCAGTTCTTGGCTCGGAGCGCCGGGAGGAGGTTGGAGATGCGGATGAAGTTGGCGAACAGCTCGAGCTGGTCGCGTTCGGAGCGCGACATGAGTTCGGCGAACTCTTCGGCGCTGTTCACGCCGCATTTTTTCCAGTTGAAGCCGCCTATCTGGAACATGCCCCAGAATGTGGCCTGGATGGCAGAGAGGCGGTGGATGGAGCTTGCGGCGTCGAGGCGTGCCTGTGTTGCAGCCTGCTGGCCGCCGTAGCGCACTGCATTGGGGCGGGTGAAGACCACGGGGTGGCTTTTGCGGTACTTGGCAACGTTCACGTTGTTGCGTGCGGCCATTCGGCGGAACATTGCCAGGTCGAAATTGATGAGAGGTTTTCCTTCGGCCCAGAATCCGCGGTGCGACTTGCCGGCTTCGATGTCGACCACAGCCTTGATGGCGGCCACTTCCACGCCGAGTTCTTCGGCCACCTCGCGGAAGTCCTCCTCGGTGAGGGGGCCTCGACGGTCCTCGGGTGCTACGGCGAGTTTGATGGTGTCGCCGTCGGCAGAGACGGCAACTCGGCTGTCGTCGCCGGGTTCGATCATTACGTGGTGCTGCTGGGAGTGGTGCTTGGCGTGCTGCGTTTTGGGCGTGGAGGCCCAGGCCGCGGCGGTCAGTGCGGCGACACAAGCGATGGTGATGATGCGGTTTAGGGCGAAAGTACTCACGAAAAACAATACAACCACCGGGGCTGAAAAGTTCACCCGGCGGTTGTATCAATATAGATTTAATTATTTTTTGAGGTCAGCTACCTTTTCGATGGTGCGGCAGAGCTGGTGCCAGAAGCGGTCGACGGCGGGGATGTTCATGCTCTCGGAGGGCGAGTGAACGTCGCGCAGTGTGGGACCGAACGAGACCATGTCGAGGCCGGGATACTTGGTGAGGAACAGGCCGCACTCGAGGCCGGCGTGGATGGCCTTGATGGCGGGACGGATGCCGTAGAGCTCGTAGTAAGCGTCGCTGGCCACCTGCATGATCTTCGACTTCATGTTGGGGGCCCATCCGGGATAGCCGTCGCCGTGGGTAACCTTTGCGCCTGCCAGGGTGAAGAGGGCTTCGATGCGGTGTGCGAGGTCGAACTTGCGGCTTTCAACCGATGAGCGCTGGCTGGTGACGGCCAGGATGTGGTTGTCGGGCTGCATCTTTACGCTTGCGAGGTTTGTGGAGGTTTCAACGAGTCCTTCAATGTCGCGGCTCATTGAGATTACGCCGTGGGGGCATGCGTAGAGGGCTTCGACGAGGTCCTTGGTGGTCTTGGAGTCAACGGCGAACTCGGGGCGTTCGATGGTTTCGAGCGAGAGGGTGATGTTGGGCTCGATGCCGGCGTATTCGTTCTCGACTTCGGCCTTGAGCTGGTTGAAGGCAACAACGATTTTCTCCTTGTTGGAGGTGTGAACGCCGAAGATGGCGTGGGAAGCGCGGGGGATGGCGTTGCGGAGGTTGCCGCCGTCGATTTCGCAGAGCGAGAGGTCGAACTGGCTGCCCACGTTCCAGAGGAAGCGTGCCAGGAGCTGCACGGCGTTGGCGCGGCCGAGCTTGATGTCGGAGCCGGAGTGGCCGCCGAGGCCGTTGGCGATTTCGAACTTGAAGTAGTGGAAATCGGTGGGAGCCATGGAGCGCTCGTAGGTGAAGAGGCAGGTGGTGTCGATGCCGCCGGCGCAGCCAACGAAGATTTCGGCGTCGTCCTCGGAGTCGAGGTTGAGGAGCATCTGGCCGTGGATCATGTCGGGGCCGAGGTTGTTGGCGCCGGTGAGGCCGGTTTCCTCGTCGACGGTGAAGAGGGCCTCGAGGGGACCGTGAACGAGCTTGTCGTTGGTGAGGGCAGCGAGTGCGCCGGCCATGCCGATGCCGTTGTCGGCGCCGAGGGTGGTGCCGTCGGCGTGGAGCCAATCGCCGTCAACGATGGTGGTGATGGGCTGGTTTTCAAAGTCGAAGCCCTTGTGGTTGCTTTCGCACACCATGTCCATGTGGGCCTGCATGATGATGCCGGGGGCATCCTCGTGTCCGGGTGTTGCGGGTTTGCGCATCACCACGTTGCCGATTTCGTCGGTCTGCACTTCCAGGTTGTGCTTGGCGGCGAAGTCGAGCAGGTATTTGCGGATTTTGCCCTCCTTCTTTGAAGGACGGGGCACCTGAGTGATTTCGTGGAAAATGCCGAAAACCTCGGCGGGTTGGAGATCTTTGATTGTCATAATAGATATTGACTAAAAGTTGGGTTTTTGTTTTAAGCGGAATGTTGGTGCCAGAAGCGATTTTGGGCATCGGGCGGGGTGTGAAAAACGGCGCATAAAATAAAGATTGTTAAAAAACGCCTTATTTCGGCCTCTAAGTTACAAAATAAAATTTATACATTGGCAATATTCCACCATTCTTTTATATATTTGCATTGTGAAACGGGACAAGGATGGGCACCTGGCGTGCCTGACTGCGGCACCGGACACACACTTCGGCTCCCGGAGCGGAGCCGAGCTGACACTGAAAAATCTGAAATTCATCGACTATGCTTAAAGTGATACTGCTGACAATCGGGCTTTTGGCTGCGGCCTTTGTGCTTCTTGGCGTGAAGGTGATGTTTGTGAAAGGCGGCAAATTTCCGAGCGGTCACGCGCACGATGCCCCGGAGCTGCGCAAGCGCGGCGTGGGCTGCTGCCACGGCGATGAATGACGTGCTCAGGAAGGCCACCGAGAGAAGAAAAAACAAACACAAATAAATACACACAAAAGGCAACTTTAAATGAAAACCTTATCACTCGCAGCGATCACGCTGTTTACGGCACTCGCCATCGGCGCAACAAGCTGCGGCAACGGCGACGGCAAAGACGGAGCAGACTCCACCAAAAATGTACAGGGCGACCGCCAGGGCGAAGCCTATGCCACCAGCATCAACATCCGCTATGTGGACATGGACTCCATCCTCACACACTACGAATACTGCATTGACCAGGAGGCCAAGGTGCAGCAGATAGACCTGGAGCTGCAGCAGTTCCAGAACCAGCTGGCCCGCAACCTGCAGACCAAGCAGCAGGCCGTGGCACAGAAGGCCCAGAACAACGGCTACCTGTCGCAGCAGAGCTACGAGGCCGACGTGACCGAGCTTCAGAAGCTGGAGCAGAGCTCGCAGGCACAGTTCAACCGCCGCGCGCAGGCCGACCAGGCCCGTGTCATCGAGCTTAAGAAAGCCTACACCGACGCCATCCGCGAGTACATCGTGGAGTACAACAAGGAGCACAAGTACGACGCCATCCTCTTCAAGGAGGCAGGCCTGTACTTCAACCCCTCGCTCGACATCACCGGCGAAGTGCTCCAGGGCCTGAACGCCGCCTACAAGAAGGGCGACAAGGCTGAGGCCAAGGCCGAGGCAGAGCCCGCAGCCGAGAAGAAGGAAGCCAAATAAGCACCTTCAGACGCAAGCAAGGCACAAGAAAACGCACACACCACGGAGAGTTTCACCCACGGCGAAGAGCCTGCGCGGAACTCTCCGTTGATTGGTTAAGCCGCGCCGCAATCCGTCCGGAGACGCCCCGGCCCACAACCGCACATAAAACACACCCCTACCCATTTACACAGACTCTCTCTCTATCTAAGGTGAATCAAAAAAGATTATGGCAGACACACTGGTAATCATACCCATGTACAACGAGCGCGAAAACGCCTCGGCCATCATCGACGCTGTGATGGCGCTCGAAGGCCAGCATTTCGACGTTCTGGTCATAGACGACAACTCGCCCGACGGCACCGCCGCCATCGTTAAGGAAAAGATGGCGCAGTATCCCGGCCGGGTGAACATTGTGGAGCGCCAGGGCAAGCTTGGACTCGGCACGGCCTACATAGCCGGCTTCAAGTGGGGCCTGGAGCACGGTCAGTACAAATATATATGTGAGATGGACGCCGACTTCTCGCACAATCCCAACGACCTACTGAAGCTGCGCCAGGCACTGGTGCAGGACAAGGGCGACGTGGCCGTGGGCTCGCGCTATGTGACGGGAGTCAACGTGGTCAACTGGCCGATGGGCCGCGTGCTGATGTCGTACTACGCCTCGAAGTACGTGCGCGTGGTGACCGGCATGCCCGTGCACGACACCACTGCCGGATTCGTGTGCTACAAGCGCCAGGTGCTCGAGGACATCGATCTCGACGCCATCCGCTTCAAGGGCTATGCCTTCCAGATAGAGATGAAGTTCACGGCGCACAGGCTGAAATACCGCGTGTATGAGGAGCCGATAGTGTTCGTGAACCGCGTGCTGGGTACATCGAAGATGAACTCAGGCATCTTCGGCGAGGCGCTGTTCGGCGTGCTGAAGCTGCGCATGGACAGCATGTTCGGCAAGAAACTGAAGCGCAAGAGCGAGCGATGAGCACACAGAGCCACACGCGCCAGCTGTTGGTGAACGCCGATATCGAAGGCCGCGGCCAGGGATGGGTGGCCATTGACGGTCAGCGCATTGCCGCAACCGGCATGGGCGAGGCCCCCGAGGAGTGGCAGCGCGATGCCCGGGTGACAGACCTGGGCGGCGACCTTCTGATGCCCGGCGCCATAGATGTGCATGTGCACTTCCGCGACCCAGGACTGACCCACAAGGCCGATTTCGCCACGGAGAGCCGTGCGGCGGTTGCCGGCGGCGTGACATCGGTGGTGGACATGCCCAACACCGTGCCGCAGACCACCACCGTGGAGCTGCTGAGGCAGAAGGCGGAGATGGCCGCCGGAAAGAGCGTGGCCAACTACGGATTCTTCATCGGCGCCACCAACGACAACCTTGCCGAGCTGCAGGCCGTGGATCCGAGCACTGTGGCCGGCGTGAAGCTGTTTGTGGGCTCGTCGACTGGCAACATGCTGGTGGACGATGCCGACGCGCTCGACCACCTGTTTGCCACCGTCAAGATGCCCATATCCGTCCATGCCGAGGACGAGGCAGTGATAGCCCGCTGCAAGACTGAAGCCATAGCGCGCTATGGCTCAGCCGACAAAGTGCCCGTTGCCGAGCACAGCAACATCCGCCCCGTGGAGGCGTGTGTGCGCGCCACTGAGCGAGTGCTGCGCCTGGCAGAGCGACATGGCGCCCATGTGCACATAGCGCATCTGACCACGGCCCGCGAGGTGGAGATGGTGGCCGAGGCACGCCGTGGCGGTGCCAGGGTTACCTGCGAAGTGTCGCCGCACCATCTGACATTCTGCACAGACGACTATGAGCGCTTGGGCACACGCATAAAAATGAATCCGGCGGTGAAGAGTGCCGATGACCGCGAGGCACTGCGCAAAGCACTGGCTGTCGGCACGATAGACATGGTGGCGACCGACCACGCCCCGCACCTGCTGAAAGAGAAAGAGGGTGGGGCGCTGACCGCGGTGTCGGGCGCGCCGATGGTGCAGTTCTCGCTGCCGGTGGTTCTGAGCCTGTTCGGACCGGAGGTGGCTGCCGAGAAGATGTCGCACCGTCCTGCCGAGGTTTTCGGCATAAGGGACCGCGGCCGCATAGAGCCGGGCTGCTACGCCGACCTGGTGCGGGTGCGCCGCCTTGCCGAACCGCATACGGTGGCGGATGCCGAAGTGGTGTCAAAGTGCGGCTGGACGCCGCTTGCGGGCACGCGGCTTGATTATGCCGTGGTTACCACGTGGGTCAACGGCCGGGTGTATGAGCCAGGCGCGGGACCGGGATCGGCCATGGCGCTTGAGTTCAGTCATTGACAAACAGAAAAGCCCGCCGGAAGGCGGGCTTTTCTGTGCTTGATTCCAACGTTGTAGCTTACTTCAGCACGTCGCCGAGCTCAGAGCCTTGTTTGAATTTAACGGACTTGCGGGCTGCGATGGTGATTGCCTGTTTTGTGCGGGGGTTGATGCCTGTACGCTCACCCTTCTCCACAACGGAGAAAGTGCCGAAACCGATGAGTGACACCTTGTCACCCTTGGCGAGAGCCTCTGTGATAGTGGCTACTGCGGCCTCAAGTGCGCTCTTGGCGTCAACTTTGGTGAGACCGGACTTCTCGGCGATGGCGCTGATTAGTTCATTCTTGTTCATCTCAGTGTGTGTTTTTTTAATATTTTAAGTAAAATTCGTGGCAAACATACGAAAAACAATCCATCCGACCAAATAAAAACAGAGAAAAGCGAATGAAAGAGGCGCAATTAATAGAAAAATGCAAGAAAAAGGCAACAAAGTGTGGAACTGAGTTCTACACTTTGGTGAAAAATGCTTAAATTCAGAGCCTTTGACAACATTCAGTCTCAGCCGGCCGTCAGCCCCGTCAGAGATAATGGTAAGTCGGCCCGAAAAAGTGGTAACCGCCGCCAGGAAGCGGAATAACCGATGGCATGGAAAATAAGGCCTGAATTATGAAAGTTTACTCGGGAAGAGGCTTTAATAAGAGCTTGTGATAGCAATGGTATTCAAATTAATCTTGAAAGGCGCAATTATCAGTATATCAGATATATATGCGATTTTTTGCAAATCCACGATTGAATCGTAAATTTGCAAATATTTTTATAATATGCAGAAAATCAAGGGGGTAATACGCTAAAATGCATTTTTTTGAGTTGCCGAAGCATTGGCGCCGTGCGCCCGCGAGCGAAGTGACGTCGATGTTACGCTATTATAATATTTTCAAGCGAGCTGATGATGGGGTTGCTTCATATTTTGCGAAGGCGGTTGGATATCAGCGGATTTATGAACGCGCTTTAGTGGGGAATGGGTGGGAATCTGGAATTTGTGGATTTATAACATTTTGGATTTTTAGAATTGGGGGTAAAGCGTTAACTTTGTAAGTTAAAATAATGCGTCCTGCGGGGATGGTCCGGCATGGCGCCTAATTCAGACATTATGAATATATTCAGAAACATTCCACCGATCACCAAGAATCTGATAATCATCAACCTGATCATATGGTTGGCGATGCAGATACCGTCCATAGGCATTCCGCTGGAGCGGTACTGCGCGCTGTACTACATAGAGGGCGACGGCTTCCACGTGTGGCAGCTGTTCACCTACATGTTCATGCACAAGGAGTTCTACCACCTGTTCTTCAACATGTTCGCGCTGTTCATGTTCGGCGGCATAATTGAGATGACGCTTGGCGAGCGCAAATACCTGCTGTACTATGTGACGTGCGGCCTGGGTGCGGCGCTGATCCAGGAGGGCGTTTTCGCGCTGATGCTCCAGCAGTATCGCGACTTTTTCAGCAGCGCCGAGATGCACCAGATGTTCACCGAGGGCTGGAAGATGTGGCAGCAGGGATACACCTACAGCGACCCGACGGCCATGAAAGTGTGCCAGATAGCGTTCACGGCCACGATAGGCGCCAGCGGCGCTGTGTACGGCCTGTTGCTGGCCTTCGGCATGCTGTATCCCAACCAGAAGATATTTGTTTTCCCGCTGCCTGTCGGCATCAAGGCCAAGTGGCTGATAATAGGTTACTTCGTGATTGAGCTGCTTGCCGGCGTGTACAACAGCGCGGCCGACAATGTGGCACACTTCGCACATCTGGGCGGCATGATTTTCGGTGTGCTGATGATACTCTACTGGAAGAAGCGCGGCGAGCTCCGCAACATGTACTGATCCGGATGAAAGGCAAGCTAAAAGACATATTCAACTGGCTGGACTGCAATGCGGTGACTGCCATTGTGGCGGCCAACATCGCAATGTTCGCCGTGGTGCGCCTGGCCATCCTGTTTGGGGCTGACCCGCAGAGTGTGGTGGGCGCCGTGGCCGTGTATGCGCAGCCGTTGGAGATGCTGAGGCATCCGCAGGGCGTGCTACTGTACATGTTCGTGCAGTTCGACTTCATGCACCTGATGTTCAACATGCTGTGGCTATGGGCATTCGGCCTCCTGGTGAAGCGCCTGGCCGTCGGCGGCGCGCAGGTGGCGCTGGCCTACGGTGCCGGAGGCATGGCCGGAGCGCTGGTGTTCGTGGCCATGGGAGCCGCGGGCCTGTCGCAGGGCATGCTCGTGGGCTCGTCGGCTGCGGTGCTGGGCCTGGTGTGCTATGTGTCGCTGCGACGCGATGTGAAGGTTACGCTAATGCTGATAGGCACCGTTCGGCTCAAGTGGCTGGCCGTGTTCGTGGTGGCGCTGACGCTGCTGAGCACAGCCACTGCGGGCCTGTGGAGCGAGACCGTGTCGCACGCGGCCGGAGCACTGGCGGGCGTGGTGATGGCGATGGCCGAGAGCCGCCGCCACAGCGGACGCATGCGCAGCGCGGTGCGCCGCCAGTTCAGCCACAACAACGCCATGGGCACGCGCCTGTCCGTGCAGGAGAACGCCGAGCTGGACGAACTGCTGCTCTATGTGCGCGACCACGGCTACAACGCCCTGAGCAGCGCCGAGCGTTCACGGCTGTTCCAGCTGACCCGCAAAGGCCAGCGCTGACCCCTATGAAACATAAAAGATAACTAAACATAAACCAAGATGATAACACGAACCCTACTACGAACCATCCTGCTTTTTGTGACACTGGCAGTGGGCCTGGTGCTGTGCTGCACCGCCTTTGCCGGACACATAGACCCGCGAGTGTTTCCGTTGGCGTCGGTAGCGGCCATGGGTCTGCCCATAGCCGTTGTGGTTGCCATCATAGTGCTGGTGGCCGACCTGATATGGGCCAAACCGTCGGCAATACTGATGGGCCTGTTCATGCTGGCCTCGAGCGCCGCGGTGCTTACCGTGTTCCCGCTGCACATAGGCGGCGGAAAAGTGAGCGCCGAGGAAGAGCCCCGCGCCTGGACCCTGTTGAGCTACAACGTGATAGACTTCGAGGACCAGACCGGCCAATATGCCGGCAACGTGAACCCGACGGTGAGCTACATACTGAGCACCGATGCCGATGTGGTGTGCCTGCAGGAGGCCGAATACCTGTGCCGCTACCAGCCCACGCACTTCACCAGCGTGCAGGTGGACTCGCTGTCGAAGCGCTACCCCTACATACTGACCAACGGCGCGGGCCTGTACCTGCTGTCGAAGTTCAAGGCCAAGCCCATACGCCTGTCGCAGGCCACATCGCTGCCCGGCGCGGGCGAGATAGCCGGTTACGCACTGGACATACACGGCCGCCGCGTGGCCCTGTACAATGTGCACCTGGCGTCGATCGGCCTCAACGATGACGACAAGCGCCTGTACCGCGACATCACCGGACTGAAGAAAGGCCACTCCGTCAAGGAGGTGAAGAATGCCTTCTTTGGCAAGATAGAGACGGCGGCGGCGCACCGCGCATCGCAGGTGGAGTCGCTGGTGGGCGACATACGCAAGACCGGCGGCACCAACGTGGTGGTATGCGGCGACTTCAACGATGTGCCCGGATGCTGGGCGCTGCGCAAGCTGGAGGATGCCGGCCTGAGCGAGGTGTACCCCAAGGTGGGCTTCGGCTACATGAACACCTACAACCGCAATCGCTTCTACTTCCAGATTGACCACGTGCTGTGGCGCGGCGAGATGCAGCCCAAGAGCATGAAGCGCGCCAAGGTGATGTGGTCCGACCACTATCCGGTGCTTACCACCTTTGTGCTCAACGAGCAGCCCGAATAAACCATCGGCACGCCGAGCAGTCAAAAAAGACAAACACATCATTATCACACATACAAGCCAATGAAAAAAACCGTCACTGCCCTTGCAGCATGCGCCATAGCGCTGACTGCCGGAGCACAAACCCCGAAAGCCGTGAACCAGAATCCCTTCCTGGCGCCTTACACCACGCCTTACGAGATTCCGCCCTTTGAGCAGATCAAAGTGTCGGACTACATTCCCGCGCTGAAAGCCGGAATAGAGCAGCACAACAAGGAGATTGCCGCCATAGCCAACAGCAAGGCCGAGCCCACGTTCGAGAACGTGATCCTGGCCATGGACCGTGCCGGCGACATCCTTGAGAAGGTTGTATATGTATACGGCGCACTGTCAGAGTCGAACTCCAGCCCCGAGCTGCAGGCCGTTGCCGACACCTTCGAGCCCATGCTGGCCGCCCACCAGGACGAAGTGTCGATGAATCCGGCGCTGTTCAAGCGTGTCAAGGCCCTCTATGACAAGCGCGACAAGCTGAACCTGGCCACCGACCAGAAGCGCCTGCTCGAGAAGTACTACAAAGACTTTGTGCGCAACGGCGCCCTGCTCAACGACAAGGAGCAGGCCGAGCTCAAGGCCATCAACGCCGAGCTGTCGAACCTCTACATCAAGTTCAACCGCAACCTGCTCGCCGCCACCAACGCCTTCGAGATTGTGGTGGATGACGTGAAAGACCTGGCAGGCCTGCCCGAGAGCAACATAGCCGTTGCAGCCGACGAGGCCAAGGCACGCGGCAAGGAGGGCAAGTACGTGCTCACACTGCATGCGCCCAGCCGTCTGCCGGTGCTCCAGTATGCCGACAACCGCGACATCCGCCGCAAGATGTGGCAGGGCTACACCTCGCTGGCATCGGCCGAGCCCTATGACAACAAGCCCATCATCAACAAAATCCTCCAGGCTCGTGCCAAGAAGGCCAAGCTGCTCGGATTCAAGGATTACGGCTCGTACATGACCGACAATGTGATGGCCGGCAGCGTGAAGGCCGCCGAGGACCTGCTGATGCAGATATGGCCGGCAGCCGTGAAGCGTGTGAACGAGGAAGTGGCTGAAATGCAGGCCATTGCCGACGCTGAGGGCGCCAATCTGACCATCGAGCCTTGGGACTACGGCTACTACAATGAGAAAGTGCGCCGTCAGAAGTATGCCCTCGATGAGGCTGAACTGCGCAACTACTTCCCCCTCGACTCAGTGCGCAAGGGCATCTTCACCATGGCAGAGCGCCTCTACAACGTGAAGTTCACTCCCATGCCCAACGCTCCCAAATACTATGACGAAGTGGTGGTATACGACGTGACCGACGCCACCACCGGCGAGCATGTGGCAGTGTACATGACCGACTACTTCCCCCGTGCCTCCAAGCGCCAAGGCGCATGGATGAGCGAGTTCAAGGGCTCTTGGACCAAGGACGACGGCACATCGTCGCGCCCCGTGATCTACAATGTGGGCAACTTCTCCAAGCCCACCGGCGACACCCCCTCGCTGCTCACCATCGACGAGGTTGAGACCATGTTCCACGAGTTTGGCCACGGCCTGCACGGCATGCTGAGCCGCGCCCGCTACAAGGGCCAGAGCGGCACCAACGTTGACCGCGACTTTGTGGAGCTTCCCTCGCAGATCCACGAGCACTGGTGCATGACCCCCGAGCTTCTCCAGGTTTATGCCAAGCACTGGAAGACCGGTGAAACCATTCCCCAGGAGCTGATCGAGAAGGTCAACGCAGCATCAACCCACAACATGGGCTTCCGCACCGCTGAGCTGGTGGGCGCAGCGCTGCTCGACCTGCAGTACGGCAAGCTCAATCCCACCGGCGACATCGACGTGGAGGGCTTCGAGAAGGAAGTCGGCGACCGTCTGGGCATGCCCAAGCAGCTGACCTACCGCTACCGTTCGCCCTACTTCAAGCACATCTTTGGCAGCGACGGCTATGCTTCGGGCTACTACACCTACCTGTGGGCTGAGGTGCTCGACTGCGACGGCTTCGAGCTGTTCGAGGAGCGCGGCATCTTTGACCCCGCCACCGCCAAGTCGTTCAAGGAGAACATCCTGGAGAAGGGCGGCAGCGAGGATCCGATGGAGCTGTACGTTCGCTTCCGCGGCAGCAAGCCCGACGTCAAGGGCCTCCTGCGTCACCGCGGCCTGCTGGACGAGAACAAGGACAAAGCCAACAATGCCAAGGTGTTCTACAACTGATCACCCCCTGACAAGGCACCAATAAAAATGAGGCGCGGCCGATTGGCCACGCCTCATTTGTTTTGATTTCCGATTTGTCAGCGTTTATTACTGCGGGGGAAGGATTGCACCAGAGGGGCAAACTTCGGCGCAAGAGCCGCATTCGATGCAGGTATCGGGGTCGATCTTGTAGATTTCGCCTTCGGAAATAGCTCCTACGGGGCAAACGGGCAGGCAGGTGCCGCAAGCAACGCATTTGTCGGTAATTACGTAAGCCATAGTAAGTTAATAGATTTAAAAATGATTGTTATAACAATTGTTAGTTCGCATAAGGGTGTTATGCGGTGCAAATGTACTCGTTTTTTTGGTTCCTCGCAATTATGTTGCGAAAAAAAGCATTAATTTTGCACTCTCTAACGCAAAACGCATTTACCACTCTGATAGTTCAAACGCAACCGGGCCGAATCATGAAACTTCGCAACATACTCCTGCTCACGCTGTGCATAGCCGTGGTG
>JAXJRL010000079.1:0-25305 GCA_036310635.1 Muribaculaceae bacterium | reverse complement strand
TAAAAGCTATCAGAATATTGAAACACGGCAAGAGAGCCAAATCACTAATCAAGTATGGTCTGGAAGAAATCGCAAACGTTCTTCTAAGACCGCTCTACAAGCCGAAATTCGATGTGTTCAAATTTTTGTCATGTACTTAAATTCGTGTTATGAAAGTGCTCAATTTTGTTGCAAAATTACAAAAAATGCTATTAACTGAACGTTCCCTCCAAATAAAATGTTTTTGCTCTGACAGCCGCCCCACATGCGGCATGGCTGTACACGCAACTAAAAATCTACCAACCAGGCGGAACATCACCATGCCGCCACTAACTCCAATGAACTATGTTTGAAAATATCAAAGACACGATCAGCAATCTCACTGACAATGAAAAGGTGCAGGAGACTGTGGAAAAGGCAAAGGCCTTCATAAACACCGACGAAGGACGCGAAAAGATTGAGGAAATCAAAGACAAGGTTGAAGACTTTGTTTCCGACAAGACAAACGGCAACGGCATTTTTGGCTTCGGCAAGAAGTAACCAACGGTCCTGAATCCCCCTGGCAAGGGCCCCGACCAACCTTCAATTGATCCGGGCCTTTAATGACAAAAGACGATGCCGAACCCGGCGGAGAAAAATCCGCCTGGTTCGGCATTGCTTGTATCTTTTCAGTGACAGTCAGCCTTTAGCGTGCCGACGAGGAATAGTTCGGAGCTTCGCTGGTGATGGCCACGTCGTGGGGATGGCTCTCGTTCATGCCGGCATTGGTGATGCGGGTGAAACGAGCGTGATGCAGAGCCTCGATATTGGGTGCTCCGCAGTAGCCCATACCAGCGCGCAGGCCGCCGAGCATCTGGTATACAACCTCATAGAGCGAGCCCTTGTAGGGAACACGGGCTGCGATGCCCTCGGGCACAAGCTTCTTGGCGTCGGTCTCGTTGGCCTGGAAGTAGCGGTCCTTCGAGCCTTTCTCCATGGCCTCAAGCGAGCCCATACCGCGGTAAGTCTTGTACTTACGGCCATTGAAAATGATGGTGTCGCCGGGGCTTTCCTCAACGCCGGCCAGCATGCCTCCGAGCATTACGGAGTGGGCGCCGGCAGCGAGGGCCTTGACAATGTCGCCGGAATAGCGGATGCCGCCGTCGGCAATCAGAGGCACATCGGTGTCGGCGAGGGCCTTGGCCACGTCGTAAACGGCTGAAAGCTGGGGAACGCCCACACCGGCAATGATGCGCGTGGTGCAGATGGAGCCCGGGCCGATGCCCACTTTCACTCCGTCAGCGCCGTTCTCAACCAGGTACTTGGCAGCGGCGCCAGTGGCAATGTTGCCTACCACAACATCGATCTGCGGATATTTGGCCTTTACCTTGCGGAGCACGTCAACCACGCCTTTGGTGTGACCGTGTGCGGTGTCGATGACGATGGCGTCAACACCGGCAGCCACCAGAGCGTCAGCGCGCTCCATGGAGTCGGCTGTCACGCCGATGCCGGCAGCCACTCGCAGGCGACCGAGGGCGTCCTTGCAGGCATTGGGTTTGTCCTTGGCCTTGGTGATGTCCTTGTATGTCACCAGGCCGATGAGCTTGCCGTTGCCGTCAACCACGGGCAGCTTCTCGATTTTGTGCTCCTGAAGAATCTGCGCAGCCTCATCCAGGTTTGTGCTCTGGGTGGTAGTGATGAGGTTCTCCTTGGTCATGACGTCAGAGACCTTGCGGTCCAGATCCTGCTCGAAACGGAGGTCGCGGTTGGTGACAATGCCGATGAGCAGACCTTCTTCGTCAACCACGGGAATGCCGCCGATGTGGAACTCCTCCATCATTTTGAGGGCATCGCGCACGGTGCGGTCGCCCTTGATGGTGACGGGGTCATAAATCATGCCGTTCTCGGCGCGCTTCACTGTGTGCACCTGCTTTGCCTGTTCGGCTATCGACATATTCTTGTGAATCACACCGATACCGCCCTCGCGAGCAATGGCGATGGCGAGCTGCGACTCAGTGACGGTGTCCATAGCGGCTGACACTATGGGCACGTTCAGAGTGATGTTGCGTGAAAAACGGGTGGAAAGCTGTACCGAGCGAGGAAGAACCTCGGAATAGGCCGGAATCAGAAGTACATCGTCGAAAGTAAGGCCGTCCATTTCGACGCGATCTGCAATAAATGACATATAATAATGATTAATTATTTTTTGAATTTATTGCACGCAAAGTTACGCATTTTTTCGCACTCTGAGAAGCGTCGGCGCAACTTTTCAGAATTTTTTGGCCAATTATTCCCTCGCACACACCTTATTTTCCATTTTTTTCTTTAACTTTGTCTATATGCATGTCATCACACTCAAAGACCAAGACTTCACCCAGGCCTGCGCTCAGCTCGAGAGGCAGATTTCGGAATCAGGATTCGTGCCCGATGCCATTGTGGGCATTGCCAACGGCGGCGTGAACGTTGCCGAGAACATGTTCCCCGATGTGGCCCACCTCAGCATCACCTGCCGCAGGCCCGGTTCAGAGCACAAAGACGGCCCAAGCCGCCTGATGGCCCTGGTGCGCCGCATGCCCCTGCCGGTGCGCGACTTCCTGCGCAAAGCCGAGGCTGTGGCACTGATACGCCACGGTAACAACCTGAGACGCCCCGAAATGGAACCCGACACTCGCACCGCCCTGAGGGCGGCACGCTCCATCCTCGTGGTGGACGACGCCGTGGACAGCGGCGCCTCGCTCGACGCTGTGCTCAACGCCATCGACAACGTGGTGTCCACATCAGGCGTGTCGCGGACGGTGAAGGCCGCCTGCATCACAGTGACACAGAACCGTCCGGCAGCCATGCCCGACTATTTCATATACCACAACCGCACCCTCATCCGCTTCCCATGGTCGAACGACAATCCGCGCTGAAACCCCGAAGCGGCTGTCTGGCCGTTGTGGACCTGGACGGCACATATCTGCGCCAGAACTCGCTCCGGATTTTCCTGCGGTGCGCTCTCGAGCAGGCTCTCGCCGACGGCAAACCGACGATGGTGGCACGGCTGGTCATCAAGGCTGCCTTGCGCAAGCTCCGTCTCATAACTCACGCGCGCATGAAGTTCGACATGCTCTCAGCCATCGCCCTCACCGACAAGCTGAAGGACCGATTCCGGGCCAGAGCCCTTGCATGCATAAACCCACGCATAGCAGCCGAACTTGACAAATTCTGGAACGACGGCGGACGCGTGCTCCTTGCCACTGCCGCCGCCGACATGTACGTGCCTTTGATATGGGAGGGCAAATATGTGGCTACGGCCATGGTCGACAACCCGGACAGACTGGAATGCCGCGGCACGCGCAAACTCGCCGCTGTCATACGATATGCCAACGACAACAACCTGCGCATAACGGATGTGTTCACCGACCACGCCGATGACCTGCCTCTCATGGCCAACGCCGGTGCCGACCGCGTGGTGCTTGTGAACCCATCGGCAGCAACCATCGCCGCTGCCAACATGGCAGGTGTGAAAAATCTCACAGTGTGGACCGATTAACACAATTCACCAGAACAAGGGCATTGCCGAAAACACTCCCCACCCTACCGATTGTTATTAAAAGACCCCCGAATACAGACTAACAGAACAAACACCACCATAGAAACCATGGACACCAAAGCCAGAATACAGAGTCTGCGCGACGAGATCAACCGCCACAACCACAACTACTATGTGCTGAACAACCCGACGATTGACGACCGCGAGTTTGACCGCATAATGAAGGAACTCGAAGAACTCGAGAGGGCAAATCCGGAATATGACGATCCGCTCTCGCCCACACACCGCGTGGGCAGCGACCTGTCAAAAGGCTTCGAGCAGGTGCCTCACATTTATCCAATGCTCTCGCTGGCCAACACCTATTCAGTGGAAGAAGTGGACCAGTGGGTGGACCGCGTGGAAAAGGCTCTTCCCGGCGAAAAAGCCGTAATGGTGGGCGAACTCAAATTTGACGGCACAGGAATATCGCTCATCTATGAGCACGGACGCCTGGTGCGTGCCGTGACCCGCGGCGACGGCGAAAAGGGCGACGTGGTGACCGAAAATGTCAAGACCATAAAGTCCATTCCCCTCACTCTGCGCGGCACAGGCTGGCCCGATTTCTTCGAGATCCGCGGCGAGATAGTCCTGCCGTGGAAATCGTTCGAGAAACTCAATGCCGAACGTGCCTTCAACGAGGAGCCGCTGTTCGCCAACCCCCGCAACGCGGCCGCCGGCACCCTGAAGCTGCTCAACCCCGCCGAAGTGGCACGACGCGGCCTCGACGCCTACCTATATTATCTGCTTGGCGAAAACCTGCCATATGACAACCACTACGACAACATGATGGCCGCCCGCGAATGGGGCTTCAGAGTGAGCGACGCGATGACCCTGCTGCACAACATTGACGAAGTGGACCAATACATCAACCACTGGGACACCGCCCGCAAGGAACTGCCCGTGGCCACGGACGGCCTGGTGTTCAAGCTCAACTCACTGCGCCAGCAGCTCAATCTGGGCTTCACGGCCAAGTCGCCACGCTGGGCCATCGCCTATAAGTTCAAGGCCGAGCGCGCGCTGACGCGCCTGCGCTATGTGTCGTTCGACGTGGGCCGCATGGGCATCATCACCCCGGTGGCAAATCTTGAGCCAGTCCTGCTGTCGGGAACTGTGGTGAAACGCGCCTCGCTCCACAACGAGGACATAATGCGCACACTCGACATCCATGACGGCGACATGCTTTATGTGGAAAAAGGCGGCGAAATCATTCCGAAAATCACCGGCGTGGACACCGACCAGCGCCTGCCCGACGCCAAGCCCTTGGAATTTGTATCCCACTGTCCGGCTTGCGGCACCCCGCTGGTGCGCGTGGAAGGCGAAGCCGCATGGGTATGCCCCAACAAATGGGGATGCCCTCCTCAGATTACCGGCCGAGTGGAGCACTTTGTAGGGCGCCGCATGATGAACATTGACGGCATCGGCGAAGAGACTTCCGACGTGCTTTTCGCCACAGGTCTGGTGAAGAACATCGGCGACATCTACGACCTCACAGCCAACAAACTCATGAACCTGGAACGATTCGGCCAGAAGAGCGCCGAACGCATCATGTCCGGCATCGAGGCGAGCAAACAAGTGCCGTTCGAACGTGTGGTCTATGCTCTGTCCATCCCCTTCGTGGGTGAAACCACAGCCAAAAAGGTGGCCCGCGCGGCAGGCAACATTGACCGACTCATGGAAATGTCGCAGACCGAACTCGAGGGCATCGAGGACGTGGGACCGCGTATCGCCGAAGCCATAATCGACTATTTCTCAGCGCCGGTCAACCGCGAGAACATAGAGCGTCTGCGTGCCGCCGGCGTTCAGCTCAGCATGCCCGATGCATCGCTCACGCAGGTTTCAAACGTCCTTGATGGCAAATCGGTGGTTGTCAGCGGAGTGTTCTCCAAGAACAGCCGCGACGAATACAAGGCCATGATCGAGGCCAACGGAGGCAAGAACGTGGGCTCCATATCCAAGAACACCGGATTCGTGCTCGCAGGCGAAAACATGGGCCCGGCCAAACTGGAGAAAGCCACCAAACTGGGCATACCCATCATCAGCGAGGACGACTTCCTGCGGATGATCGGCCAGGAATAACGGCACATAGCCTTTTGCAACAATGAAGCTCCGCGCTGTATTCCAGCGCGGAGCTTCATTGTGTTATTACAATATATCAAAGCCCGTAGGGTCAGAACTCATATCCGGCCTCCGCCGCCATCTGCTTGTCCTCCTTGACGGTGGAACCTAAGGTGGTCAGCAAGTCGCCGATAATGGCGCCGTTCACGCCCAGACGCATGGCCTCGAGCTGGGTAGCGCGACTCAGAGCCGCCCTGCCGCCGGCAAAGCGAAGCGTTACGTGCGGATGAATGAGGCGGAAGAGCGCCACTGTGTCGAGCACTTCGTTGTCTGTAAGCGGCTTGGCATCCTCAAGTGGCGTGCCCTTGATGGGGCACAGAATGTTGAGGGGAATGGAAACCGGTTCCACACGGCGCAGCGTCAGGGCCAGCTCCACGCGCTGGCGCATGGTTTCACCCATGCCGATGATGCCGCCGCTGCACACCTCAAAACCAATGCGGCGCGCAGCCTGGATGGTGGCAATCTTGTCCTCAACGGTATGCGTGGTGCACAGTTCACCGAAGAACGACGGTGCAGCCTCAAGGTTGCAGTGGTAGCGGTGCACGCCCGAGTCATAGAGTTTCTGGAGGTCTTCGGCCGAAAGCAGTCCCATCGAGGCACAGAGTTTCAAACCGCCCTCCCGCTCCATCTCCTTATAATAAGAGCACGCTCTGTCAAGTTCGTCGCCCCGCAGGGCACGACCGCTCGTAACCAGCGAGAATCGGCGAACACCAAGACTGCGATTCAAGTCGGCAGCCTTCATGCACTCTTCGCGGCTAACAAGCGGATAAACCGAGACCGACGTTTTGTGATGCGCTGACTGGGCACACCATTTGCAGTTCTCAGGACACTTGCCTGAACGCGCATTGATGATGGAGCACGAGTCAAAAACAGGCGGACAGAACTTCCTTGTCACCTCCGCCGCCGCTGCGCGGATCTCGTCGCGGACCTCGTCAAGATGCTCCACGAGGTCATACGCCTGCTCGGCAGTAATATTTCCGCCATTGAGGATGATATCTTTCAGCTGATTAACTGTTTCCATTGTAATTGGGATAATTGGTTGTTCAAAAAGCGGATGCAGTCTGAACGCATTTGCTTCGTGATTATGCGATGCAAAATTAGCAAAAAAAATTTTACCGCAAACAAAATTGTTAGTAATTTTGCGAACAACTAATTTTCACGTACACCCTACACACCATGATGGCAGAACCGCACACCCAAGTTGATGCTGAAAAACTGGCACGAATAGCCAAAGCGCTTGCCCACCACACACGCGTGGCCATACTGCTGTCACTGATTGACAGATGCTCATGCACACCGAATCCCGACGGCACATGCCCTGCCGGGTGCAGCTGCAGCGGCAAATGCGAGTGCTACTTCAGCGAGCTGCACAAAGGGCTGACCATAGCCAAACCCACCATGTCGCAGCACCTCAAGGAGCTGAAAGAAGCCGGACTGATAACATGGAAAGAGGAGCCGCCAAAGGTTAAATACAGCATCAACCGACAGACATGGGCCATGGCACATGACTTTTTCAACACGCTCTTCCGACAATGCGGCAACTGCGCCCGCAACCAGTGCACAGGATGCGGCACATTCTGACCTATCGAGCAAGTAGAGTGCGCAGAAAGGGTGTCAGTTCGTCGGCCATCCGCGCCAACACATATCCGAAAAGTGCAAAACATGGCTAAATTGGCGCAACATTGATACACAAAAGAGGTTGCGCTGTAAGGAATCCCTATCACAGCACAACCTCTTATATCATAGGCTTGAATATACGACTAATCCAGGCTGTCATCGTCGGGATCGTCGTCCCAATCGAGGAACCATGCGTTGTCGAATGCCTCGTCAGTGAACTTGCTCAGCTCGCGGCCCTCACGCTTGGTGGGGCGTCCGAGGCCTTTGCGACGGTCCACGAATCCCGATATGCGCACCACATCGAGCAGATGGTACTGCTCAGGCGGCGTCAGATTCTCGAGATACTCAGGTACAAGCTTGGCTCCGAGACGGTTGGATGCCAGCTTAAGAACCTTGAAGGTGTACACCACCGGCGATTTGCGCACATGCACCAGGTCACCGACCTTGATGGTGCGCGAGGGCTTTACAACAGTGCCGTCGCCGGGGCCAACGCTCACGCGTCCCTTCTTGCACTCTTCGGTGGCGATGGTGCGGGTTTTGAACACTCGCATGGCCCACAGCCATTTGTCTACTCTCTGGTCGTCAGCCATAGCGGGTCACTTGTTGTTGAAGTTGCACATGGCGTGCTGTATGCCGCACAGCACAAAGTCCTTGATGGCGTCAATGGCAACAGGCACGCGCTCTTTGAGCACCTCCTGCTGCTCGGCGGGTATGTTGCCGAGCACGAAGTCAACCTGGCATCCGCGGGCGAACTCGTTGCCGATGCCGAAACGCAGACGCGGATAGGCCTGCGTTCCCAGCATCTGGGCAATGTTTTTCAGACCATTGTGGCCGGCATCGCTGCCGGAGCCTTTGATGCGAATGGCACCAAAAGGCAGGGCCAGGTCGTCGACCACCACCAGGATGTTGTTAATATCAATCTTTTCCTTGTCCTTCCAGTAGCGAACAGCGTTGCCGCTCAGGTTCATGTAGGTGGAAGGCTTAAGCAGGGTCAGCATCTTGTTCTTGAGCCGCACGTGAGCCACGTCGCCATAACGGTCGGTTTCAAAAGAAATATTGGATGCCTCCGCAAAGGCATCCAATATTTTAAAACCTATGTTGTGACGGGTGTTGCGGTATTCATCACCGATGTTGCCCAGTCCAACAATCAGATACTTCATAAAGAAGGATTACCGATGAGGATTATTCGGCAGCCTGTGCGGCACCGCGTGCGGCACGGGTCAGCTGAACGGCGCAGACAACGGCGTTCTTGGCGTTGACCAGCTCGAGGCCTTCGAAGTGGAGGTCGCCAACCTGGAGGCTCTTGCCAAGGCCGAGGTCGTCAACGTTGATGACGAGCTGCTCGGGAACCTCGGTGTAAACGGCTTTAACCTTGAGGCGCTTCATGCTCAGGCTCAGCTTACCACCGGCCTTAACACCGGCGGCGTGACCTTCGAGCTTAACGGGAACCTCGATAACAACGGGCTTCTTGTCGTTCACCTCGAGGAAGTCGATATGGAGAACGTTGTCCTTAACGGGGTGGAACTGGATGTCCTTGAGGATGGCCATCTTCTTGCCGCCGTTGAGGTCGAGCTCTACAGCGAAGATTTCGGGAGTATAGATGAGTTTGCGAACAGCCTCGTTGGTAACAACGATGTCGGTGGTGATGAGGCCCTTGCCGTCGCCGATTTCAACAACCTTCTGGCCGGCTTCGAGCTTGCCCTCGTAGGGGAGCTTCACGATTTCGCCGCCATTGATTACAGCGGGGATCTGGTTGTTTTCACGGAGAGCTTTGGTAGCCTTCTTACCGAGGTCGGTGCGGGGCTGTGCTGCAAGTACAAAAGTCTTCATTGCTTTTTGTTTTTGTTGGTTTTGTGTTACTAAAAATTAAGAAAAACGGTGCTTAATTTCCCATCACACTGCGAGTTCCGTGACCGGAACCGCCATAAGGGGTGCAAAAGCGACTGCAAAGTTAGCAATTATTGTCGGAACGTACAATAGTTCAGTGCATTTTGTCTGCTCAAGCCGTCTTTTTGGGGCGCTTTGTGGGCTTGGCTTCATGATTGGTGCCGGCGTCAACCGTCTTCACCGTTTTTGCCTTACGGGGTTTGGACGTCTTTTTAGGCGTTTCCGGGGCTGTCACCGCGTCTTTCAGCTCCATGCGCAGGAACTCGGCAGAGGGCGATGAGCCCAGGGCCACCTCTTCAGGGGTGCCTTCGGCCATAATCTCGCCACCCTTGCGTCCGCCGCCGGGGCCCATGTCGATGATATAGTCGGCATTCTTGAGCACATCCAGGTTGTGCTCTATCACAAGCACAGTGTTCCCCTTGTCGACCAGACGGTTGAGCAGCGCTAACAGTGTGTTGATGTCCTCGAAGTGCAGACCGGTGGTGGGCTCGTCAAGGATGAAGAGTGTCTTGCCGGTGTCCTTCTTGGCGAGTTCGGCAGCGAGCTTCACGCGCTGGTTTTCACCGCCGGACAGAGTGGACGAAGGCTGGCCGAGCTTGATATAGCCCAGGCCTATCTCCTCCAGCACCTTGATTTTCTTGATAATGGCCGGAACATTTGCAAAGAACTCGACAGCCTGCGAAATGGTCATGTCCAGCACATCGGCAATGGATTTACCTTTGAAGCGCACCTCGAGAGTCTCGCGGTTGTATCGCTTGCCGTGGCACACCTCGCATGGCACAAGCACATCCGGCAGGAAGTTCAACTCGATGGTGCGATAGCCGTTGCCACCGCAAGCCTCGCAACGGCCGCCCGTCACATTGAAGCTGAAGCGCCCCGGCTTGTAGCCTCGGATCTTGGCTTCGGGCAGGTTGACGAACAGTGAGCGGATGTCGGTGAACACACCGGTGTAAGTGGCGGGATTGGAACGCGGCGACTTGCCCAGCGGCGACTGGTCAACTGTCACCACCTTGTCAATGTGTTCCAGACCCTCCACTGATTCATATGGCAGAGGCTCCTGGAGCGAACGGTAGAACTTCTGGCTGAGGATGGGCTGGAGGGTACCGTTGACCAGACTCGACTTGCCGCTGCCCGAAACGCCGGCAACACACGTGAGTGTGCCCAGCGGTAGCTTCAGATCCACATTCTTAAGATTGTGGCCAGTGGCGCCTTTAACCGCCAGGAATTTGCCATTGCCCTTGCGGCGCTCGGCAGGAATGTAGACCGCGCGCTTGCCGTTGAGATACTGTGCGGTCAGCGTTTCAGTCTTGAGCATCTCGTCGGGAGTGCCCTGGAACACCACCTCGCCGCCGCGGTTGCCGGCCTTGGGACCGATGTCCACCACATAGTCTGCCTCGAGCATTATGTCCTTGTCATGCTCCACAACGATTACCGAGTTGGACAAGTCGCGGAGATTCTTGAGCGAATTGATCAGACGAAGGTTGTCGCGCTGATGCAGGCCAATTGACGGTTCGTCAAGGATGTACAGCACATTGACGAGCTCGGAACCAATCTGAGTGGCAAGACGAATGCGCTGGCTCTCGCCGCCCGACAGCGTTGCCGAGGCACGGTTGAGCTGCAGATAGTCCAGACCCACGTCCACCAGGAAACCGAGGCGACTGCGTATCTCCTTGAGGATCTCTGCCGCCACCACACGCGATGTGGGCGGCAGGCTGTCAATGACAGTGCCAGTCCATTCATACAGCTCCGAGATGTCCATGCGCGAGAGCTGGGCAATGTTCTTGTCGCCGATGAAGAAGTGCAGGGCCTCGCGGTTTAGACGGTCGCCGTGACATTCGGGACACTCAGTGCGTGAGTAGAACTGGCGGCTCCATTTCTGAGCCGATGCCGACATGTCATCCTCCTGCTGCATCTCTATGTACTTGATAACGCCCTCGTAGCTTGCAAAATAGTTCTGAGTGCTCATGGTCTCGTTTTTGACCACCACGCGCTCATTCGTGCCGTTGAGAATCATGTCGAGCGCCTTGGGGTCAAGGTCCTTGACAGGAGTGTCAAGCGACTGTCCGAACTTGTCGCAAATGGCATCAATCTGCCAGAATATCATCGAGTTGCGATACTTGCCCAGCGGCACTATGGCGCCTTGTCTGATGGACAGCTTCTGATCCGGAATCACCTTCTCGATGTCAACAATGTTGACATACCCCAAGCCGTTGCAGCGGGGGCAGGCGCCTTGCGGCGAGTTGAACGAGAAATTGTGCGGAGCCGGCTCGCGGTAGGATATTCCCGACTCGGGGTCCATAAGCATCTGACTGTAGTGCGCAATCTGGTCAGCCTCAACATCATAGACAACCAGCTGTTTGTCGCCTTGCTGGAAAGCCGTGTCGACTGTTTCGCGGAGACGCTGCTCGTCGCGGGCGGAAACACGCAGACGGTCAATGACCAGCTCCACAGTGTGGTTCTTGTAGCGGTCAAGCTTCATTCCGGGAGTGATCTCCATCACCTCGCCGTCCACGCGCACATGCAGGTAGCCCTTCTTGCGCAGAGTCTCGAACAGCTCCTTGTAGTGGCCTTTGCGGTTG
Organism: Muribaculaceae bacterium; assembly: GCA_036310635.1. Taxonomy (GTDB): domain Bacteria; phylum Bacteroidota; class Bacteroidia; order Bacteroidales; family Muribaculaceae; genus CAG-873. Next base: position 13,575 of record JAXJRL010000079.1, on the reverse strand, counting down.
CGCACCACCGGAGCCAGCACATACACCTTGCGTCCGGCATACTTCTCAAGCAGGAGCTCGACCACCTTCTCGCGCGTGTACTTCACCATGGGCTTGCCGCTGATGTAGCTGCGCGCCTCGCCCACGCGGGCGTAGAGCAGACGGAGGAAGTCGTACACCTCCGTGGTTGTGCCGATGGTGCTTCGCGGATTGCGATTGATGGTTTTCTGCTCAATGGCTATCACAGGGCTGAGGCCGTTGATTTTGTCAACGTCCGGGCGCTCCATGGTGCCCAGCAGATTGCGGGCATAAGCCGAAAAAGTTTCGATGTAGCGGCGTTGGCCTTCGGCGAATATGGTGTCGAATGCCAGCGACGACTTGCCGCTGCCGCTCAGTCCGGTGATCACCGTGAGCTTGTTGCGCGGTATGGTTACGTCAATGTCTTTGAGATTGTTGACGCGCGCGCCAATCACCTCCAGGCGGTCGGAGCCGTCGTCAGCTATATAGTTTTCTTCTAAAATTTCCTTATCAGTGTTTTTCATTCAAGCACCCAACTGTTGTTAAAAATGTGGCGACGTGCCGTGGAGCGCTCCAGAGCGCCCTTCTTGGGCACACGCACGTAGTAAGTTTTTCCATCCTTGTTAGTCAGCGACTTGCTGCGTATCCACGGGTTCAGGTCGCGCAGAATCTGGAAATTGATGCCGCGGTCTATTGCCCACTCCGGCCAACTTGCCACAGGGCCCGACACTGCCACTTCGTCGCACTCAACTGAATTGTAGAGCTGGCTCGGTGTCAGCGCGAAGCCGAAAGTGCGCGGATTCTCCATCACCGCCTTCATTGCCATGATGCGGAATACATAGCGAGAAGTCTCCTCGGTCAGATACAGGTCGAACGAGCTGTCGACCATCTGGCGCTCCAGCTCACCCGAGATACGTCCCTGTCCGCCGTTGTACGAAGCCATGGCCGTGGGCCAGTCGCCGTATTTGGCATACGCCTGTTTCAGATAGCGGCAGGCGGCTTCGGTAGCCTTTTTCACATGGTAGCGCTCGTCAATCTCGTCGCTCACCTCCAGACCGTACTGGCGGCCTGTGGAGGGCAGAAACTGCCAGAAACCCGCAGCCTTGGCCGGAGAATAGGCACGCGGATTGAGCGTGCTCTCAACGCATGCGAGATAGAGCAGGTCCATGGGTACGCCGTTGGCTTTTAGAATCGGCGCCATCTCCGGGAAATAGCGGTTTGCGCGCTTGATGGTGAGAAGTGTGTTGCTGTGTCCGTAGCAGAGCGAGGTAAGCTCGCGGTCGAAACGCTCGAACATGTCCTCGCGGTCCAGGTTTATGCGTTTGCCGCAGAATTCCATGCTCTTCGGCACCGTGGGGCTCACCACTGTGCTGAATGCCTCCTTCTTGGAACCGTGGATGGAATGGCCGCGGCCGAAAGCCGGAACAGCAAGCATCATGCACACGGCAAGGATGCTCGCGGTCCGGTGTGTCTTCATATTATTATTCATCATATATCGTTAAAAAGCAATTTATACGCCGGAAATCGCCTCACTCGGTGGCGGAACCGCCAAGGTCGGGATTTCTGCGAGAATTCAGTATGTTTATGTCGCCGCTGAGATTGTACTCCTTGCCGTCGGCGCCCTTGGCCTTGATGACATAGAAATACACTCCCGAGGGCACGAATTTACCCTTGTAGCGACCATCCCAGCCCTGCGACGGGTTGGTGAGAGTGGCTATCTTTGTGCCCCAGCGGTTGAATATGTGGCACTCGAAGCTTACGATGGAGGTGAAGCTCACCTTCCACTCGTCGTTGACGCCGTCCTCGTTGGCAGGGCTGAATGCATTGGGGCACACCAGCTTAGAGGCGCCGATGCTGATGGTGTACACATCGCCGATGTAGAAACATTCGCCGTCGTCGTTGCCGCACACATAGCGCACATAAGTGGTGCCTTCCTTGTCGAAAGTGTAGGTCAGCTCATCCTGCTGGAAGCGGTTCTGCACATCATCGAAAGTTTCCATGCTTGAGAACTGCCATTCGCGGAAAACAGCCGCATCGGTGGGCACTGCCTTGAAAGTGACCACACAGGGCGCCGAGCCGCCCAGACCGCCGGTCTCGGGTTTCGACTCATTGTCGGCGTCATGCTCCTCCTGCGTGGCTGAGGTCACAGCGCTCACCGCACGGGCTGCAAGCACCTCCGACTGCACATGCTCGCCGCGTCCCCATGCTTCGAGGAATCGGTCGCCGCTGAGGGTGAAATCGGTGCTGCACAGAGGCGCGTCAACATAGAGATGGCCCTTCACCGACGGAAGAACATCGGTCTTCGACGACTCTTGCCAAAGCGACGAACCCTCGTCGTAGACCAGTGTGCGATAATCCAGCTTGAGCTCGCGACTGAGTTCCACGCCGCGACCGTTGACGGTGTAGTAAGTTATCGGTGCGCCCTGGCCAAGTACGTTCAGGGCCGTCCTGGAGCAGTCGCTCTCGTCCGATACAGTAAGCTCGTCCAGCTGAAGTTGATGATTTGCGTAGTTCACCACCCAGAAGCAGTGGCGGCGGTCGCCGTCGTCAATCACATAGCCCATGTCATCAGCCGAGGCGGCGATGGTGTAGGTGTTGCCGCTCTGCGACACACCCGAAACCGGCTCGGCGAAACCGCCTCCTCGGTTGTCATATCGGCTCCAAGTCACGTTGCCACCCGTTGAGGTGTAAGATATGCTGACGCCGGATGTGGAGCTGACAACATACACAGCCTCAAGGCCCGTTGAAGCTTCCGGAATTACCGTCACCGCAGCCTCATGGGCGCCGGTAAACACCAGCTCGGCACTCGCCGGGAGAGCGAACAGAACAAATATGGGGGCTAAAAAAGTGTTAGGGATCCGCATTTTAATTTTTTGCTGTATTATCAGATTGGCACGCCCGCGCTCCTGACAGTTGCGGCGAGCTTAAACATACAAATTTACCACTTTTTTGGCGATTACGCAACTACCGGCGTTTTACGGACGGCACATTTAGCCCATATTTTCCCAATTTTTGCTATTTTTGCAAATCATTTGCAAACTTAAACCAACTCCAATTCTCTGCCCGCAATGGAATCCCGAACAAAAATAGCCCACATCAACACCGTTGACCACCCGCGCAATGCCGTTGCACAGGTGATGTCAGCCCTGCATGGATTTGTGCGCGAAAACGGATTCGAGTCACGGATATTTGTGGGCAACGGCAGCAGAGAGTGCTCCGACCATCGCATGCAAGGCGCCGCAGGACGCTGGCTCAATGCACTGACAGCAAGGCTGAAAGGCACTGATGGATTCCTGGCCGAGAAATCGACATATCGCTTACTCCGGAGGCTCGACGAGTTCGGCCCCGACCTTGTCCATATCCACAATCTGCACGGCTATTACATCAACGCCCGGATGCTTCTGGAGCACCTGGCCGCAACACACACACCAGTCATTGTCACCTGTCACGACCTGTGGCTCGCCACCGGACGGTGCGCTGTGCCCGCCGCATGCGGGCTATACCTCACCCACAGTTGCGATCAATGCCCGCATGCTGACCGCTATCCGGCATTATGGCGACAAAAAGCCACCATTTCCCCCCACTATAAAGATCACCTGCTGTCGCCGCTCGACGCACACCTGGTTGTCCCGTCAGAAGCCATGGCCGAAGCCGTCAAGGCGACAACGCTGGCCCATCTGCCGGTTTCAGTGATTGAGAACGGCGTGGACAAATCGGTGTTCTCCCCCACCCCTAACACCGGGAATCATAGTGGTTTGCAACTAATTGCCGTCGCCTCGCGATGGAACGCAGAGAAAAATGGCGCTGCACTGACGAGACTCGCCAGCCTTATGCCCTCCGACTGGCACCTGACGGTGGTAGGTAGTGATTTCCCAAAATCAGACCGCATAAGAGTGATACGTCATGTGGGCTCGCCTTCGGAACTGGCACGGCTATACCGCGAGGCCGATGTGTTGTTGTCGCCTTCGTTCTCCGAATCGTTCGGCATGACCGTTGCCGAAGCAAACGCCTGCGGAACTCCCGCCGTGGTCAACTCTGACGCCGTACCAAGCATCCGTCCGACAGATAACAATGTCCTGTCAGTCAACTATTCCGACACTAATTTACTAATCGATGCCATCACCCGGGCCGCAAGCCACAAAGCCGACCCGGCACTGGTCAGTAGCATCGCGGACATGCAAAAAAAATATCTGTCGCTGTATCGACAGATATTGCAAAATCCCCTGAATTGAGATTGTCCGCTAAGGCTTTGTGCCCGTAGAAGCTGCTCTCAGCTCAAATTGCGTTGAGCGAGGCAAGGAATTCAGCGCGAAGCTGAGGATCGTCGGCAAAGCGACCGGCATAGTCGACAGTGGTTGTCGATGACTGCTGTTTCTCCACCCCGCGCATTTTCATGCACAGGTGTTCGGCATTGCACACCACCATCACACCTTCGGCCGAAAGAGTGTCCATTACCTCCTTGCAGAGCTGGGCTGTGAGCCTTTCCTGCACCTGCAGACGGCGGGCATATGTCTCCACCACTCGTGCCAACTTACTGAGACCCACCATATTGCCATGAGGAATGTAGCCTATGGACACCTTTCCGAAGAAAGGCAGGATATGGTGCTCGCACATGGAGTAGAACTCTATATCCTTGACAATCACCATCTTTGACCCGGCATATTCAAATATGGCCTGCTTCATGACCTGCGAGGGGTCGGTGCGGTAGCCGTTTGTGGCATACCACAGAGCCTTTGCAGCGCGCATAGGAGTCTTCTTCAGGCCCTCACGCTCAGGGTCTTCGCCCACAATGCGCAGAATGGCCTCGAAGTGCTCTGCAAGTTCTTTTACCTTTGCGAGGTCTTTGTCAGACACCTGAAAGTCAGACATAGTAGATGAGTGATGTGATTAGTTGGGATTGATGGAACTGCGTACCACGCGCAGACTGTTTCGAAGCGCCGGGAATGCCGAACGCACTTCGCCGAGGGCTCCTTCCGCACCGGAACGGCTGGGGAAATCGCCGAGGCGCACGCGCCAGAAAGGCGACTCAAACACCAGGTAAACACGATACTGGGGGAAACGGCTCTCAATCTGGCGCTTCTTTGACGCAGCCTGAATCTTGGCCGTCCGCACGTTGTTGTCGGCAAACACCTCAACACGGTAACCTGAGCGCGAGCGACGAACGGCACCCTGCCCGGATGCGTCGTTGTCCGACTGGTCGGCGCGTTTCTCCACTCCCTCACGACGTTCAAGCAGCTTGGTGAGCTCGGGGTCCTGGGTCACGCGAATGTTCTCCGTGGAATTGAGGGCGTTGACAATATTCACCACAGAATCCGGTTCAGCCTTGACCTCGGTCTGGGCCGATGCGGAAGCGGTGGTGGCGAAAACAGCAGCCAGGAGCAGTATGTGTTTAAGTCCGTGTGCCATAACAAATGAGTACGGGATTATAAAGCAGAAAAAGGCCTCACGCCGAGGAGCGGCGCTTCCGGCGCCACTCCTCAGCACGGGAGCCTGGATTATTCGTTACTTCTTAAGAGAAAGCCTCAACGATGCCCATGAAGTCGGCGCACTTGAGCGAAGCGCCACCGATCAGGCCACCGTCAACGTCGGGCTTGGCGAAGAGCTCCTTGGCGTTGCTGGGCTTGCAGCTGCCGCCGTAGAGAATAGATGTGTTCTCAGCCACTTCCTTGCCATACTTCTCAGCAATGGTGCTGCGGATGAAGGCGTGGATTTCCTCAGCCTGGTCAGAGGTAGCGGTCTTGCCGGTACCGATGGCCCAAACGGGCTCGTAGGCCAGGATGATCTTGGAGAAGTCCTCGGCGCTGAGGTTGAACAGGCCGTCAACAATCTGGCCCTTGACAACCTCGAAGTGCTTGCCGGCCTCGCGCTCCTCGAGCACCTCGCCGATGCAGAAGATGGGGGTCAGACCGTTCTCCAGAGCCAGGGCAACCTTCTCGCGGAGGGTCTCGGCGGTCTCGCCATAGTACTGGCGACGCTCGCTGTGGCCGAGGATTACATATGTTGCGCCGGTAGAGGCCACCATGGCAGCCGAAACTTCGCCGGTATAGGCACCGCTCTTGTGGTCGGCGCAGTTCTCAGCACCGAGACCGAGCTTCTGCTTGTTGGTGATCACACCGTTTACTGAAGCAAGGTGGGTGAAGGGAGTGCAGATAATTACGTCGCACTTGGGCTCGATGGCCTTGAGTGCGTTGTCAACCTCTTCGGCGAGCTTTACGCCTTCGGGCAGCGTGGTGTTCATTTTCCAGTTGCCTGCAACAATGTTCTTTCTCATTTGAATTGTACGTTTTATGTTTATGGTTTATATGTCTGATTATCAGGGCAATGAATAAACCCTGTCAAAATTGGAGCTTTCCGGCAGGTTCCGGTAAGGCGCACAGCGTCAGAGCCTGGCGACTTCCGCTCCTCTTGCATCGTGCAAAGTTAGCGCTTTTTTTTGTAACGTGCTTGATTTTATGCCACTTTTTATGCCTCGCCTGGGCTATCCGGACCGCAATCCGAACCGCCAGCACCACCGTTCGCGTCCTCAGCCTTCTTCTTGGCTTCGGGTTGCCGGGGCTTGATGATTTTCAGACCGAAGAAACTCAGCAGGAAGACCACAAGCATGGATGCCAGGTAGATGAGCGTGAGATTCCTCAGCCAATGACCGCGTTCAATGGCCTTGATGTCGTACACCGGTAAGGTGTCGGGGTTGAGAGCGTTGATATTGTACTTCCACTGCACGGTGTCGTTGCGCATGAACACATACGATGCATCGCCACGCGACAGCATCTTCAGGTCCGTGCCTTCGGCGGTAAACACATCGTAATGCGCGTCGACGGCCTGGCGCCATGCGTCGGCATCGCCCTCGCCTATCAGCGCCACCATCATGCCATCGTTCTCCGTCATAAACTCGGACGTCAGATTGGCCTGACGGCTTCGGGATATGCCATGGTGGCGGGGTTCGGGAATGTTCAGTATCAGCAGGCCGCCTGGTTCATGGCTCCATTCGGAGAGCAGAGACGTGGCCTCGTCCTCACCGTCGTACACCACCAGCGAGTTTGCCGTTTTGGGTGCTTCCACACGCTCCACAAACTCCCAGTCGTCGCCGGGCAGACTGTCAGCTGAAAATTCTTTGCGCTCGCCGTTGCGCACGTAGGCATAGCGGACATCTTCGTCACCGGCCCGCGCCGTCAGACGCTCGCCCACGGCAAACGGCCTGAAATCCACCAACGGCTGCCAGTTGAAGCCCACAACGGCTATGGCCATGGCATAGAAGCCGGTGAAAGCCGGCACAGTCCATTGCAGACGCGGAGCTATGCCGCACGCCACACGAGGATTGAGCCACACGAGAAGGCCGACAAGCACACATAGCACTATGTTCTTGGCGAATGTAGCGCCGTTCGAGATGACCCACAGGTCGCCGAAACAGCCGCAGTCGCTCACCGGGTCTGAAGCATAAATCCACACAGTAAGCGCCGTCATCACCGCCATGAAGGCGGCAAGCAGCCAGGTGACAGTGCGACGGAACGTGCCCATCAGCACCATTACGCCGCAGCACATTTCATAGAGGAACAGGGCGCAAACACCAATGAGCACCACCGGCCTGGCCAGAGTAACATCCATGGCGGCCAGATAGTCCTCGAACTTGAAGAGCCCGCCCCAAGGATCCACTGCCTTGGCCCAGCCAGACACTATAAAAGTGCCGCCTACTGCTATGCGCAGCAGCCACACCAGGGCCACTGTCCACGCTCCGGCCTTACGCTGTCTCAGAGATACGGATTCAGCTGCCTTCACCTTCGGTGAGTTTGATTATGCCGAACACGGCATAGTTCATCATGTCCATGTAGTTGGCGTCTATGCCTTCCGACACGAGGGTCTTGCCATGATTGTCCTCAATCTCCTTCACGCGCTCTATCTTCATCAGAATCAAGTCGGTATAGGACGGCACGCGCATACCGCGCCAGGCCTCGTCATAGTCGTGGTTTTTGGCTTTCATCAGAGTGCGCGCCTTGTCTACCACCTCGTCGTAGAGCGTCAGCGCCTGGTCGGCCGAGAGGTCCTTGCTGTCAACATATCCCAGCTGAAGCTGGATGATGCCAATGGCGGCATAGTTCACAATGGCAATGAACTCAGGGAGAATGCCCTCGCCTACAGCGCTGCAGCCCTTGGTTTCGAGGGAGCGTATGCGTTTGGCCTTGATGAATATCTGGTCGGTCACCGAATCCGGACGCATAATGCGCCACGAGGGGCCGTAGTCTTTTAGCTTTTTTGCAAACACATCGCGGCAAAGCGCCAGGGCCTTGTCGAACTGTGCGTTGGTATCAGTCTGCATCATCTAATGTAATTAACGAGTGTGGTAAGTGCACACAAAAGTAGTGAAATAATCACAAACAGCCAAACGGCACAAAAAAAGGCATCTGAAGCATGGTGCTTCAGATGCCCTGAGAGATGGCCGCGGGTGCGGCTCGTTACAGTTTCTATCAGTCAGCGAGCTTGCGGTCCTGAACGCTCTTCAGGCCGGCCTCGTCGTTGAGGTTGTAGTAAACCACCTCGAGCACGCGCAGAGTCTCGGGACGGTTGTTGGGATCGAGCTCGTAAGCCTTCTCAAGGTACTTGACAGACTCCTTGTACATGGGCACGAGGGTCTCGTTCTTGTACTTGTCAAAGTTGGCACCTTCGTAGGCGTCGGACATAGAGCCTGCCTTCGAAGCCACGCTGCGGCCGAGATAGAAGAGGGCCAGGCCGTTTTCGGGGTTCAGCTCGATGGCCTTGCGATAGTCGGCGTTAGCCTCGTCGCGCTTCTCCTGGTTGTCCTCGATGATGCCGCGCAGAGCATAGTACTGCGAGTTGTTGGGGTTCTCGGCGATACCCTTGTTCAGGTAGTCAAGAGCCTCGGCATACTTCTCGGTCTGGAGGTAGTAGTTGATGATCTGGTTGAGGAACTGGGGATCGTCAGCACCGAAAGCCTTGTTGCCGGCCGATGCGAACTCGAGGAGAGCCTCGTTGTTCTTGCCCAGAGTGGCAACAGCGATGGCGTACTCGTAGATGCTCTTCTTGTTGTAGCCGCTCTTGATGGCCTTGCGGAAGGCGTTGATGGCGTCCTCGAAGTCGTCAGCCTGCCAAGCTGCCAGGCCCTGGTTGTAGTAAACCTCGGCAACTACGGTGTCGGCGGGAACAACTGAGATTTTGCCCTTGAAGCGGGGATCGTTGGGCATTTCAAGGTAGATGCCCCATGAACGATAGGCATCCTTGTACTGCTTGGCGTTCCAGAAGTTGATGGCCATGTTGTTGAAGTCGTTGTAGTGACCGGCCAGGCTGTTGATGATTTCCTTTGAGTATTTGGGTTTCACCTTGCCCTTTGCGTCGGGGAGCGAGTCGTAAGGCAGAGCCTTCATATAGTTGTCGTAAGCGCCGAGCAGAGCGTTGGCCATGGTGGCGGGAGCGTCCTCGCCGGCCATGCCGAGCTGCTGTTTGCCGAGCAGGTCGTCATACTGCTGTATGCCGGCCTTACCGGGGATGTAGTAGGTGATGGCCAGCTTGTCGGTGGAGGGGTCGGACATGGCCGGAGTGATGATCTTCAGAACCTCTGCATAGGGTTTCTTGGATTTCATGGCTTGTTCGGCTTCCTTCACAACGGTCTGCTGCGCCGACATTGATGCAGCGGCCAGAAGGCAAATGCTGATGAGAGCTGTTTTCTTCATAACAGTTGAAGTTTTGGGTGTGTATTAAGGATAAGTTAATTGTTTGCGTTAGTGGTAGAGTCGGACAGACAGCCGGCTCTGATTTGATGCTTTGTGATATAGACGCTGTATAGGTCCAAAAGTTTATTTCCTGGTGCGGAATCAGTCCTCTTGGGGCGCTTCGGGCTCCTCGGCGGCGTCGTCGGCAGTCTCCTCCACATCGATTTCCACTTCCTCTTCCACAATCTCGGCGGGGTCGGGCTGTTCGATGTCGAGTTTCTCTGCCTCCTCTTCGGGGTCGGCGGGCACGCAGCATACAGATGCAATCACGTCGCCGCGCTTGGCCAGGTCTATGATCTTCACGCCCATGGTGTAACGACCCTGGACGGGAATCTGGTCAACGTGCACACGGATTGTGATGCCTGACTTGTTGATGATCACCAGGTCGGTGTCGTCGTCCACGCTCTTGAAGGCCACCAGCTGACCGGTCTTTTCGGTGACGTTGAGGGTCTTGACACCCTTGCCGCCACGGTTGGTCATGCGGTATGTATCCAGTTCCGAGCGCTTGCCCATACCGTTCTCGGAGAGCACCATGATGGTGTGGCCGTCGCCGGGAGTCATGGAAATCAGACCAACAACCTCGTCTTCGGGACCGTCGAGCAGCATGCCGCGCACGCCGGTGCTCACGCGGCCCATCTGGCGCACGCGTGCCTCATTGAAGCGGATGGCGCGGCCGCCACGGTTGGCCAGCAGGATTTCGCTCTCGCCGTCGGTGAGCTCCACGCCCACGAGTCTGTCGTCCTCGCGGAGCACAATGGCCTTTTTGCCCTTGGACATGATGCGCGCATACTCGGCCAGGCAGGTCTTCTTGACAACGCCGCAGGCGGTGGCAAACACCAGGTTGTGAGAGTTGACGTACTCCACATCGTTGAGGTACTTGCAGCTGATGAAGGCGTTTACGGCGTCGCCCTGCTCTATGTTGAGCAGATTCTGCAGCGCGCGACCCTTGGAGTTCTTGGCGCCCTCGGGAAGCTCGTATACCTTCATGCTGAACACCAGGCCCTTCTGTGTGAAGAACATCATGGTGGAGTGCATGGAAGCGGTGTAGACGTGCTCGATGAAGTCGCTGTCGCGGGTGTCAGAGCCCTTGGCGCCTACGCCGCCGCGGCCCTGGGTGCGGTACTCCGACAGGGGGGTACGCTTGATGTAGCCGAGGTGCGAGATGGTGATGAGCATGTCGTCGTCGGCGTAGAAGTCTTCGGCATTGAAGTCGCCGGCGGTGTAGTCGATGGTTGTGCGGCGGTCGTCGCCGTATTTGTCGCGTGTCTCGGCGAGCTCGCTCTTGATGAGTTCGCGGCATACGTGGTCGTCATTGAGGATGAGCTCCAGTTCGCTCACATATTCTTTGAGCTTGTTGTAGTCGTCCTCGAGCTTGGTCTGCTCCAGACCGGTAAGCTGGCGCAGCTTCATCTCCACGATGGCGGCCACCTGCTTTTCAGTGAGCTGGAAGCGCTCCATGAGGCGTTGCTTGGCCTCATCCACATTGGCCGACGAGCGGATAATCTCAATCACCTCGTCAATGTTCTGCGAGGCGATGATCAGGCCTTCCAAAATGTGCAGACGGTCAAGCGCCTTGGCCAGGCGGAACTTGGTGCGTCGAATCACCACATCGTGGCGGTGCGAGATGAAAGCCTCGAGAATTTCCTTGAGGTTGAGGGTGCGGGGACGTCCGCCCACCAGAGCCACATTGTTCACGCTGAACGATGCCTGCATCTGCGTCATCTTATAGAGCTTGTTGAGCACCACGTTTGCATTGGCGTCGCTCTTAAGCTTGATTACGATGCGCATGCCCTCGAAGTCGGTCTCGTCGTTGATGTCGGCTATGCCGTCGAGCTTCTTCTCGTTTGCCAGGTCGGCTATATATTTAATGAGCTCAGCCTTGTTCACGCCGTAAGGTATCTCGTTGACGATGATGGTCTCGTGGTTGGCCTCCTGCTCTATTTCGGCACGGGCACGCACCAGAATGCGGCCGCGGCCGGTCATATATGCGTCGCGCACGCCGTTGTAACCATAGATTATGCCGCCGGTGGGGAAATCGGGGGCCGGTATGAACTTCATCAGCTCGTCTATGGTGATTTCGGGATTGTCAATCAGGGCGATGGCGGCATTGAGGCTCTCTGCCAGGTTGTGAGGAGGCATGTTGGTGGCCATACCCACGGCTATACCCGTGGCACCGTTCACCAGCAGGTTGGGGAAACGGGTGGGAAGCACCACCGGCTCGGTGTTGCTGTTGTCGTATGTGGGAACGAAGTCAACGGTATCGTCGTTGATGTCGGCCAGCATCTCCTCTCCGAGCTTGTCGAGGCGTGCTTCGGTGTAACGCATGGCCGCCGGCGAAGCGCCGTCGATAGAGCCGAAGTTGCCGTGACCGTCCACGAGCACCTTGCGCATCTTCCACCACTGGGCCAGATTGACCAGCGTGCCGTAGATTGACGAGTCGCCGTGAGGGTGATAGTTACCCATCACATCGCCCACGCTCTTCGCTGCCTTACGGAAGGGCTTGTCACTGGTGTTGCCCATTGCATTCATGCCGTAGAGCACGCGGCGCTGAACGGGTTTCAGGCCGTCGCGAGCGTCAGGCAGGGCGCGTGACACAATTACCGACATCGAATAGTCGATGTAAGCGGACTTCATCTCGTTTTCGATGTCAATTTTTAATATTCTGTCGTCTTCCAACATAAATTAAAAGAGTGTTAATAAGTCAGTTAATATGCGGCTATATATTAAAAACCGCTAAAAATCGGGCTACGATGCCAAATTATCAAGCAAAAGTACAAATTTTTTCGGGAAAAACAGCTATCTTTGAATTGCCGAATGCTAAAAATTTATGTTAAAGCCGATTCACCGGCCTAAAGCGCAATCATTTACGCATTTTTCACCAATCAGCAGTCCAATCAAGGTACATTTTGGCTCGGCATAGGCCATTTTGGCACGAACTTTGTTACATTATTTTTTATATGCGGTTACCGAACCAACGCAGTCCCCACCCTTTCTCCGGGGCGCATGGTCCAACTCCGCACACCATGCTCACCGCAGCCAGGCACATTCATCCCCCGGCACCGAGCATGATAACCAACACAGATTACACACACCGATAAACAGCCAATGAATATTTCTTTTTCTCAGGAATTCACCGCAATGCTTTCAACAGCATCGCGACTTGCCGAAAAACACAACTGCACGGAGATTGTTCCGCAGTTCCTGCTTCTGGCCATCAGCGAGAGTCGAAACTCCGCCTATGACCTGCTGGCCAAGGTGGCAGGAGAGGAGGCGCTCGACCCTCTGTTCAAGGAGCTTGACAACTCGCTCTACAGCGTCGACCGCCAGGAGGGCGCCATGAAGGTCAGCCCGCTTACGGACAGACTCATCAAGCTGAGCATGCTCGAGAGCCGCGCCCTCCGTTCGCCCGACATCGGCCCGGAGCACCTGCTCATGGCCCTGTTCCGCAACAACGACGTGCGCCAGATGGACTTCATGCAGCCGTTCCTTGGCAAGGGAATCACATACGACAGCCTAAAGCATGTGGCAGCCGGCAGTGTGGCCGAGCCAAGCGCCAGCTTTGCCGAAGACGAAGACGAGGACGCAGAAGCCGCACCCCAGGGAAGTGGCCACGGACGCGCCACCTCGCAGACTCAGCGCCAGGCCCGCGCCGCCGGCAGCACTCCCATGCTTGACAAATTCGGCCGCGACATGACCCACGCAGCTATCGAGAACCGCCTCGATCCCGTGGTGGGCCGCGAGGTGGAGATTGAGCGCCTGGCTCAGATTCTGAGCCGCCGCAAGAAGAACAACCCCGTGCTCATCGGCGAGCCCGGCGTGGGCAAGACGGCCATCGTCGAGGGCCTGGCAGAGCGCATCG
>JAXJRL010000078.1:0-15467 GCA_036310635.1 Muribaculaceae bacterium | reverse complement strand
GTTTACTGCTTGGCGAGAGAGCCGTAGAGCTCGAACGGGGCGGCCGAGGTGATGGTGACCGGATAGAACTCGCCGACCGTCATCGAAGATTCGGGTGTTTTTGCGACGAGCACTTCGGGGTCAACCTCGGGGGAGTCGAACTCGGTGCGGCAGTAATAGTAAGAGTCGTCCTCCGAGTCGCAGATTACGCGGAGCGTGGAGCCGACCTTAGCCTGGTTACATTCGAGCGAAATCTGCTGCTGGGCCTCCATTATTGCGTCGAGGCGCTGCTGCTTTACCTCCTCGGGGATGGAATCGGTGTAATTGCGGGCGGCGTAAGTGTCGTCCTCCTCGCTGTAAGCGAATGCGCCCATGCGTTCGAAGCGCTGTTCGCGGACGAAGTCGAGGAGTTCGCGAGCCTCGTCGGGGCCTTCGCCGGGGAAACCGGTCATGAGCGTGGTGCGGATGTGGATGCCGGGGACCTCGCGGCGGATGCGGGCGAGGAGAGCGCGGGTTTCGTCGGCGGTGATGTGGCGGCGCATGTTGGCGAGCACCTTGTCGCTGGCGTGCTGGAGGGCGATGTCGAGGTACCGGCACACGTTGGGGCGCGATGCCATGACGGGGAGGATGTCGTAGGGGAAATCGGCGGGGTAGGCGTAGTGGAGGCGAATCCATTCAACGCCGGGGACGTCGGCGACGGCCTCGATGAGACGTGCGAGCGCCTTGTGGCCGTAGATGTCTTTGCCGTAGGACGAGAGGTCCTGGGCGATGATGTTGAACTCCTTGACGCCGCGTGCGACGAGTGAGCGCACCTCGTCTACAATCTCCTCGACGGGACGCGAGTGCATGCGTCCGGTGATGAGTGGGATGGCGCAGAATGCGCAGAAGCGGTCGCAGCCTTCGGAAATCTTGACGTAGGCGTGGTGCTGGGGTGTGGTGAGCGTGCGGCGGTAGGGGAGGCCTTCGGGCGACTTGCGGGCGATGTCGGCGAGGAGCGCGGTCCAGTCGAACTTGCCGTACCAGCGGTCGACTTCGGGGAGCTCCGCGGGGAGTTCGCTGCGGTAACGCTCGGAGAGACAGCCCATGACGCTGATGTGGCTGATTAGGCCTTCGTCCTTGAGCTGCGCGCACTGCAGAATCATGTCGATGGACTCCTGCTTGGCGTCGCCGATGAAACCGCAGGTGTTGATGACCACCTCGTCGGCGCCGACCGAGTCGGGGTTGTGGCGGACGGAGAAGCCGGCGTCGGAGAACATGCGGATGAGGCGTTCGCTGTCGACCAGGTTCTTGGAACAGCCCATAGTTATGATGTCGATAGACTTCTTGGACATGGCGGGGCTGGCGGTTATTTGGACTTTTTGTCGAAGAGCGAGTCGACGAAAGCGTCGCGGTCGAATACCTGGAGGTCTTCGATGCCCTCGCCGAGGCCGATGTAGCGGACGGGGATTTTGAACTGGTCGCTGATGCCGATGACAACGCCGCCTTTGGCGGTTCCGTCGAGCTTGGTTACGGCGAGGTCGGTTACCTGGGTGGCGGCAGAGAACTGGCGCGCCTGCTCGAAGGCGTTTTGGCCGGTGGAGCCGTCGAGGACGAGGAGGACCGAGTGTGGAGCGTCGGGGACCACCTTCTCCATGACGCGTTTGATTTTGGAGAGCTCGTTCATGAGGCCGGCCTTGTTGTGGAGACGGCCGGCGGTGTCGATGAGGACAACGTCGGCGCCCTGGGATTTGGCGGACTGCACGGCGTCGAAAGCGACGGCTGCGGGGTCGGAGCCGAGCTGCTGTTTGATGATGGGGACGTCGGCTCGACGGGCCCATTCCTCGAGCTGGTCGATGGCTGCTGCGCGGAAAGTGTCGGCGGCGCCGAGGACCACCTTGTTGCCGGCCTGCTTGTAGAGGTGTGCGAGCTTGCCGATGGTGGTGGTTTTGCCGACGCCGTTTACGCCGACCACCATCACGACATAAGGCTTCTTGTCGGCGGGGACAGAGAAGTCGGGGGCGGATGCGGCGTCGGAGTTGCCGGATTCGGCGAGGAGGGCTGATATTTCGTCGTGGAGGAGCGCGTTGAGTTCGTCGGTGCCGACGTATTTGTCGCGAGCGACGCGTTCCTTGAGGCGGTCGATTATTTTGAGGGTGGTGTCGATTCCCATGTCGGAGGTGACGAAAATCTCCTCGAGTTCGTCGAGGAAATCGTCATCGACACGAGAGCGACCCATGGTGGCACGTTTGATTTTGGAGAAGATGCCTTCCTTGGTCTTTTCGAGACCGCGGTCAAGGTTTTCTTTCTTTTTTTCCTTAGAGAACAGACCGAAAAATGCCATATATAAAAGTGGTTTTGACGCGGGCGGGATGGCGCTCCGCGGCGGTTTTCAGAATTTGGGAGGCGGGGATTGCTGGAATCGCGAGTCCGCCATACATTAATGTGCAAAGGTACGAAATTTTTGCGAGAATGGCAATAGTTGCGGGCGAAAGGCACGGGCGAGACAGAAAGGAGAAGAGTAGGGGGTGGGCTTTCGGGTTCGGTTGCAGGCTGAGAAAGGTGTGTTTTCTGTGGAAAGTTAGGGGGTGGATGACGATTGGAGATAAGAAGATTGTCCAAAATGCCCAAAAATTGGGCATAAGTTCTAAGTTGGAAAAATTGACCAATAAATTGGAAATTATGGAAACGCGGGAGTGAGAATGAATTGTTAATTTTGCGGCGAAATTAACAGTTTGAAAACACCGGCGAGCAATGTCAGAGGCTGCTTAAGAAGTAGGAAAGAGGCCGGTTAAGAGCCGTTTATGGAGGTAGTTATGATCTGATTGTTGACCACAGACTAATAACCTATGAATATAGCTAAACATAAGACATACAGAATATTGATTCGCATAGCGGTGGCCTGCCTGCTGCTGATGGTGAGACATGACGCCTACGCCGGGACACGGGAGGCGGAGCCTATGATGCTGGAGGCTGACAGCGTGGTTGTCGGCGAGAAGGCAGAGGCGGCTGACAGCGTGCGCGGAGCTGTGCATGAGAGCGTGCCCGTGATGGCCGACGGACGGCTGATGCGACTCAACATGCGCAAAGCTGTAAACAACATATACACACAGCCGTACAGCCTGACGGGAAGATGTCCGGACTGGCACCGGATGTGGATAAACACGGCGGTGCTGAGCGGCGCTTTTGTGGGTACGCTGTTGGTGCTGGAATGCCTGCCGGAGGACGCCACGAGCTGGAACCGCGCGGAGCTGCAGGATGTGCCGCTGTTCAAACGATGGTGGAACCATGTGGCGAGGAAAGGGCCGGAGTGGGACCATGACAACCCCGTTTTCAACTACGTGCTGCACCCGTATGCGGGGGCGGTTTATTTCATGTCGGCGCGCAGTTGCGGATTCAATGCATGGCAGAGCCTGCTGTACTGCACGCTGATATCGAATGTGGGCTGGGAGTTTGGCATAGAGGCGTTTATGGAGCGGCCGTCGATACAGGATCTGTTTATCACTCCGCTGGTGGGCAGCGTTATCGGCGAGGCATTTTACCGGGCGAAACGCGGGATAGTGAGGAACGGCTACCGGCTGCTGGGGTCGAAAGTGCTGGGGACGGTGGCTTGCTTCCTGATGGACCCAGTGAACGAGGTTGTTGACCTGTTCAGAGGGTCGCGGACGCGCGGACTGTATACTCCGATGTTTGAGAGCTCGCTTGGGGCGAGCGTCACGCCACAGGGAGGGATGGTGACGCTCAGTCTGAGATTCTGAGGGGAGAGAGAACTTTTCACTTCAAGACTTCTCACAAGCCCATAATCAAGCCTAAATCGGGCCGAGGGTTTTCCCCTTGCAAGGGTGTTATTGTCGGACATGGCGAAGCCTGATGTCGGACAAAAACGCATCTTGCAACACCACGTAAAAAAATCGGCAAAGACGAGAAAATTAAATTTATACGAATCGGCAAGCTCGAAGGTGAATCATTAATATCTATGGAGAATGCGATAGAAGAAGGTTTGAGATAATTCCTCAAAAAAATTGAGATAGACCCCGACAACTCGATAAACTCTATTTAATTGTTTTCAAATCGTAAAAATATATTCTACTATGTAAAGATGCCTCAATCGGAATGCCGAAAGCTTCTTTCTCACTTTGTTCCGTCTTATAAAGAGGCTTGAAGCCATTCTTAAGATAATAGTGTATGGTGGCTTCAGTGTTGTAGGCATCTACCAACATATATCGGCAGGCTGCCTTGTTGTTTTCGTCAACAAACCAATATTTCAAGGCCTCCATTAGTTGTGTCCCAACATTCAGGCCGTGACCCTGAAACGCTTTTGAAACTCCAAGTCTGCCTATGAGCACCGCCGGATAGCTGCGGCGTCTTTTCTGCTGCGGTATCTTTCTCTGCAATGCGTTCTTTGACGGTTTGTCAAGGGTGTATGTCTTTATACCATCGTAGGCAAGAGTTGCTATTGCTACTATCTCGTGTTGATTGTCCTTGTTGATCCAGCAATAACTTTTCCCAAGCAGTTCTTCCTCATACAGGAAAACATCGCTTGAGAAAAAGTCATCCAAATCATGGTCACCACAAGAAAAGGGGTCACAGTAATCTGCGACCTCTTTCGTGTATGGGACCATAAAGGTGTTCTCTACAAAATTGAATGTTCCCATGCCATCAGTTATTACGTGGAGGGAAAACTATGTTCTTCGCGCTTTCAAGCATTGTCGAAAGTATCTTGCGCTGGGCTTCGGAGAGTTTTGGCGTTGGCAATTTGCCGTTACGCTGCGCCTCTTCGGTGAAGCTTCTTGCGTCCTCGCCCCAAAGTTCGGGGGATGTCTTGATTGTCATTGCCATATCATTTCGTTTTAGAGTTACAAAGTTACAATAATAAAACAAATCTACCAAGCGTTTTGATTGGAATCCAATTCTTACCGAACTGTTTTCCTCACTGAATGACAGGGAAATAGGAGGGCATGATACAATGAGTGGGCAAAATCAAGCAATTTTGCCCCTTTTCATGCATTTATGAGGGTCATCGGCGCATGGGGTTGAATGAGTTGGATTATGGCGAATTGAAACCGCTATTCTACAGAAATTTAATTAAATTTGCGCCATAAAAAACTAAACCCGATAGCTTGACGAGTCAGGGGCTACCGGGAATCAACACTGCAAAAGTAGTGCTTTCTTTTCATTAAAACAAATTCTGAATTGACGGCAATGATTGATCGATATATACGGAAATATTGGGAAGAGGAGAATGTTGAGTATTTTCTTCATTTCAGAGATGAGGAGGCAATTCGTCAAATTGAGGTTCATCCTGATAAAATCGTAATGTTATCCACGGAACATCCAGTTGATGATGAAAGTTTTTTATATGATCAGAATTATTCTGATATCGAGTGGAATGTCAAAGATTTCATATCTGCTGAAGAATTTGATAAAACATGGAATCACTATTCCGGACATACAGTAATTTGATATTTTATCGTTTCGGTATCTGTGCCGGGAAAATATCATTTGAAAAAAGAGCTGACGAGCAAATAGAAGCCTTTAAACGTAAGATAATCAGTGGAAGCCAAAAAAATCTTTAATATAGCATGGGTGACTCAGCTCCTGAAATAGGTCTTATTCAATGAATGAATGTCATCAAGGCGGCTAACCTTATACCTTCAGGTAAATTTTATGTTTTTAACTTTTGGGCAACCTGGTACGGAAATTGTTGGAAGGGTGAAAAATGCTAAAAAATGGGGGGTGATGCGGGGTTGTTTTGCGATTTTTTTGTAATTTTAAGCGTTGAAATGGCCGGCGGCAAGCGCCGTTGGGTCCGACTTCAAGTCTAACATAACGCAATCACCAGAAACACAAAACATTACCTAACCGAGATGAAGCTTAAATTCATTATTGACTACCACACAGCCTGGGGCGAGAAGCTTGTGCTGTGCGGATCGATTCCCGAACTTGGCGAAAACAATATCGATGCGGCACCGCGCATGAAAAGTGCCGGCGGCGACACCTACGAACTGGAGGTGAATGTGGCCGACACAACGGCAGCTTTTGACTACTGCTACAAGGTGGTGCATGAGAACGGCTACGTGCGCAACGAATGGGGCACGCCTCACAAATTTGAGCGCGGCAACGGCGTGGGCACCTACACTATATATGACCGCTGGCACGATGTGCCTGCCGACAAACCGGCATACTCGAGTGCGTTCACAGACTGTATAGACAAGCGCGAAGGCCGCAGCGCGAAGCCCGTTGCCACGGCTGACACCGTGGTGCTGAGCGTGTCGGCGCCGACCGTGCATCCCGACGAAGTGCTGGCCGTGTGCGGCGAGAGCGGAGGCGTGGGCGCATGGGACCCGAAGAATGCGGTGGTGCTGAGCGACAGCGAGTTCCCGGTGTGGAAAGTGGCAGTGCCGGCACGTGCGCTGGCAGCGGGCTCGCAGTATAAGTTTGTGATCCTTGACAAGGCGAGCAAGGCGCTGCGTTCGTGGGAAGGCGGCAACAACCGCGTGATGCCTGCCCAGTATGCGGCAGCGGGCGGAGTGACCGAGGTGAACGGCCTGCGCTACAACGACGCGCGCGCACTGTACAGAGGAGCCGGAACGGCCATCCCCGTGTTTGCCATCCGTTCGGAGGCAGACTTCGGGGTGGGCGACTTTGCCGACATCCGTCTGATGGCCGACTGGGCTGCCGAGACAGGCCAGAGCTTCCTGCAGCTGCTGCCCATCAACGACACTACGATGACCGGCACGTGGACCGACTCATATCCTTACAACGCCAACTCGTGTTTCGCACTCCACCCCATGTATTTGCGCCTGGAGGAGATGGGCACGCTGAAGGATGCGAAGCGCCGCAAGCACTATGCGGAGCTTGGGAAAGAGCTGAACGCGCTGACCCAGGTGGACTATGAGCTGGTGAACAAGCATAAGAACGAATACTTCAAGGAGATATATGCGCAGGACGGCGCCAAGACCATAGCCTCGGCCGAATACAAGAAGTTCTACGAGAAGAACAGCTGGTGGCTGGACAACTATGCTGCGTTCTGTGTGCTGCGCGACAAATTCGGCACGCCCGACTTCAAGGAATGGGCGGAATATGCCGAATACAGCGAGGACAAAGTGGCCAAGCTGAAGAAAGAGGACAAGGACACTTTCAACTATGTGTGCTATCTGCAGTACCATCTGGACCGCCAGATGCGCGGCGCGGCCGAGTATGCTCACTCGAAGGGCGTGGCCATCAAGGGCGACATACCCATCGGCATTTCGCGCACGAGCGTTGACGCATGGACCGACACCCGCCTGTTCAATATGGACTGCCAGGCCGGTGCTCCGCCAGACGACTTCTCGGTTCTGGGCCAGAACTGGGGCTTCCCGACCTACAACTGGGAGGAGATGAACCGCGACGGATTCGCATGGTGGAAGGCCCGCTTCCGCAAGATGAGCGAATACTTCGACGCTTACCGCATAGACCATGTGCTGGGATTTTTCCGCATATGGGAGATACCGATGGACTGTGTTCACGGACTGCTGGGCCACTTCAACCCGGCGCTGCCTTACACTCCCGACGAGCTGAGAAACAACTATGACTTCTGGCTGAATGTGGACCTGCAGACCACGCCGTACATCATGGACTACTTCCTGCACGACTTCTTCGGGGAGTACACCGACGAGGCGCGCAAGCGTTTCCTGACCGATGCCGGCTACGGCCGCTATCGCCTGCGCGCGGAGTTTGACAACCAGCGCAAGGTGGCCGACTACTTCGCCGAGCAGGACCGTGTCGAGGTCGCTGACAAAGAGAAGAACGCACGGCTGTGCAACGCCCTGCTGGGTCTGATCGACGATGTGCTGTTTGTGGAAGACCCTGTGGAAAAGGGCAAGTACCATCCGCGCATTTCGGCACAGTTCACCTACATATACCGTTCGCTGAACGACTATGAGAAGAGCTGTTTCGACCGTCTGTACAACGACTTTTTCTACCGCCGCCACAACGACTTCTGGTACGGCAAGGCCATGTGGAAGCTGCCGCCGCTGATCGACGCCACCGACATGCTGTGCTGCGCCGAGGACCTGGGTATGATTCCCGACTGTGTGCCGGCGGTGATGAGCCAGCTGCAGATACTCGCGCTGGAGATACAGCGCATGCCGAAGGACCCGAACAGCGAGTTCGGCAACACGTGGACCTATCCCTACCTGTCGGTATGCACCACGTCGACGCACGACATGGGCGGCATACGCCAGAACTGGGAGGAGGATCCGGGCAAGGCATCGGACTACTACCACAATGTGCTGCATGAGGCCGGCCAGGCGCCGTTCTACTGCGAGCCGTGGATATGCCGCCGCATCATAGACCTGCACCTGAAGTCGCCCTCGATGCTGTGCATCATACCGTTGCAGGACTACCTGTCGATGGACGGCGACATCCGCCGCGAGGATCCGCGCGAGGAGCAGATCAACGTGCCGGCCAACTCGCGCCACTACTGGCGTTACCGCATGCACCTGACGGTGGAGAAGCTGCGCGAATGCACAGATTTCAACACCATGCTTCGCGACATGGTGGTGCACTCCGGCCGCTAAAAACCGACTACAAACCGAGGCCGTGCCTGCAAGTTCGGCGGGCACGGCCCATAATAAACTAAAGTTATGGATAAGAGAGAGATGACCGCCAAGGAGACGCAGTTCTCGGGCATGTGTGTTTCGGGATTCACGATGATCGGCGCCATACTGGTGGCGCTGGCTGCCGGTGTGGCCCTGTTGTTGACTGAGACTGTATGGATGGTGCCCGGGGTGGCGCTGATGGTGGTGGCTGTGTTCTGTCTGGGCGGCCTGTTCCAGCTGGAGCCGAATGAGTCGCTGGTGCTACTGTTTTTCGGCAAATACCGCGGCACGGTGCGCAAGACCGGTATGTACTGGGTGAATCCGTTCCTGACTAAGCGTAAGATGTCGCTGCGAGTCAACAATCTGGATATAGCGCCCATCAAGGTGAACGACCGCATAGGCAACCCGGTGCTGATAGGCATGGTGCTGGTATGGAAGGTGTCGGACACCTATCGCGCCACATTCGACATAGACGCGCTGGGCATGGACCGCGCGATGGCGCTTCGCAACTTTGTGAACATACAGGGCGATGCTGCACTGCGCGAGGTGGCCGGCCACTATGCATACGACAACGACGACAAGAGCGACGAGCTGACACTGCGCAGCGGCGGCGACGCCATCAACGAGCTGCTGGAGACGAAGATCAACGAGCGCCTGTCGATAGCGGGCATCACGGTTGTGGAGGCACGCATCAACTATATAGCATACGCGCCTGAGATTGCGGCGGTGATGCTGCGCAGGCAGCAGGCCACGGCCATTATTTCGGCGCGCGAGAAGATAGTGGAAGGTGCGGTGTCGATGGTGGACATGGCTCTTAACAGTCTGGAGGAGCGCAACCTGGTGAAGCTTGACAATGACCGACGCGCCACGATAATCGGCAATCTGCTGATGGTGCTGTGTGCTGACGATTCGCCGCAAACGGTTATACCCACACAGTCGCAGAGCTGAGGAGATGGCAAGGGCTGACAACAACGTGATGGCGCAGGGGCCGATGGAGCCTGAGCGCCGCGCGGTGGCCGCCGACCAGTTGCTGGCCGGCGAGCGCGCCATGCGGTATATGCGCCAGCTGGAGCGTCCGGAGGTGTTTCCGTCGCGGGCGAACTGGGAGTATATCATCGAGAACAGGATGGGTGTGCTTGCGGTGCCGCTTTATCGGAAATATCTGATGGCGTGGCTGACGCCGGAGGGTGACCGCAGCGACTATCACGACCTGGCCATTGAGATGATGCCGGCTTATGTGCGGTCCATTGACCGTGGCGAGGCGGTGGATGCTGTGTATGCGGATGTGGACACGGCGTCGGACGCGGCGCTGGCGCTGATTATTGACTGTCAGCTGTTTGATGCTGAGTCAATTGACGCGTTGCTGGATGTGGCCGAGACTGTGCCGTTTGCGGCGGACTGTCTGGAAGCTTACCAGCCGGAGTATACCGAGGCCGACCTGGCACGGATGCGGGAGTTGTTGCGTCGGTTCAAGAATCTGCCGGCGATAGGGGAGGTTAGTGAGTCGCGGTCGATTTTTGGCCGTGAGGTGCGGTATATATGCCCTGAAGGTCATTCAAATCCGTCGAACCAGGAGTTCTGCGCGCAGTGCGGCGAGAATATCCAGGGTCTGACGGAGGCTCAGGTGGCCGGGATAGAGCGGTTCGAGCAGCGTGTAGAGGTGCTGGGTCGGCTGCTGGAGATGGAGGGGAGGAATTTATAGGTCCTAAGCCCAATAAGCCCTTTAAGCCTGATAGGCCCAATAAGCCCGATAGGCCCAATAGGCCTAACAAGACCGATAAACAGCTTAGGGTGGTGGGGTGTGAACTTTTTTGGGGTGGGGTTATTTTAGGCGGAAGTTGTAGGCGGCGGTTATTTGGAGGGTCATGGAGCGGGAGGCGGAGAATTCGTCGGCTTTGGATGAGGGGAAGATGTTGCCGAGGCCGTAGTAGAAGCGGCCTTCGACGACGAATGAGTTGCGGGGTGTTGCCCACCATTCCATGCCGAGGCCGGCTGTGATGCCGTAGTCGAACTTGTTTTTGATGTCCATGTGCATCTGGTTGACGCGGCGTGTGGAGGCTATGCCTTCAGCGGCAGGATTATTGTAGTCGAAGTTGGAGTTGATTCCGGAGGAGATCATGTAGCCGATCTGGGGTCCGGCGTTGAAGAAGAATTTGAAGCGTCGTGGCCCGAAGTATATGTGGGTCATGACGGGGAGAGAGATGTATGTGAGCCGGCGGTTGTATTCCAGGCCGGGGTTGTCTTCGAAAGTTTCTTTCCATCCGCGCTGTTCGAAGTTGAGTTCGCCGATGATGCCGAATATTTTTTCCTCGGCGTAGCGTGCGGTGATGCCCATGACCATTCCGTTCTGCCATGACTGAGGCACACTGGGTGAGAAAGACATGCGCGACATGGACATGCCGGCACGGGCGCCCACTGAGATGTGGGGGCGGTAGTGCGATTCGGCATTGGCGGCAAGCGTGGTCAGTGCGACAGCGAGGGCGAGGATGGCGTGGCGGCAAAGGCTGAGGGGGCGGATGGAGGGCATCGTGGTGGTGATCGGTGTTAGGTGAGGTTAGATGACTTCGGCGTCGATGAGGTCGCCGGGAAGGAAGCGGACGATGTAGAGGGCGTCGTTGGCGAGGCCCTTGCTGTCATTCTCGTGGCGGAGGTGGAAGGTGCTCTGCACGCCCTGCCAGTCGGCGTTCTGCGGTGCTTCGGTGTCGAGGGCGCCGGATGCGAGGCCCTTGAGGATGAAGACGCCTGTGTCGTAGCCGAGAACGCCCTGGGCGGGAACGCCGTCGGAAACCTCGTGGCCGTACCATTTGACGAATGAATTGTCAACGCCTCGGCTCTCGCGGCCTTCGGGGTTGAAGAAGGAGCGTGTGTAGAGAGTGGTGGAGAGTTCGTGGATTTCCTTCTGGGGTTCGCCTCGGAAAGTCACCCATTCGGGATATCCCCAGAGGCGTACCTGTGCGCCGACTTCGGCAGCGGAGTTTTTGTAGCGCGTCAGGGCGTTTGAGAATTTGTTGAACTCGGAGAGCGAGCCGGACTGGGGGATGAAGATGAATTTGGAGTCGGCCTGCGGGTCGCCGAGCTGTTCGGCGAGAGAAGAGGCGCTGAGGGAGCCGTCGTACTCGACCATGAGGGGGACGATGCCGTCGGCGTTGAGGCGCGCTTTGAGAGTTTCGATGAAGTGGCGTTTGTCGTCGCGTCCAGAGTTGTTGACGAGGAGGACGGGTGTGAATCCGTCGAGACGGGCGACGAAGGCTTCGGCGGCCTTGGCGTACATCTGGGCGGATGGGATGGAACCCTGGAGCATGTAGGGGTTGGAAATGTAGGAAGTGTCGCGGGCGTTGAGGGGGTTGAAGACCATGATGCGGTGGCTGCGACCGAAGTCGGAGATGAGCTGGAGCTGGTCGGCGGCATCGGGTGCTATGATGACTTGGGACTGGCCGATGGCGGCTTCCTGTGCGAGGAGACGGCGGACGTTGTCGGCAGAGTTGCGTGTGTCGTAGGCATGGATGTTGACCTTGGGGAGGACGGCCTGGAGCGAGTCGGCGGCGATGAGGAAACCGCCGTAGAATTCAGCGGCGAGCTGAGCGGCGCGGGCGGGCTTCTCGGAGCCGGTCATGAACGGCATGAGGACCGAGACGGTGACTTCGGGGCGCTGCTGCACCTGGGGCTGTGCGGACTCTTCGGCTGGCTGCTCCTGGGCGGGGGCTGACTGCTCTTCGTCGCCGGCGATGCGGATCACGTCGCGGGGCACGGGGGTGAGGGAGCGCTCCTGTTTGTCGGGGTTGAGTTCGTCGGGGAGGACGATTTTGTTCTGTTCGGGGGTGGCGGCTGACTCGTCGGCGGGGAAGTCGCCGGTTTCAACCGGTTGGCCTTCTTTCGACTTGTCGGGGATGAGGAGGGTCTGGCCGGCTTTGATGCCGCGGTCGGCAGTGGGGTTGAGAGCGACGATGCTTTCGGCTGAGACTCCGAACTTGTGGCCGATGCCGAAGAGAGTTTCGCCCTTGCTGACAACGTAGCGGATGACGGGCACCTGCTGAGCGGACTGCGATTCCTGTGCGGCGAGAGCGGCGGGGTCGGGCTTGCCGAATTCCGAGACGGGGAAATAGAGCATCATGCCGGGTTTGAGGCCGTCGGCGGCAGATGGGTTGAAGGTTATGATCTGGTCGCGGGATACGCCGAGTTGCTGGGCCACGCCGTAGACAGTGTTTCCACGGGCAACCTTATAATAATAGCACTGCTTGCCGTTGACCTTTTTGACGGGGAGGTTGAGACCTGCGGCTGCCCAGAGCGAGCATGCGGCGAGGGCGGCGAGGAAGAGGGGACGCAGAATTGAGAATTTACGCATGGTTAAAGATGATCATAACATGGAAAGGGCGCCGGGGAGGATGTTTTGGCTACAGGATCCCGAGGCGCGGAAATCCGGTTAACGATAGTGAACCACAAAATTAGCAACTTTAGGCGAAATACGGAGCGGAAGCGGGGCCAAATTTGTGGCGGGGATATTAATTTTCAAAAAAAAACTAAAAAACACCTTTACAGTGGTGAAAAATGGGCGAAAATTCATAACTTTGCAAATTGTTAGAGAGAATGCACGGACGCCAACGTAATCGCGTGCGGCA
Source organism: Muribaculaceae bacterium (assembly GCA_036310635.1). Taxonomy (GTDB): domain Bacteria; phylum Bacteroidota; class Bacteroidia; order Bacteroidales; family Muribaculaceae; genus CAG-873. Next base: position 2,314 of record JAXJRL010000078.1, on the reverse strand, counting down.
TATCGTCAACTGACAGAACAACGAACAGAAAGAACTCCAATCAGACAGAGCACAGATAAACAATGCGTCTACTCCATATACTGCTAAGCGCCGTACTCGCAGCCGTCATGACATCGTGCGGCGAATATGTGAAGGTGCAGAAGAGCACAGACTTCAACTACAAATACGAATACGCCAAGCGCGCCTATGAACAGAAGAAATATGTGCAGGCGGCCACCCTTTTCAAGGACTGCGCCACCGTGTTCAAGGGCTCGGACAAGGCAGAGGAATGCCTTTACCTGCTGGCTATGAGCAATTATGAGAACAAGGACTATGTGACATCGGGCACGTATTTCCAGACATATTATAACAGGTATCCGAAGGGCAAGTATGCCGAGCCTGCGCGCTTCTTCTGCGGCTACGGCTATTATCTGGACTCGCCTGAGGCGCAGCTGGACCAGAGCGGCACCATCAAGGCGATAGAGGAGCTGCAGGCGTTCCTGGACTATTTTCCAAGAAGCGACAAAGTGGCGATAGCTCAGAATGCCATCTTCGAGCTTCAGGACAAGCTGACGCTGAAGCAGCTGCAGAACGCGCAGCTTTACTACAACCTGGGCAACTATCTGGGCAACAACTACAAGAGCGCCATCATCGTGGCCAAGAACGCCATCAAGGACTATCCGTACTCCAAATACAAGGAGGACCTGGAGGTGCTGGTGCTGAAGGCTCGCTACATGGAGGCCGACAACAGCATTGACGAGCGCAAGGGCGACCGTTTCCGCGAGGTGGTTGACGAATACTACAACTTCATCAACAACTATCCCGACAGCCCGAACCGCCAGGAGGCCGACAACATCTTCAAGATAGCGAGCCGCTACGTGAAGGACTGATGTCCCGGATGGGCGCGGATGATTTTGCGCCGCTATAACTGACAAAAACAACGACAAAAAGATATAGGCAAAGAACATGGATTACAAGAAAACCAACGCACCGCTGAACACTGTGACCCGCGATATGATAGAGCTGTCGCAGGACACGGGCAATGTATACGAAACAGTCTGCATCATAGCCAAGCGTGCCAACCAGATCAGCGCCGAGATGAAGCGCGACCTGGAGTCGAAGCTCAAGGAGTTCGGAAACATCACCGACAACATGGAAGAGGTGGCCGAGAACCGCGAGCAGATCGAGATTTCGCGCTACTATGAGAAGCTTCCGAAGCCGACGCTGATTGCCACCCAGGAGTATGTGGACCACAAGCTTTACTTCCGCAATCCGTCGACCGACAAGGTGCAGCTGGATTGAGGAAACGGGCTTTCCGGAAAAAGATTTTTCGCCTGATGCATTGCATTGGGCGAATTTTTTTTGGGGTGGGCGAAGGGGCTGGGCCTGCTGGGGCGGCTGAGCCGACTGGGCCTTCTGGGCCTTCTGGATAAGCTCAATAAGCCTGATAGGCCTGATAGGGCGAATGGGGCCGAAAATATGGCGGGATGGGGTGGGGCGATTTTGGGGATGCGAGGAAAATGTTTGGGAAAAAAGATGGGAAGGTGTTGTGGGAGTGGGGAAAAAGTGTTAACTTTGCGGTCGATTTCGGGCGAGTTGTCCGGAACATTATTAATAACCCAGTAAAATTTTCCAAAAGAATGCATTTAAATTCTGAAGAAAAAGTAGAGATCTTCGAGAAGTACGGTAAGGGCAAGACTGACACTGGCTCACCTGAAGCACAGATTGCATTATTCTCGGTCCGTATTGCTCATTTGACTCAGCACCTGAAGTCAAATCACAAGGATCATACAACAGAGCGCGCTCTGAAGATGCTGGTAGGTAAGCGTCGTCGTCTGCTTGACTATCTCAAGCGTAAGGACATCAACCGCTACCGTGCCATCATCGCACAGAAGGAGCTTGGTATCCGCAAGTAAGCGACTAGGCGCGAGAATCGCGCATCGCTCTGCTTAAAGACTACGAAAACGAGGCTGACCCCGGGGGTTGGCCTCGTTTTTTGGCTGACTGGGAGTGGGGAGCCGGCTGAGCTTCCTTAGGCTGCTACCATGACATCGCCCCTCCGGGGCTCATGGTCGTGTGGGGTTGTGGAGTCCCCCGGCCTCACCCCTCCGGGGTTCGTGCGGGGGTTAACGATGTTGTCGCCCCTCCGGGGCTCATGGTCGTGTAGGGCTGTGGAGGATGGTGGGGCTGGAATTATAGGCCCGATAGGCCGAATCAATGCGGTTGAGTTAAGGAAATCACATCAGAAACCCACATTCTCTAAAAGCATGAAAATATGGTTTTTGCTAATTTCGAATTATAGCTCCAAACTCTTAACTCAACCGCATTGATAGGC
>JAXJRL010000077.1:0-17415 GCA_036310635.1 Muribaculaceae bacterium | reverse complement strand
TGGAAAAAGCGGTCAAACTTTTCTTTAAAGTTACTAATTTTCAGGGACTTTTACAAGTAATAACTAATTAAAAATCAATCGTATAACTGACAAAAATTAATTTTTGTCATCTACTAAACGTAACCGGTACAGAAAAGAACTGACTAAAAAACATCACAGCAACCCTAACCCTATGAAGAAGCAGATAGCAACGATGCTCGCCGCCGCGAGCGTGATAGCATCGTGGGCCTACAGCGTAAAAATGAAGTGCGTGGATGCCGACGGCGAGTCGGCCGCCTTCGCCACCTACCGCATATTCCCCGACAGCACCGACGTGGCCGCTGCCGTGGGCGTGGCCGACAGCGCCGGCGTGTTTCGCGCCGAACTGCCCCGCGCCGGAAAATACCGCATACAGATAACCGAGGCCGGAATGAGCCGTCCCAGCCTGCACACCGTGATTCTGAACGACAGCCTTCCCGACGCTGACATGGGCACCGTGGAAGTGGGCGACACAGCCGAGAACCTGGCCGAAGTGGTCGTCACAGCCCAGAAGCCGCTGGTGGTCAAGCAGATTGACCGCATAGCCTACGACATCCAGGCCGACCCGGCATCGAAGGTGTCGTCCGTGCAGGAGATGCTGCGCCGCGTGCCCATGGTGGCCGTGGACAACGAGGGCAATGTGACCGTAAACGGATCGTCAAACTTCAAGATATTCAAGAACAACCGCCCAAGCAACTCGCTGAGCAACAACGCCAAGGACATACTGGCCGCCATCCCCGCCAGCACCATCAAGAGCATCGAGGTGATCACCGAGCCGGGCGCCAAATACGACGCCGAGGGCATCGGCGCCATCCTCAACATCATAACCCTCGACAACTCATCAATCAAGGGCGTGCTCGGCAACGTGGGCGTGTCAGCCAACACCCAGGGCTCCACAAGCGCCAACGCCTTCATCACCACGCAGATCGACAAGGTGACGCTGAGCATAAACGGCGGCGTGCACAACCAGCCCCGCCACGACAGCGACCAGGAGTCGGTGGACCTGCGCCACTACAACAACGGCAACACGCTGACCACCAACCAGTGGTCAGACTACAAGGCCCTCGTGGGATTCTTCGGCATGGAGGGTTCATACGAAATCAGCAAGAAGCACCTGCTCACCGCCGAAATGGACGGATACGTGTTCAACGTGGACAACCGCTCCAAAACCTCGTCGGCCATGACCGACGCCGCCGGCAACGCGCTGTACAGCTACAATTCGTCAAACACCACGCCCACTCAGAAACAGCTGAGCATGAGCGGAAACCTCAACTACCAGTTCACCACCGACCGCCCCGGCGAGACTCTCACCGCGGGCTACATGATCTCGGCCAACAACTCACGCAACCACAGCCTGACCGAATACTCCGACATCACCGGCGACGCCTTCCCCTACACCGGCATCGACAGCCATGTGAAGCAGAACCTCACGGAGCACACATTCCAGGTGGACTGGGTGCGACCCTTCGGCAAAATCCACACCCTGGAGCTCGGCGCCAAGTATGTGCTGCGCCGCAACACCTCTGACAACAACATAGACTACACCGGCTGGCAGACAGTTGACAACGCCTTCCGCCACATAACCGACATCGGCGCCGCCTACGCCCAGTACACGGCCCGTGTACGCAAGGTGACACTGCGCGGCGGCGTGCGCTACGAGTACTCGCGCCTCAAGGCCGAATACCCCGACGGCAACGGCAAGGACTTCGCCTCTAACCTCAACGACGTGGTGCCCTCGGCCTCCATGTCGTGGCAGATCAACGACGCCAACTCGCTGCAGTTCAACTATGCCACGCGCATCAACCGCCCGGGCATCGCCTACCTCGACCCCACCGTGAACTATACCCCCGCCACCATCAGCTACGGCAACCCCGACCTGGAGAGCGCCATGGCCCACTCCTTCAAGCTCAGCTACATGCTCATCAAGCCCAAGTTCAACTGCAACCTGTCAGTGAACTACGGCATGAGCAACAGCAATATATCGGGCGTAAACTTTGTCGACGCCGACGGCATGCAGGTAAGCACCTACGACAACGTGGGCCGCACCCGCGAGCTGTCGATAGGCGGATTCGTGCAGTGGAGCCCCACCTCCAAGACCCAGCTAATGCTCAACGGCAACGTGGGCCGCAACTGGGCCAGCCAGCAGGGTCTTAAGCAGGCGCGCTGGAACCACACCCTCTTCCTTCGTGCCAGCCAGGAGCTGCCGTGGAAAATCACCCTTGAAGGATTCCTTTACTCCATGGGCAAGTGGATGAACGGCGTGTATGGCTACTCGGGCATGAGCGGACTCGGCTCAATAGGCTGGAACCTGGGCCTGCGCCGCAGCTTCCTCAAGGACGACCGCCTCACCGTGAGCCTGAGCGCCTCCAACCCCATCGGCCCGTCCAAGAGCCACTACCGCAACTACACCATCAACGGCGACGTAACCGGCATGAGCGACACACGCCTGTCGGCGCGCAAGTCGGTGAGCCTGCGCCTGTCGTGGCGCTTCGGCTCGCTCCGTGCCAGCGTTAAGAAGACACGCCAGCGCATCAGCAACGACGACCTGGTGGGAGGCAGCAAGTCCGGCTCCGGCCAGCAGGGCGGCCAGCAAGGCCAGGGCATGTGACACCCCGCCCAAACTCAATAAAACAGCGGTTTTACCCGCCGGCAGAGCTCTTTGACAGGGCATTGCGGCGGGCAAAACCGCTTTTTATGTGCTGTCGTCCCTTTTTTTAATGAATATTGGGAAGCGGAGTGCAATAATTTTCGTAAATTTGCGCTCTAAAAACATAATCACACCCAATAGGAAAAAGTCAATGGCAGATACTCGACGAATTAAGACAGCTCTTGTTAGCGTGTTCCACAAGGACGGCTTGGACAGCATAATCAACAAACTCGCAGCCGACGGCGTGCGTTTCCTCAGCACCGGCGGCACCCGCAAATTCATTGAATCGCTGGGTCACAAGTGTGACGCGGTTGAGGACATGACCGGCTACCCCTCCATTCTCGGCGGCCGTGTCAAGACCCTCCACCCCAAGGTTTTCGGCGGCATCCTGAACCGCCGCGACAACGAAAGCGACCAGGCCGAAACCGCCCAGTACGGCATCGACAACATTGACCTGGTGATCGTGGACCTGTATCCCTTCGAGGAGACCGTGGCATCGGGCGCCTCACAGGCCGACATCATCGAAAAGATAGACATAGGCGGCATCTCGCTGATCCGCGGCGCCGCAAAGAACTTCAACGACGTGGTGATCGTGGCCTCTAAGCACCAGTACGCAGCCCTCGAGGGCATCCTGGACAAGAGCGGCGCACAGACCACCCTGGAGGAGCGCCAGTGGTTCGCCAAGGAGGCATTCGCCGAGTCATCGTACTACGACAGCGCCATCTTCAACTACTTCGACTCGCTCTACCCCCAGCCTTCGGCTCTGCGTTTCGCCCTTAACGGCGTGCGCTCCATGCGCTACGGCGAGAACCCCCACCAGCGCGGCTGGTTCTTCGGCAACTTCGGCGAGATGTTCACCCAGCTCCACGGCAAGGAAATCTCCTACAACAACATCGGCGACATCGACGCCGCCACACGCCTGATTGCCGAGTTCGACACCGACAACGGCCGTGAGACCACCTTTGCCGTGCTCAAGCACAACAACGCCTGCGGCGTGGCCACCCGCCCCACCGCCCTCGAGGCATGGCGCCTGGCCCTGGCCGGCGACCCCCTGTCGGCTTTCGGCGGCGTGATTGTGACCAACACACCCGTCGACGCCCAGACCGCCGAAGAAATCAACAAGATATTCCTTGAGGTGATCATCGCCCCCTCCTACTCGGACGACGCCCTGGCCATCCTCAAGCAGAAAAAGAACCGCATCATCCTGGTGCAGCACCAGGCAAACTGCGGCGGCCAGACCGTGCGCACAGCCCTCAACGGCGCCCTGGTGCAGGACAACGACAACGCCACCGAAACCGCAGCCGACCTGCGCGACGTGACCAACACCCATCCCACCGACGCACAGGTGCGCGACATGCTCTTCGCCAACAAGATTGTGAAGCACTCCAAGAGCAACGCCATAGTCCTGGCAAAGGACATGCAGCTCTGCGGCAGCGGCGTGGGCCAGACCTCGCGCGTGGACGCTCTGAAGCACGCCATCGAGAAGGCACACAACTTCAATCTGAGCCTTGACGGCGCAGTGATGGCCTCCGACGCATTCTTCCCCTTCGGCGACTGCGTGGAGATAGCCCACAAGGCCGGAATCGCCGCCGTCATCCAGCCCGGCGGCTCCGTGCGCGACAACGAGTCGGTCGACTACTGCAACGCCAACGGCGTGGCAATGGTGATGACCGGCATCCGCCACTTCAAGCACTAAGCAAACACAAGAGAGTTAAACACCCATACCCGCGGCGCCCATCGGGGGCTCCGCACACAAGCTAAGAAACCAAAACAAACCAATGCCATTCTTCTCACTCACGAAGGAAATTGCGATTGACCTTGGCACCGCCAACACAATCATAATCCATAACGACAAGATAGTCATCGACGAGCCGTCGATCGTGGCGCTGGACAAGCGCACTGACAAGATGATAGCCGTGGGCAAAGAGGCACAGCAGATGCACGGCCGCGAAAACCCCGGCATCCGCACCGTCCGCCCCCTGCGCCAGGGCGTCATCGCCGACTTCAACGCCGCCGAGCTCATGATACGCGGCCTGATCAAGAAAGCCAGCTCAAAGAGCAACTGGTTCTCGCCCTCGCTCCGCATGGTGGTGGGCATACCCTCAGGCTCCACCGAGGTGGAAATCCGCGCCGTGCGCGACTCGTCGGAACACGCCGGCGGCCGCGATGTGTACATGCTCTACGAGCCCATGGCCGCCGCCCTCGGCATCGGCCTGGACGTGCAGGCTCCTGAAGGCAACATGATTGTGGACATAGGCGGCGGCACCACCGAGATCGCCGTGATCTCGCTGGGCGGCATTGTCAGCAACAAGAGCATACAGATTGCCGGCGACGACCTGACCGACGACATCATGAACCACATGAAGCGCGCCCACAACGTGAAGGTGGGCGAACGCACCGCCGAGCTCATCAAGATGTCGGTAGGTTCGGCCCTGACTGAGCTGGACAATCCCCCCGAAGACTACATTGTACACGGCCCCAACCAGATGACGGCCCTGCCCATGGAGGTGCCCGTGTCCTACCAGGAGATCTGCCACTGCATCGAGAAGTCAATCAGCAAGATCGAGGCAGCCGTGCTCTCCGCGCTCGAGGACACTCCCCCCGAACTTTACTCCGACATTGTGCGCAACGGCGTATACCTGGCCGGCGGCGGCGCCCTGCTCCGCGGCCTTGACAAGCGCCTGACCAGCAAGATCGGCATCCAGTTCCACGTGGCCGAAGACCCCCTGCTGGCCGTGGCCAAGGGTACCGGCGTGGCACTGCGCAACCGCGACAAGTTCTCGTTCCTCATCCGATAAACCCAGCCGCCGGGGCTCCGGCCCCGGCTGAAAGGAACGGCAAACAGTGCACGAGCTTCTCAATTTCTTCATTCGCAACAGCAAATGGTGGATATTCGCTATCTACCTTGTGCTGTCGTGCATGCTCCTGTTCACCAGCAACCCCTACCAGCAGCACGTCTACCTGACCGGCGCCTCGCAGATGTCGGCCACGGTCAACGGTGTGGCTTCGAACGTAACCTCCTACTTCAACCTCAAGGCCAACAACGAGGACCTGAACCGCCGCAATGCGTCGCTGCAGCAGGAGGTGATATCGCTGCGCGAGGAGCTCCAGCGCCGCCGCGAAAACGCCGCCGCCCAGGACACCCTGCCCTTCGAGCCGCTCCGACACTACGAGTTCATCGTGGCCCATGTGGTGAGCAACTCCGTGATGCGCCCCCACAACTACATCACCATCAACAAGGGAGCGCTCGACGGCGTGAAGCCCGAAATGGGTGTCATTGACCAGAACGGCGTGGTGGGAATCGTGAACGTGGTCAGCGACCACTACGCGCGCCTCATCTCGCTGCTCAACCCCCACTTCCGCCTCTCGTGCAAAATCAAGGGCAACGAGAGCTTCGGCTCGCTGGTGTGGGACGGCGTGGACCCGCGCATCGCCGTGCTCGAGGAGCTGCCCCGACACACCAAGTACCATCCCGGCGACACGGTGGTGACCAGCGGCTATTCGGCCGTGTTCCCCGAAGGCATACCCGTGGGTGTGATCCAGAAGGGCAACGGCACCAACCGCGAGAACTTCTTCAGCCTCAAAGTGAAGCTGCTCAGCGACTTCACCAAGCTGGGCGACGTGCAGGTGGTGGTCAACAACGACACCCCTGAGCTCACCGCGCTCGAGGAGGACAACAACAAGACCGAAGGCGAATGACGCCCCGGCCAACACACATATATATTATATAATATAAACACAGTGCGCACCCTCTGCCCACCCGGCACATACCCAGGCACGCACAGCCACAAACCAATCACGCAGTGAACAAGACCATATTCAACTACATTCTGATGTCGGTTATCCTGCTTGCAGCACAGGCTGTTATCTTTAACAACCTGGTGCTGTTCAACTGCGCCATGCCCTTTGTGTTTGTGTACATGATCATAGCCATGCCCATCACCATTGGGCCCAATGTTGCGATGACAGTGGGATTCCTTGCCGGCCTGTTTGTGGATGCCGTCAGCGACACCTACGGGCTCAACACTCTGAGCTGCACCGTGTTGTCATTTGTGCGCCGTCCCATCTTCCACCTCTACGTGTCGCGCGACGAGGACCTCTCCGGCCAGCGTCCGTCCATGCGCACCATGGGCGTGGAGACTTTCATGAAATATTCCCTGACCATGGTGCTGATCTACTGCACCCTGGCCTTCATCATAGAATCGTTCGGATTCTTTGACTTCTGGCGTCTGCTGCTGCGCATTGTGGCCAGCACGGTCTATACCTTTGTGCTCATCTACGCCATTGACAGTCTAACTCTGAGTCAACGTGAGAAAAAACTATAACCTGGAGAAACGCAAATACGTTATAGGCGGGTTTCTTGTTCTCATAGCGCTGATTTACGCCGTTCGGCTTTACGACCTGCAAATCAACGACTCGCGCTACAAACAGTCCGCTGACACCAACGCCTTTCTCAAAAAGACCATATACCCGTCGCGCGGTCTGATGTATGACCGCAAGGGCGAGCTGGTGGTGTTCAACCAGCCCGCTTACGATGTGATGCTCGTGCCGCGCGATGTCACCGACTTCGACACCCTCGACTTCTGCAACACCCTGGGCATTACGCGGGAGCAGCTTGAGACGCGTTTCCGCGACATGAAGGACAAGAAGAAGAATCCCGGCTACTCGTCGTACACGCCGCAGACCCTGATGACCCACCTCTCGGCCCAGGACTACGGCCGCCTGCAGGAGAAACTCTACCGCTTCCCCGGCTTCTTCATCCAGAAGCGCATCCTGCGCCAGTACAACCACCTGGCGGCAGCCAACGTGCTGGGCAACATCCGCGAGGTGAACGCCAACGACGTGGAGCGCGACGATTACTACCAGAGCGGCGACTACACCGGCGACCTGGGCGTGGAGCGCAGCTACGAGGAGTATCTGCGCGGCCACAAGGGCGTGGAGATACTGATCCGCGACGCTCACGGCCGCATCCAGGGCCGCTACGAGAACGGCGCGCACGATGTGGCACCCGTCTCCGGCCGCGACCTGAAGCTGAGCCTCGACATCCGCCTGCAGGAGTATGCCGAGTCGCTGATGGTGGGCAAGCGCGGCGCCATCGTGGCCATAGAGCCCTCCACGGGCGAGATTCTCTGCATGGTGTCGAGCCCTACCTACGACCCCACCAAGCTCGTGGGCCGAGAGCGCGGCAAAAACTACCGCAAGCTGGTCAACGACCCCGCCAAACCGCTCTTTGACCGCGCCCTGATGGGCACATATCCCCCCGGCTCCACCTTCAAGCCCACCCAGGGTCTGATCCTCCTGCAGGAGGGCATCATCACCCTGGGCACGGCCTACCCCTGCCACCACGGCTACATCAACGGACGACTGCGAGTGGGCTGTCACGCACACGGAAGCCCCCTGGCCCTGAAACCGGCGCTGCAGACGTCGTGCAATGCTTTCTTCTGCTGGGGATTCAAGAACATGGTGGACCGTCGCGGCAAGTACGGCACGTCGGCCAACGCCTTCGAGGTGTGGAAAAAGCACCTTGTGTCAATGGGTTACGGATACCGTCTGGGCGTGGACCTGCCCGGCGAGAGCCGCGGCTTCCTGCCCAATGACAAATTCTACGACAAATTCTACGGACGCGGCCACTGGAGCGCCAACACCATCATATCGGTGTCCATAGGCCAGGGCGAAATCCTGGCCACTCCCCTTCAGATTGCCAACCTGGCCGCCACCATCGCCAACCGCGGATGGTTCATCACTCCTCACGTGGTCAAGGAGATAGCCGACACGGTGATGCCGCCCGAATATCTGGAGCGCCACCGTCCCACCATCGACCAGCACTGGTACAACGACGTGGCCGAGGGCATGCGCATGGCCGTGCTGGGCGGCACCTGCCGTCGCGCCGCCATCCCCGACATAGAAGTGGCCGGCAAAACCGGCACCGCGCAGAACCCCCACGGCAAGGACCACTCCTCGTTCATAGGCTTCGCGCCATACAACAACCCCAAAATCGCCGTGGTGGCCTACATCGAGAACGGCGGCTGGGGCGCCACTTTCGGCGTGCCCATCGGCAGCCTGGTGATGGAGAAATACCTCACCGGCCACATCTCCGAACAGCGCAAGGGCATGGAGACGCAGATGCTCACCACCTACCTGGTGCGCCCCTCGTCCGACTCAAAGGGCCACAAACCCAAGACCAAGGCAAAGGCCGGCGAAAGCGCACCCGCCGACTCCACCGCTAACAAATAAACAAGCAACAATGTCGTACCGCAAGATTGACGCTTCAGGCGTGCTCAAGTCCATTGACTGGCCCACCGTGCTCATCTACCTGCTCATGGTGATAGCCGGCGTGATCAGCATCTATGCCGCAAGCTACGATTTCGACGAGGCCGGCATGCTCGACTTCTCCGAGTTCTCAGGCAAGCAGGCGCTGTGGATAGCGCTGTCGTTCGGCCTGGGCTTCATCATCCTGCTCATAGACTCGCGCATGTTCGAGACCTATGCCTATCCCATATACATCCTCATACTCATCCTGCTGTTTATCACGCCATTTGTGGCGCCTGACATCAAGGGTTCCAAGTCATGGATAGTGCTGGGCCCCATGAGTCTGCAGCCGGCCGAGTTTGCCAAATTTGCCACGGCGCTGGCGCTTGCCAAGCTGTTCAGCGGCTACAACTTTGTGCTCACGGCCAAGTGGAGCAACCTGGCGCGTGCCGGACTGATAATCTGTCTGCCCATCATCCTCATCCTGCTCCAGAAGGAAACCGGCTCGGCGCTGACGTTCATGGCTCTGTTCTTTGTGCTCTACCGCGAGGGCATCTCCGGACTGCTGCTCTTCGGCGCAGTGTTCGCCGTGGTCATCTTCGTGGTGGCCATCAAGTTCACCGAAACGGCGATCATGGGCATCCCCACCGGCCAGTTCTGGATACTGGTGGGAGTGATGGCCGTGATGGTGGTGATGCTGTTCATCTACAACAAGCGCTTCAACGTGCTGCGCAACGTGGTGGGCTGGTTCGCCCTGTCGGCGGCGGTTATGTGGGTTCTCACCCTGTGCGGGGTGCAGGTTCCCGGCATGGTCGTGATGCTCAGCGTGATCGGCATTGCCGCAGTCTACCTGGCCTTTGAGGCGCTCAAGGGCCATGCCTACAAGCTCTTCGTGCCGGCGCTCACCCCGGTCATAGCCATTACCTTCATGTTCTCGGTCAACATGGCATTCGATTACCTGCAGCCCCACCAGCAGCTGCGCATCAAGGTGGTGCTGGGCATCGAGGAGGACCTGCGCGGCGCCGGCTACAACGTGAACCAGTCCAAGATTGCCATCGGCTCGGGCGGCCTGCTCGGCAAGGGTTTCCTGAACGGCACACAGACCAAGCTGAAATATGTGCCCGAGCAGCACACCGACTTCATATTCTGCACCATAGGCGAGGAAGAGGGATTCTGGGGCGCAATGATTGTGCTGGGGCTCTATGTGGCGCTGATACTGCGAGTCATCGTCATAGCCGAGCGTCAGCACTCCACCTTCGGCCGAGTCTACGCCTACTGCGTGGCCTCGTACTTCATATTCCATTTCTGCATCAACATAGGCATGGTCATAGGCCTGTGTCCCGTCATAGGCATCCCGCTGCCCTTCTTCAGCTACGGCGGCTCCTCGCTCTGGGGCTTCACCCTGCTGCTTTTCATCCTGCTCCGCATCGATGCAGGCCGCAAAACAGAGCAGTCATACTGACACCATCGCCGGCGGCACACAATAAAAGCGCCATCCCTGCGTTATTTTATTATCATTGTGCGCCGAAAGCCACATCAGGCCGGGATGCGCGCCATAAGAATACCACTCTCCTTACCAATCATTGAGCATGAAATCAGTTCTGAAATATCTACTTACCGTTCTGGTGTCGGCGGCATCGGTGGTTCCCGCCATGGCAGCCGACAACGACATCAAGAACGAGGAATTCAACCCCATCACCACGGGTGTCACCTCGCTGTCCATTGCGCCCGACGCCCGCGGCGCATCCATGGGCGACCTTGGCGCCGCCACCGAGCCCGACGCCAACTCGCAGTTCTGGAACCCCTCGAAGTATGCCTTCGCCTACTCGCAGGGCGCCTTCTCGCTGAGCTACACACCGTGGCTGCGCAAACTCGTCAACGACATCTTCCTGGCCAACCTGTCAGGCTACTACAAGATAGGCAGCAACGACAACCAGGCCATATCGGCCTCGCTGCGCTATTTCAGCCTCGGCGAGGTAAACACCAACGATGCACAGGGCGGCGCAGGCCAGTCGCTCAACCCCTACGAGCTGTCGGTTGACGTGGGCTATTCGCGCAAGCTGTCCGAAAAGTTCTCGATGGGCGTTGTGTTCCGCTACATCTACTCCGATCTGGGCTTCTCCGACTCATACGCCGGCGACCAGACCACCGGCGCCTCGGCATTCTCGGCCGACATCTCGGGTTACTTCCAGACCTATCCCGTGATAGGCCGCAGCGAGTGCCAGTGGGCATGGGGCTGGAACATCTCCAACATCGGTACGAAAGTGTCGTACGACAACGGCAACTATCCCGCCTTCCTGCCCACCAACCTGCGCCTGGGCACATCGTTCACCTTCCCCCTGGCCGACTACCACAACCTCTCCATCAACCTCGACGCCAACAAGCTGCTGGTGCCCACACGCCCCCGCGAGAGCGACTATGACACCTCCACCACCGAGGGACAGCAGGAGTACCTTGACGCACTCGAGAACTGGGAGAACATGTCGCCCATCACCGGCATCTTCAAGTCGTTCAGCGACGCTCCCGGCGGCTTCAAAGAGGAGCTCCGCGAGATCACCTGGAGCCTCGGTGCCGAGTACAGCTACAACCAGCAGTTCTTCCTGCGCGCCGGCTACTTCTACGAGCACAAGATGAAGGGCAACCGCCAGTACTTCGGCATCGGCGCCGGATTCTCGCTCAACGTGGTGAAGCTCGACGCATCCTACATGCTGGCCACCGCCCAGTCGTCGCCCCTCGACCAGACACTGCGCTTCTCGCTGACGTTCGACATGGACGGCCTGCGCGACCTGCTGGGCAAGCGCCGCAAATAATCCGCCGCATAACTCATAGAAAAGGCATTTCGCACCGACTGCGGAATGCCTTTTTCCATTCCCCGTCATTGCAGGCGGAACACGGACATAATTATCCGTTTTTGAGGCACTGGATTTTGTGGGGGTGGGAATTTTTGCTAACTTTGTGTGGAGGCTCGTAGCAGCCTCTTATGTTATTGATTGTCAATTATTATGGAAAATCTTTTACAACTTCTTCCCCGCATCGGCAGCGGTTTCGACGTACACAGGCTCGTTGAGGGCCGCCGCTGCGTGATCTGCGGCGTAGACATACCCCATAACCGTGGCCTGCTGGGCCACAGCGACGCCGACGTGGCCATCCATGCCCTGGCCGACGCCCTCCTCGGCGCCCTGGCCCTCGGCGACATAGGCCGCCACTTTCCCGACAACGACCCGCAATACGCCGGTGCCGACTCGCGTGTGCTGCTGCGCCGCGTGATGCAGCTCGTGGCCGAGCACAACTATTCGGTTGGCAACGCCGACATCACCATCATGGCCCAGGAGCCGAAAATGGCGCCATACATAGATCAGATGCGTGCCAACATGGCCGAAGACATGGGCATCGACGTGTCCGAGGTATCGGTCAAGGCCACCACCACCGAGCGCCTCGGCTTCACAGGCCGCGGCGAGGGCATAGCCGCCCAGGCCGTGGTGGTGCTGTTTCCCGTGCCGCTCTGATTGCCAGCTTCATTTCCATCTCATTCCCCCACCGCACTCACACACATATCTAAACCATGATCACTCTCCCGCCAAGAACAGACGGCTCCAAGCCTCTGGTTCTCGATACCAACGCTCTGCGCACCGCCGTGGTGGTGGGCGCCAACGGCTCCGGCAAGACCCGCTTCACCGACCGAATGTGCCACGACCTCGGCAACAAGGCATTCCGCCTCAACGTGGTCGACGCCCTCTATGCCGAACGCACAGCCAACGCCGAGCGCTCGGACATAGACCGCATATATGCCGCGTCGGCAGTGAGCGCCTTCGACAAGGAGCGCACCCAGACCGAGCTGGACCGCCTGCTGGCCATGCTCATGAGCGAGGAACTGGTGCAGCTGATGGCCTACAAGTTCCAGCGGTACGGCGCCGACGGTGAGAAAGAGGATCATGGGCTGCCGCAGACGCGTCTGGACCGCCTCATTGAGTTCTGGCAGCATGTGTTCCCGGGCAACAGCGTGCTCGTTGACGCCGGCAAGCTGCGGTTCACGCGCAACGACACGCCCGACACTTTCGCCGCCACGCGCCTGAGCGACGGCGAACGCGCCGTGCTGTTCTACGGCATCGCCATGCTCTATGCGCCCCAGGATGCCGTGATAGTGGTGGACACCCCAGAAATGTTCATGCACCCTGCCACCATGCAGAGCGTGTGGAACCGCCTCGAGGCCATGCGCAAGGACTGCACAATAGTCTACACCACTCACGACCTGGAGTTTGCAGCCTCGCGGCGCAACACCGCCTACGTGTGGGTGCGCGGCTTCGACATGGGGGCCGGAACGTGGGACTATGAGATTATCCCCGACGAGAGCGGGCTCACCAACGAGGTGTACCTGGCCATTGTTGGCCAGCGCAAACCTGTGCTGTTCATCGAGGGGGACGACCGCTCGATCGACGCCCGCCTCTACCCCATCATCTTCCCCGAATACACCGTCAAGAGCCTCGGCAGCTGCAACAAGGTGATCGAAGCCACACGCACTTTCAACGATCTGAACGGCTTCCACCACATGCGCGCGGCCGGAATTGTGGACCGCGACCGTCGCGACGACGGCGAGGTGCAGTATCTGCGCGGCAAGAACATAATGGTGCCCGATGTGGCCGAAATAGAGAACATGCTTCTGCTTCCTGAGGTGATCAAGGCCGTGGCCGCAAGCCGCAACGTGGACGGCATCCGCACCGCCGCCAAGGTCAAGAAGTCGGTTATGGCCATGTTCCGCAACGACCTGCGCCAGCAGGCACTGATGCACACGCGCCACCGCGTGAAGCGCACGCTGGAATACCGCATAGACGGGCGTTTCAAGGACATAGGCGCGCTGGAGAGCCACATCTACGACCTGGCACGCGAGATAAATCCCCGCGCCCTCTACGAGCAGTTCTGCCGCGACTTCCACGGCTACCTGGACAACGACGATTTTGCCTCGGTGCTGCGCGTGTACAACCAGAAGTCAATGCTCCCGGGCTGCAATGTGGCCACACTGTGCGGTTTCAACAACAAAAACGAATATATAGCCAGCGTGCTCACCGTCCTTGCCAAGGACACGCCCCAGGCCGAAGCGGCACGCCAGCAGATACGCCGGGCGCTCAGGGCCGACAAGCTGTCCTGACCGGCGCTCAGTCGCCGCTGCGCGCGGCTATCGCCTCGATGGCGAGCTGCGCCAGGACAAGGCCGAAGGCGGCCGTGGTGGTGACCAGTGTGCCGTTCACGCGTTTGCGGCCGTTGGCGGTCTGCACAGGCTGCGATATGTCATCGCCGCACGGCACAGGCTTGTTTGCCACCAGCTGCGGGGAATAGACACACTTGAATTTGCGCGCAGGACGCTCGCCCGAGCGCTTGAAACGGTCGCGGAGGGCGCGTGCCAGCGGACATCCGCGCACCTGCCAGAACTCGGCGGTGGAAATCTGCAGGATGTCGGTCTTCAGGGCCGCCCCCATCGACGAAACCAGGCGCGCACGGCGGCAACGCGTGGCCGCGAGTATGAGATGCGCCTTGGGCGCCAGCGAGTCAATGGCATCCACCACCACATCATAGTCGTCAAGACAGAACTGCGACGCCGTTTCGGCGCTGTACACCCCCGCATAGGCATGCACGCGGCAGTCGGGGCTTACGGCGTGGATGCGGTGGGACATGACGTCCACTTTGAGCTGTGAGAGCGTGGTGTGGTCGGCAACGAGCTGGCGGTTGATGTTGGAGAAGGCCACGGTGTCGCTGTCAACCACTGTTATGTGCCCCACCCCGGCACGAGCCAGCGCCTCGACGCACCATGAGCCCACACCGCCCACGCCGAACACTATGACACGCGCCCGCCGCAGCCCCTCGACGGTGTCGGCGCCGAGGAGCAGGGCGGTGCGGTAAAACGGATTCGATTCGTTGTAGCAGTCAGTGTTCATTTCACAAGTACGCGGCGGGTGAAGTCGGCCACGGCGACGATATAAAGGCCCTTGGGCAGCGCCACCACAGTCTCGCCGGCCTGGAGACCGGCAGACAGATACTGCTGTCCGTCCACTCCGTACACACGCACATTGGCGGCCTCGGTGAGCGACACCACAAGCTGCGAATTACGGCAGAAAGCGTCCCAGAGGTCGGGATTTGAGCTTATGCCATCTATTTCGCCCACCGAGGAGGTGTAACCGGTCATTTCGATGTTGTCCATCAGGAAACGCTTGCCGGCGGTCTGGCGTATGCGCAGACGCACGTTGCCGGCGCGATTCACGGTGTAGGTGTAGGGCGCGTATTTCTTCTCATTGCCGGCGGCGGTGAGTTTCTGTGTGCCGGCGGTCTGCCATGTCTGGCCGCCGTCGGTGGAATATTCCACGGCATATTCTATGTCGCCGTCGCTCTTTGACCAGGGAGCGGCCTGAAGCTTAACGGTTCCGATGCCGGCGGTGCGGTCCTCGTTCATGGCGAGAACAGAGCTTGCCGACTTGCCGAAGCGGAAATAGTTGCTGCCCTCGTAAGCCTCAGCCTTGACGGCATACACGCCGCCGTCGGTCATGGCCCACTCGCAGGCGTCGCCCTTCACGCTCGAAGCATCGTAATTGCCGTTGGCCTCGTTCTCGAAGCCCTCGAAGAAGGAGGAGGCTGCCGCACAGGTGCCGTGCACCGTGGCGTCGTCGCTGAAGAAGGCGGGCTCGGTGGCGGTGGCCGTCAGCGCCGACTCAAACACGCCGGCTGTGGTCGAATTCAGGCGCAGGTAGAAACGGTCCTCAACGGGGCTGAGCGTGAGCTGCGTGCCCCATTCGGCCTTGTCGGAGCTGAGCTGGAACGGCGACTGCACCGCCACGGTCACAGTGCCGGTTATGTTCTCGCAGTCCATCATTATCTCCACGGCGTCGCCGGGCACACCGGGCTCAGCGGTGAGCTCTAACTGGCCGCCGTACATGAATGTCACCATGGGCACCGGCGCACCGGTAGTCACGGAGATGGTGTTCGACTTCATGGCGCCGTCCAGGCAGGATATGTAGTAGCTGTAAGCGGTTTCGGGTTCAAGCTCGTCAACGAGGGCCTGGCCGTCGACGGCACGGACGCTGCGGGGGTAGGTGTCGACATCCGAGCCGGAAGCATCGAGCACATGGATGCGGTAGCAGCCGTTGGCGTCTTCGTTGCCAATATATGTCCAGTGGGCCACAAAGCTGCAGTCGGAAATGGCTGTGGGAGCCGAAGCGGGCAGGCCGTCGAAGGCTGTGGCGGTGAGAGCCACAGTGCGGCTGAGCGAGCCCGAGGTCACGGTCATGGCGCCTGTAACGGCTCCTACGGCCGCGGCTGTGCATTTCAGGGTCACGGTGGCGCCCTCAACGCTGTTGGCCTGCGAGGCGGCAATGGTACCCGTGCCCACAATGGCAAAGGCGTCGCCGCTCACGGTCACGGTCACTGCCTCCTTGGCATTGTCGGTCTTTACGGTTACCGTCTTGGTAGTGCCATAGCCCACCGACACGTTGCCGAAGGCCACGGTGCTTCCTGCGGCAGGCAGCACAATGGAGGGCTCGCGGTTGGGGTTGGTACTCCAGCGCTCGCCGGCCTTGTCGCCCCAGATGTACTCGGCCAGCTCGGGATGGTCGATGAAGGGATTGCGGTTCTTCTGGCGGGCGTAGACGGCCTCGTTGCGCTCAAGCTCCTTCTGGCTCACGGGGTCGGCGCGGTGCCATTTGAGCAGCATTTCCTTAGCCCAGCCGCTGAACGCGGGATAGGCGCTGCCGTTGAGCATGGCGCTGCTCCATGACGAGATGCGGTCGTTGTATGCTGCGGCCATATAGAAGTAGGAGCGGGCAAAGTCGCCCTTGTATTGGTCGTCGGGCTCGAATACTATGTCGGAATATCCGGGATAGGTGCTCTGGCCAAGGCGGCCGAGGGCCTGCACGCCGTTTCGTGTGCCCAGCGAGGTGCCACCGGCGCACTCGCCGAAGGGATGGTTGCTTCGCTGGCCGTTGACCTTGCCGTCGGTGGGATAGATGTGGAAAGCGTCGCTCACCATGGGCGAGGCGTCGTTGAACCAGCTCTTGGGGAAGGAGTGCTCGCGGTTGTAGCAGTCGCCCAGTTCATGATAGGTGCCGCAACGCTCGCCGATGCTCCAGCGCTTGGTGGAGTACATGTCCCAGATGCGGCCGTCGGCTGTCACATCGCTGGTCTCGTAGAGTGTCCACAGGCCTTTGTAGCCCACGTCAGTGTGTTTGCCCACCACGCTGCCCAGCTTGGAGAGCAGCTGCGAGGTGGTCAGTCCATCGCAGGAGTCGTAATAGCCCGCCGGAATCTCGGCCGAGGCTGTATAAGAGACCGCGCCGAGCACGGCGGCGGTCAATATGTTCAGTTTGATCATAGGTATGGTGTTTAGTAGATGACAAAAATTAATTTTTGTCAGTTATACGATTGATTTTTAATTAGTTATTACTTGTAAAAGTCCCTGAAAATTAGTAACTTTAAAGAAAAGTTTGACCGCTTTTTCCATGAAAGTTACGACAACTCTCAGG
>JAXJRL010000076.1:0-4501 GCA_036310635.1 Muribaculaceae bacterium | reverse complement strand
TCTCGGGTCTGACCGTTGCCGAGCAGTTCCGCGACCAGGGCGCCGGCGGCAAGGACGTGCTTCTGTTCATCGACAACATATTCCGTTTCACCCAGGCAGGTTCCGAGGTGTCGGCTCTGCTGGGCCGCATGCCGTCGGCCGTGGGCTACCAGCCCACACTGGCATCGGAGATGGGCACACTGCAGGACCGAATCACCTCCACCAAGAACGGTTCAATCACATCCGTACAGGCCATCTACGTGCCTGCCGACGACCTTACCGACCCCGCTCCCGCCACCACCTTCAGCTTCCTGGACGCAACCACGGTGCTGTCGCGTAAAATCACCGAGCTGGGCATCTATCCCGCCGTGGATCCCCTGGAGTCTACATCGCGCATCCTCGACCCCAACATCATTGGCGAGGAGCACTACAATGTGGCCCAGGCCGTCAAGCAGCTTCTGCAGAAGTACAACGAGCTGCAGGACATCATCGCCATCCTCGGCGTGGACGAGCTCTCGGACGACGACAAACTGGTTGTGGCACGCGCACGCCGCGCACAGCGCTTCTTCTCGCAGCCCTTCCATGTGGCCGAGCAGTTCACCGGCCTTCCCGGCGTGATGGTTCCCCTGGCCGAGACAATCCGCGGCTTCAAGATGATTCTGGCCGGCGAAGTGGACGACCTGCCCGAGCAGGCATTCATGAACGTGGGCACTATCGACGACGCCATCGCCAAGGGCAAGAAACTCCTGGCCGAGGTAAAGTAAGCGCCATCCCCCTCAAGGCGGCACGGCCATGCGCCCCTCCGCCCCACCAAACTCTAAAATAAGGAAAGTACACCACTCTCACTAAATACGTCCAAACAGTGACACTCAAGATTATATCTCCATCCGAAACAGTGTTTGAAGGCACCACCAAAATGGTGACACTTCCGGGCGCCATGGGCAGCTTCACAGTGCTGCGCAACCATGCCTCGCTCATTGCCGCGCTGACAGCCGGTACCATAGTGAGCCGCGACGCCGACTCGGAGAACACCCGCAGTTTTGAGATCAAAGGAGGTATAGCCGACGTTGACAACAACGTCATCTCGGTGTGCATCTATTAAACGAACAGCAATCATGAACCGCATTGTCAGACTCCTCATCCTTGCCCTGGCACTGATTGTCTCCGCCGGCCCAGCCTTCGCCACAGAAACAGAGAAGGAAGCCGAAGAGGCTCTCAACCCCAAGGAAACAATCTTTGAGCACCTCGGCGACGGATATGGCTGGGAAGTTCCCTTCAACCATCACGTGCGCATGCCTCTCCCCGTCATCGTCAAGGTGAAGGACGGCGGTTGGCACGTGTTCTCGTCGAAGCGGATTGACCATGGCCAGACCTACGACGACAACGGCACCCTTTTCCGTCTCGCCGGCAAGGACAGCGAGTTCAAGGGCAAGGTGGTGGTTGTCAAGGACGGCAAGGAATTCAAGCCGCAGTTCGATATATCCATCACCAAGAACGTGGCCGCCATTTTCATCACCATCATCGTGGTGGTGGGCCTGCTGCTCTGGCTGGCATCCTGGCACAAGCGCAACCCCTACAAGGCACCGCGCAAAGGTCTGGGATTCATCGAGCTGCTGGTCACATTCATCTACGACAGCGTGGTGAAGTCCACCCTCAAGGACAAGGCGCCGAAGTTCGCGCCCTATCTGATGACGGTGTTCTTCTTCATCTTCTTCATGAACATTCTGGGCCTGGTGGTAGTGTTCCCCGGCGGCGCCAACCTCACCGGCAACATCGCCGTGACTCTGGTGCTGGCCATCCTCACCTTCCTGGTCACCAACCTCTTCGCCACCAAACACTACTGGAAGGAAATCTTCTGGCCCGATGTGCCCCTGTGGCTCAAGTTCCCCCTGCCCATCATGCCCATGATCGAGATCTTCGGCATGTTCACCAAGCCGGCTGCACTGACCGTGCGTCTGTTCGCCAACATGATGGGCGGACACATGATAGTGCTGGTGCTCACGCTCCTCATCTTCATCTTTGCGGCAGTCAACCCCGTAGCCGGAGGCGCCACCACCGTTGTGTCGGTGCTGTTCTCGGTATTCATGCTCCTCATCGACGTTCTTGTGAGCTTCATCCAGGCCTACGTGTTCACCATGCTCTCCACCATCTTCATCTCGCTGGCGCAGGAGCATGAGCACAAGGAGGACGAAGCAAAAAAGGCCGAAAAAGCACACCTCAAAGGCGCCACAGCTCCCGAGGCCGTGACCGCCGGAGCCAACAACTGACACTCTCCCTGACTGGCGGCAAGAGTGCCGCACACAAATCAGAAAATAACAAACAAAAAAATAACAACAACCCCTCTAAAACTTAAAACTATGTTTGGAATCTTAGCAGCAGAAGCACTCGTAGGTCTCGGCGCCAGCATCGGCGCAGCAATTGCAGCAATCGGCGCCGGCATCGGCATCGGCAAAATCGGCGCAGCCGCCATGGAGGCCATCGCACGCCAGCCCGAATCGGCCGGTGACATCCGCTCGAACATGATTGTTATCGCTGCCCTCGTCGAAGGTGTGGCCCTGTTCGCAGTTATCGTCTGCGTGCTCGCCCTCTTCGTATAAAGAACCGCACATTCCCGGGCACACAGGTTTCCGGTCAACCCGACCGGCAACCTGAGCCCGGAAAGTTCACGGACAGCGCACCGAGCCTTTACCCCACTCTTACAAAACAACTCCACCACCCCAAAACACACCGCCGGCCGCACGGCCATCAGCACTGCGGATCCGGAGCTTCAGCTCTGACGGCGGCAAACCACCAATTTAGAACCCAAAAGAAACAATGGAACTATTCACTCCCGACTTCGGCTTGATTTTCTGGATGTTCGTCGGTTTCGCCATCCTTTTCCTCATTCTCTGGAAATTTGCATGGCCCGTCGTGCTGAAATCAGTTGACAATCGCGCCGACCTCATAGACAAGGGTGTGGAATACGCCCAGACAGCCAAGCTCCAGCTGGACAACGCACGCTCCGAGAGCGACAAAATGCTCCGCGAGACACGCGCCCAGCAGGCCGACATGCTTCGCGAAGCTGACAAGATGAAGACCCAGATCATCGAAGAGGCCCGCTCAGCCGCACAGGTTGAGGCCCAGAAGGTGATGGACTCCGCACGCGTCTCCATCCAGCAGCAGCAGAAAGAGGCCGAACAGCAGTTCCGCAACCAGGTTAGCGAATTCGCTCTGGAAATCGCCCAAAAGGTGGTGAAGAAGGAACTGGAGGACCCCAAGGCGCAGTCCAAACTCGTGAACCAGTATCTGGACGACATCGAAAAGTCCAAGTAACCCCTAATCCGCAACAGAGAGACACCTCTAAGTTAAGAAACTCAACAACCCCACCAAGCCTGATATATGGACCAAGGACTACTGCCTCGCCGTTACGCCAAAGCCCTCTACAAATTTGCTGTGGAGAAAGGCGACGCGGCTCAAGTTTACGGCATGATGCAGAATCTTGCCAAGGCTTTCGTCACTGTGCCGGGTCTGCAGCACACCATCGCCAACCCCTACGTGGACACAAAGCAGAAAACCCAGCTCATCGAGACCGCCGCCGGCAACAACGGCGCACAGGGCTCAAAAGGTGGGGAGACACTGGCCGACTTTGTGAAACTTCTGGTGCGAAACCACCGCATTGACATAGTTCGCGACATAGCGCTGGCTTACGCCAACATATACCGCACAGCCAACCACATCTACGGCGTGACCATAACATCGGCAAAGCCCCTCGACGAGGCCGACCGCAGCCGCCTCAGCAAGCTTGTCACCGACAAACTCAAAGGAGGCACCGCCGAGATAACGTTCAACACAGACCCCTCGCTCATCGGCGGCTTTGTTATCAACATCGACTCCGAGCAGCTCGACACCTCGGTGAAGACACAGCTGGAACAACTCCGCCAGCGTCTCACCGTCTGACCCTCTCCCCTACATCTGGCTGAGCCCACAACGCAAACGCCCTAACCCACAAAACCAACCGCACTCCAACCGCCCAGCGGGGAGCCACCCACAATAAACCACAACCCTAAGCATTTAATTCACGCGATGATAAACCCAAGCGAGATTTCAGAAGTATTAAAGCAAGAGCTTGAAAACGTCAACAGCCACGTTTCCTTCGAGGAAGTAGGCTCAGTGCTCGACGTAGGCGACGGCGTGGCCCACGTATACGGCCTGGATAACGTACGCGCCAACGAGCTCGTAGAGTTTGAAAACGGAGTGAAGGGTGTGGCCCTCAACCTCGAGGAGAGCAACGTGGGCGTCATCCTGATGAACAACGTAAACAAGGTGTCGGAAGGCATGAAGGTGAAGCGCACCGGCGAGATCGCCTCAATAGCTGTTGGCGACGGCGTGTTCGGCCGCGTCATCAACGTGCTGGGCGAGCCCATCGACGGCCGCGGTCCCCTGCAGGGCGAGCTTCTGCGCATGCCTCTGGAGCGCAAGGCCCCCGGCGTTATCTACCGCCAGCCCGTGAACCAGCCGCTGCAGACCGGCATCAAGGCGATCG
>JAXJRL010000075.1:0-6366 GCA_036310635.1 Muribaculaceae bacterium | reverse complement strand
TGCCCCATTTGGCCACTCTGGTATTCGCCCTTATTTTGTGTTTTAAGGAATGTCTTTTTCTGAGCCTCTTGTCGGATTCGAACCAACGACCCCGAGATTACAAATCACGTGCTCTGGCCAACTGAGCTAAAGAGGCAATGTCAAGTTACTCTGTTGCAAATCCGAAGCATTCACCTCGTGTTTGCGGATGCAAAGTTACAACGTTTTTTTCAATGCGCAAAATTTTTCGCAAAAAAAATCGCACATTTTACGTTTTTACACACCCCGCCGCCTTCCCGAGCTGCCCCGCCCGGCACATACACATTAAATTAATAAGGACGGCAACGCTCATTTCTGCCCCTTACGGACAAAACGCACAGCGCCCTCCCCGCCGGCCCATGCCCGGCACCGTCAAAAATTTCCCCAAAAACCGCCTCCGGCACGGGCGCCTCTTGCCGTTTTCATGCCTTATTGTTAATTTTGAGCCACAAAAAACCGAAACACCATCCGCGGCCCACTGCCCGCGCCACAAAAAAGCAAAATCCGCAACCCGAATGAAAAGACTGATCACCATCGCCGCCGTCGCACTGGCGGCATTAGCGCTCGCCGCCCCTCAAATCCAAGCCCGGCAACCCCGGACCGCAGCCGTCGCCGGAATGCCCGCGCTCACCGACTACCCCGTGCGCGACATGGCGCTCATCTACCAGGGCGGCACCCACCGCATCCCCTGGACAGCCGACCAGCTGGAGCCCTATGTCACCCACCGCTTCGCCGACGGCACAGAGGACTGGCTGTTCGACGGCTTCCTCTTCCTCGAGTTCAAGACCGGCAAAGGACGCACCTTCTCGCCCGGCTACGACCCCCTCAACGCCCGCCGCACGGAATGGGAATGGTACCTCGACCGCCTCTTCGAGCCCGGCAAGAGCCTCCACGCCCTCGACAGCATAATCGGCGTCAAGAAGCGGCAGCTGGGCGACCCCGGTTTCCGCCACAAGGTGATCCTCACCGTGTTCGTGGCCATGCCCGGACAGACCGACTGGGGCCGGCTCAACGGCCGCAACCTCAACTTCAACCACATGAAGGACCGCGTAGCCGCCAACCGCTGGTTCATCGACCAGCTCACCGGACGCTTCGCCGCGCAGGGCTTCAAGAACATCGACCTCACCGGCCTCTACTGGATCGATGAGGACATGATCAGCACCGCCGACGCGCCCAAAACTATAGCCGATTACGTGCACTCCAAAGGACTGAAATTCGTGTGGATACCCTATTTCACCGCTCGCGGCCACGAGCGCTGGCGCCAGCTGGGATTCGACATGGTGTACCACCAGCCCAACCATTTCTTCAACCGCTCCATCCCCGACACACGCCTGGACCGCGCCGTGCAGATTGCCGACTCCACAGGCATGGCCATGGAGTTCGAGTGCGACGAGCGCGCGCTGAGCCAGAGCCGCGAGCGCATGGGCTCCAGAATGCACGCCTACATCGACGCCTATGAGCGCCTCGGCGTGTTCGACAGCGTGCCACTGGCCTACTACACCGGCAGCCACCTGCTGCTCGACTTCACCCGCCAGCCCTCCACCGACAACCAGGCGCTGGCCGACCGCCTGGCCCGCCTGATTGTGGCGCGACGCAAACATTGATTTGCCTATCCGGCTGAATTTTGCTATATTTGCGCCTTGTAGGCGCCTGCGAGTGCGCCACCGTCGCAAAGACATCAAAACACAACAAAACACATACACACAGACAGCTATGAAACAAGAAATCGCCGATCGCCTCACGGCCCTGCGCGCCCTGATGGCGCAGAAGGGAGTACAGGCCACGGTCATCCCCCAGACCGACCCCCATCAGAGCGAATACATATCAGCGCACTGGCAGGTGCGCCGCCACTTCAGCGGATTCACCGGCAGCGCCGGCTCACTCGTGGTCACCGCCGACAAGGCCCTCCTCTGGACCGACTCGCGCTACTTCCTCCAGGCCGCCGACCAACTGGCCGACACCGGCATCGTGCTCATGAAGGAAGGACTCATCGAGACCCCCTCGATCGAGGACTGGCTCTGCGACAACCTGCAGAAGGGCGACACCGTCGGCATTGACGGCATGGTATACAGCGCCACAGCCACCGCCCAGCTCAAAGGCGCCCTCGGCAAGGCCGGCGTGAAAGTGACCACCGAATTCGCCCCCTCCGACGCCTGGACCGACCGCCCCGCCCTGCCCCAGGGTAAAGCATTCGTCCACGACGCCAAGTACGCCGGACGCACCGCCGCCGACAAGCTCCGCGGCATTCTCGACGAGGCCGCCAAGAGCCAGGCCGCATCAGTGTTCATCAGCGCCCTCGACGAGATAGCCTGGGCCCTGAACCTGCGCTCCGACGACGTGAAGTACAACCCCGTGCTCACAGCCTTCCTCTATGTGGCGCCCCAGGGAACCACCCTGTTCGTAGACCCTGCCAAACTCACCGCCGAGGTCAGCGCCTACCTCAAGGAGCAGGGCGTGGCCACCGCCCCCTACTCTTCCGTCAAGGAATTCATCGCCGCCCTGCCCCAGGACGCCGCCGTGCTCGTGGAGCCGGCACGCAACGCCGTGGCGCTCGTCGAAGCCCTCGGCGCACGCGCCGTCACCGGCCCCTCGGCGGTGGCAATCGCCAAGAGCTGCAAGAACGACACCCAGCTCGCCGGAGTGCGCCAGGCCATGGTGCGCGACGGAGTGGCCCTCGTGCGCTCATTCATGGAGATAGAGCGCCGCGCGATGGGCGAAGGCGAGCCCCTCACCGAGCTCGACGTGTGCGACATCCTGCGCCACTACCGCTCGCAGCAGCCCCTCTTCTTCGACGAGAGCTTCGGCACCATCGCCGGCTACGGCCCCCACGGCGCCATAGTCCACTACGAGCCCACCGCCGAGAGCAACGCCGCCATCATGACCGGCAACCTCCTGCTCGTGGACAGCGGCGCACAGTATCTGGACGGCACCACCGACATAACCCGCACCATCGCCATAGGCCCCGCCACCGCCGAGCAGAAGCGCGACTTCACCCTCGTGATGAAGGGCCACATCGCCCTCGGCACCGCAATCTTCCCCGAAGGCACCACCGGACACCAGCTCGACGCACTGGCACGCGAGCCGCTCTGGAAGAACGGACTCACCTACCTCCACGGCACCGGCCACGGCGTGGGACACTTCCTCAACGTGCACGAAGGCCCCCAGAGCGTGCGCCTCAACTATGTGCCCACGCCCCTCATGCCCGGCATGATCACATCTAACGAGCCCGGCCTCTACCGCACCGACGTCCACGGCATCCGCTGCGAGAACCTGGTGCTCACCGTGCCCGCATTCACCACCGAGTTCGGCCGATTCTTCAAGTTCGAGACCCTGACACTCTTCCCCTTCGACCTCAGCCTCTTCGACACCGAGATCATGACCGACGACGAAATAGCATGGCTCAACAACTACCACGCCACCGTGCGTGAGCGCCTGATGCCCGCCCTCGACACCGACGAGGAGCGCGAATGGCTGCGCGCCCACACCGCCATCCTCACCCGATAACCCTTAAACCAACACACAACCATGGCACTGATAATTCCCCTGCGCGGATTCACGCCCAAATTCGGCCACGGCTGCTTCCTGGCCCAGAACGCCTCGGTCATCGGCGATGTCACCGTTGGCGACGAATGCTCCATCTGGTTCAACACCGTCCTCCGCGGCGACGTCAACACCATCAAGATCGGCAACCGCGTCAACATCCAGGACGGCTCCGTTCTGCACACCCTCTACCAGAAATCCACCATCGAGATCGGCGACGACGTGTCCATCGGCCACAACGTCACCATCCACGGCGCCAAGATTGCCCACCTGGCCCTCATCGGCATGGGTGCCGTGGTGATGGACGACGCCGAGGTTGGCGAAGGCGCCATCGTGGCCGCCGGCTCAGTCGTGCTGTCGCGCACCAAAATCGGCCCCAACGAGCTCTGGGCCGGCGCTCCCGCCAAGTTCATCAAGATGGTCGATCCCGCGCAGAGCCGCGAAATCAACCAGAAGATTGCCGGCAACTACCTGATGTACTCGCGCTGGTACGGCGAACCCGGCTCCGAGCCCTACGAGCTCGGCCCGTTCACCGACTGAGCCATACCCCCATACGCACAACAGCCGCTGCCCCGCCCCCCCGGGACAGCGGCTGTTTTTATGCCGTAAAACATAAAATTTTAACGCAGCGTAAGTGCCACTTAATCGAATAATTTTGTTAACTTTGCGACACACTTTCGCCTCATCGCAAGTGGAAGAGCTTACACTTTTGCGCTCTTCTGCCGAAATTAAGGGCCAAACGTGCACCAAACCCCAGACAATCAATCCATATTTAACCATAATTCCAATTTATGAAGAAATTTTTACTCAGCCTGGCTACGCTGTTCTTCGCCGTCGGCATCATGTCGGCCGAAGAACTGACGCTGTCATTCTACTCTACCTCCGGAGTAAACAACTACGGTTTTGAGCCCGCTTACACTGACTCAGACACCAAGTACATCACCAACGGTTCCTCCACCACGCAGGGTGCGATCACCATCACTCTCAACGAGGCTGCCAAAACTGCCGATGCATGGCGCAACTGGAGCGACGGACTCCGCGCATACGGCAAGTCCAAGAAGCCGACCATGGAAATCAGCGTAAACGGTGGCAAGCTCACAGCCGTGGACATCACCACAAAAACAGCCATGACCGTAAAAGCCGACGTTGGCACAATGGGCTCAACCAGCGCCACCACTGCCAACAAATGGACCGGCGACACTGATAAAGCAACCTTCACCCTCACCGGCGGAAACATCGCCGTGCAGGTGGTAAAGATCACCTACACCGGCGGCACAGTTGCCGCTGTGGCTCAGCCCAAGATCTCCTGCGCCGACAACACAGTGACCATCACTGCCGCTGAAGGTGCCGACATCTACTACACCACCGACGGCACCGAGCCCACCACCGCTTCAACCAAGTACACCGCACCCTTCGCCATCACCGCCAACGTTACCGTAAAGGCCATCGCTGTCAAGGGCGGCGAAACCAGCGCCGTGGCATCGTTCGACGCCAAGTACGAGGCAACTTACAACGGCTTCGAAAGCTTCATCGCCGCCGGCAAGGGCACAACCGGCGTGGTTGACGGCCCCCTGACCGTCATCTACCAGAACGGCCAGAACCTCTACATGCAGGACAGCAAGGGCTACCAGACCCTCGTGTTCGGAGCAGCAGGCAAGAGCGGCCTGACCAACGGCGACAACTTCAAGGACCTCTCCGCCACCGTCGGCGAGTACGGCAAAGCCGTGCAGCTCACCAACCCCACCCTGGGCGAGGCTCTCGCCAAGGGCGCTGCCATCGCTCCCTCTGAGCACGGTCTCGACGAGCTGGCCGCTTCCATGCTCCACCGCTATGTGAAACTCTCAGGCGTAAGCATCACCGGCGCCCCCGGCACCAAGAAGGCCAACTTCTCGATCACCGACGGCGAGACCACCGTCGTGGGCCGCAACAACTTCCAGATCGACGTGCAGGACGGTGAGAACTTCACCATCACCGGCTTTGTATGCGTTTACAACGGCGCTCTCCAGATCTACCCCGTCACCATCGAAGGCGGCCAGGTGATGGAGACCGTTGAGACTCCCGTCATCGCCCCCGAGGCCGGTTCTGTAAAGGCCGGTACCGAAGTGACCATCACCTGCGCCACCGAAGGTGCTGTGATCTTCTACACCCTCGACGGCACCAAGCCCACCGCAGCATCCACTGAGTACAAGGCTCCCTTCGCCCTGACCGCCGACGCCACCGTCAGCGCCATCGCCGTAAAGGAAGGCATGGTTGACAGCAAGGTTGCCACCGCCGCCTACACCATCCTGGCTGCCGACGAAAATGTATACACCTTCGACTTCAACCTCGACGGAAACGCCGCCACCCTCACCGACGCAAAGGTAGAGGCCGGCAACGGCCAGAAGGACTACGACCCCAACAACCTCGAAGGCGTGCAGTTCATCAACGGCCCCGTAACCATGTGGATCGACGCTCCTTCGGGCAGCCTGCCCCGCTGGTGGGGTGCTACCGACAAGGCCGGCGTGACCTACAGCGAGCTCCGCTTCTACAAGGGCAACGTTCTGAACGTGTCGGTCAACACCAACGGCCAGAAGATCCAGAGCATCTCCTTCCCCAAAGGCTACGGCTCCAACTTCCCCACCGCTGACCAGCTCACCTTCTCGGTTGACAACGGCACTATCGACATCGCCAGCCGCTCATGGACCGCTCCCGCCGACAAGGTTGTGACCGAAGTCACCGTGACCGTTGCCGCCACCACCAACTGCGGCGCAGTGCAGGTAGTGACCGTCAAGGACGACTCAGCCGTTTCGGGCGTTGAGAACATCGAAG
>JAXJRL010000074.1:0-19483 GCA_036310635.1 Muribaculaceae bacterium | reverse complement strand
TATTTCCACGCTGTGTTTTTGACACAATAAATGCGGCAATGAAATAAAAATGGTTGTTGTGCCAAAACAATGCCGCAGCCCGCTTGCAGAGCCGGATTCGGGGCGTCTGCAGGCGGGCTGCGCTTATGGGGTGGGGGTGATGTTGCGGATCAGCGGACGTGGACCATGGTGCGGATGCCGTCGGCCACAACCAGGTATGTGCCCTCGGCGGGGAGGTCCAGGCAGTCGGTGGAGGTGGCGGCGGCCACAAGAGCGCCGGCCACTGAGTAAGCCTTGATGCTCTCCACTGCCTTGGAGGCGATGACGGTGTGACCGACTACGCGCACGTTAAGAGTGCCGTCGGCTTCGATGCCGTCCACGCCAAGAGTGACGTCGCGCATGCGGTAGGCCGAAATGCCGTTGCCGGCGCTGTACACATATACATTGGCCGAACCGTCGCCGTTGTCAACGGCGTCGCAGGGAGCGGAGCATGTTGACGACACCACGGTGCCGAGGCCGGCCTCGGGGACGGTCCAGAGGTGTCCCATGGTGGAGAAATCGTCGGCGGTGCCCATCGACACGATGTTGAACTTTCCGCCTTGGGCCGAAGGCGTGGAATTGTACACGGCGTAGCGCTTGCCGCCCATGGTGAAGACCATGGCGCCGTTGTCAGTGGTCTCGGTGGGGGCCAGGGCGGGAGCGTTGGCGAATGAGCCTACGGTGGCGCTGAGCTTGTTGAAGTCATAGAGGGTCCAGGCGGTGGAGTGGCCGTCGGCATAGAACAGGTTCTCGCTCACGGGCCATACTTTGGGCGCGATGCCGAAGGCCGAGGCCGATGAGGGATAGAAGGCGCTGACGCTCTTCTGCTCGGCCTTGCCCACGGTGCCGTTTGTTACCTTCCAGCGCACCACGTTGGCGGAGCTGGCTATGGCGGCGAAGACGGTGAAGTTGCCCGAAGCCACATCGCCGTATATGCCCATGTGGTCCACGCGGCCGGAGGTGGCGCTGATGGTGGCCACGTCGGTCAGGGAGCCGTCCTCCAGGTTGACCATGAATATGCGCAGGGGGGTTGAGCCGATGTTGAGGCTCAGGTTGGTGACGCACAGGTTGCCCTTGGTGTCGCGGATCACGTCGTTGCAGGGCAGGTAGCCCACGTTGGCTTCGGTTCCGAGCTGGATGTCGCGGAGGTGCTCGCCGGTCTTGGCCGAATATTCCTCCAGGAAGAGGTCGGCGCCGGCCGATGCCTCGGAGCGGCGGGTTATGTAGACGTGGTCGCGGGTGGCGATCATGCCGCGGCTCAGCACACCGTTTTCGGCTGTGGTGAAGTTGTTGTTGGGGGCGCCGGCGGTGCGTATCCACAGGTTTTCGAGGGTGAGGTCGCCCACGCGGTCATACTTGGCTGTCTCGGTGCGGGGCGAATAGCCGGGCTCCAGTGTGCCGGTTTTCAGGTCTTTGATGACGAAGGCGCCTGTGGTGGAGGTGGTGGGATTCATGCGGTTGCCCTCGGTGATTACGCGCCACTGGTATGAGCCTTCGCCCAGCTTGTAGCAGTTGAAGGTGGCAGAGGTTTCGGCGGGATTCTCGGTGGAGTAGGTGGCTACGGGATTATCGAAGCCCTTGGCGGCGTCGGCCACCTCTACGGTCACTTTGGTCACTGCTGCGCCCGCGGGGAGCTTCCAGCTGAGGGTCACCTCCAGGTCGCTGAATGCCTCGCCCGATACCGGTGCGATGAGAGTGGCTGCGGGAGCGGGAGTGCGCTGGGGCGAAACGAAGGCGCGGATGTCGCTGTATCCGTCCATGCGTCCGGCGGAGTGGCTCACCACGCGCCAGAACACGGGCGTGTTGTCGGCCAGCTCGGAGAGGTCGACGGTGGTCGAGGTCTGCTTCAGGCCGCCCTGCTCATAGAAGAACTTCTCCATGGACTCCGAGGTGGAGAGCTGCACGGTGTAGGTGGCGCCTTCCACTGCCGACCACTGCAGGGGCTGCTCCCACACGGCTTCTGTGCCGTTGGCGGGGCTGATGAGGGTGACGGCGGCGGTGCGGGGCACGTCGCGGCCCACTACTGCGGGCTCCGACTCGTATCCCAGGCCGTCGTAGACGCACACGGCGTACCAGTGGCCTGATGCCTTGTCGGCGGGCATGGTGTAGCTGGTGCCGTAGGCCACGTCGAGCAGGTAGTCCGACTTGAGGCCGTCGCCGTCGGCGCGGAGGGCTGCGGCATAGTCAACGGACTGGGGCACGGCATAGACCGTGTAGCGGATTATGGAGCGCTGGTTGTAGCCCTTGGTGGCGTTCCAGCTCAGTGTGGTGCCGGCAAACGAGGCGCCGGCGGGGGCGCTGTAGTTCACGCGGCT
This sequence comes from Muribaculaceae bacterium, assembly GCA_036310635.1. GTDB lineage: Bacteria > Bacteroidota > Bacteroidia > Bacteroidales > Muribaculaceae > CAG-873. The sequence goes on along the minus strand of JAXJRL010000074.1, from coordinate 17,150 downwards.
CTTCCAGGTCACCACGGGGGTGAGCGAGGGAGTCTGGTAGCGGTTCTCGCCCAGCCAGTCGCCCAGGCCGCTCATGGCGGGGCCGTTGATTGACTGAGTGTTGTAGTAAATCATGCCGGGGGCGTTGTCGGTGGCATACTTGCGGGTCAGGTCAACCTGTGCGCCTATCTCGCTCCAGCCGTTGATGTCGTTGCCACCGAAAGTCTTGAGCTGGTAGGATGCGGCGCTGACATAGTTATGGATGCCGAAGTGCAGAGCGGCGTTCGCCCACCATTTGGCCAGAGGCTCGAAGGGGGCGGTCCTGTGGTTGCGTGCCCAGTAGATCTGCGGGCCGATGAAGTCGATGGTGCCGTCGGCCATCCAGGCGAGGGGGTCGGCGTAGATGTCGTCGTACTGCCAGTCGGAAGCGGAGATGGCCGGTTTGCCGAGGCCGTACTTCGATGCAGACTTGTAGCTGACGCCTGCCGGGCCGATGCCGAAACGCATGTCGGGGCGCTCCTTCTGGATGTCGGCGTAGAGCTCCTGCATGAAGGTGTTCACATTGTTGCGGCGCCAGTCGGCCTGCGACATGGTGGTGCCGCTGTCCTTGTACAGCTTCCAGTCGGCCGACGAGGAGCCTTCGGCCATGTGGTCTCCGGGGTAGAAATAGTCGTCGAAGAGCATGCCGTCAATGTTGTAGTTCATGTAGATTTCGCGCATCACGTCGAGACAGTGTTTGCGAGCGGCGGGCAGGCCGGGGTTGAACGAAGTCCAGTTGCCGGAGTAGATGAGCCATCCGTTGGCCTTCCACTGGTTGTCGAAGTCGGTGGTGTAGGTCACGCCGTTGGCGTTAACGCGGTAGGGATTGAGCCATGCGTACAGCTCCATGCCGCGCTTGTGGCACTCCTCGATGGCGAAAGCCAGGGGGTCCCATCCGGGGTCCACGCCGCGCTTGCCCGAGATGTCGGCGCTCCAGGGCTCGAGCGTGGACTTGTAGTATGCGTCGGCGCGCGGGCGCACGTGCAGGCATATCGAGGTGAAGTTCTGAGCCTTGAGCTTGTCCAGGTAGTCGGTGAGCTGTTTCTGCTGCTTCTGGCGCACGGCCTCGCCGGTTCCGGAGGTCTTGGGCCAGTCGATGCCCATGCCGGCCATCCAGACGGAGCGCATTTCACGCTTGACGGCATCGGCGGACTGCGCGGCTGCGGGCCAGGCCAGGGCCATGGCGGCGGCTGCGATAAACAATGATTTGAATTTCATGAAATTGAGGTATAGTTAATTCAGGATTAGACCGTGGAGCGGCACCGCTGGCCGGGCTCCATTCATGGTATGCTGAGTGCAAATATACGGCATTTTCTGATTTTGTGGAATTTTTTTGTGGTGTCTGCACAAAAAAATTACTAATTTTGTGTCTACCTTGCGCATACGGTGCGCACGGCGGCAACGGCCGCCGCACACTGGCTGCGCGGGATGAATCCCTAACCACGTTAAACAATTCACACATTATAATATGTCAAAAGAGATAGTACTGAGCGGCATCCGTCCCACCGGCAATCTGCACCTGGGCAACTACTACGGCGCCCTCTCCAAGTTTGTGAAGCTTCAGAACGACGGCGAGTATGACTGCCTGTTCTTCATCGCCGACCTGCACGCGCTGACCACGTCGACCGACCCCGACGCCCTGCACCGGAACGTGCGCGGCATCCTGGCCGAGTACCTGGCCGCCGGCATCGACCCCGAGAAGGCCTCGATCTTCGTGCAGAGCGACGTGCCCGAGCTTTCCGAGCTGTACCTGCTGCTGAACATGCATGTGGGCATCGGCGAGCTGATGCGCACCGCATCGTTCAAGGACAAGGCCCGCAAGGCCCTGGGCCTGGGCACTCCCGCCCAGGACAGCGACGAGGCCTTCGAGAAGGAGATTCTCGGCGCCTGCAACACCACCAACAAGCGCGTGAACGCCGGCCTGCTCACTTATCCTACGCTGATGGCTGTGGACATCCTCATCCAGAAGGCCCGCTGGGTGCCCGTGGGCAAGGACCAGCTGCAGCACCTGGAGCTCACCCGCCGCTTCGCACGCCGTTTCAACTCGTTCTACGGAGTGGAGGAGTTCATCGAGCCTGAAAACTTCGAGTTCCGCGGAGCCCCCGTCAAGGTGCCCGGCCTGGACGGCTCCGGCAAGATGGGCAAGAGCGAGGGCAACTGCATCTACCTCATCGACGAGCCCAAGGCCCTGCGCAAGAAAGTGATGCGCGCCGTGACCGACGAAGGCCCCCAGACTCCCAATTCGCCCCAGAGCGAGCCCATAGCCAACCTGTTCACCCTGCTCGAGCTCACTTCCGAGCCCCAGGTGGTGCAGCAGTTCCGCGACGCCTATGCCGACTGCTCCATCCGCTACGGCGACCTGAAGAAACAGCTCGCCGAGGACATCCTGAAGGTGACAACCCCCATCCGCGAGCGCATCAACGACATCCTCGCCGACGAGGACTACATGCGCAAGGTGCTGGCACGCGGTGCCGACCGTGCCCGCGAGCAGGCCTCGAAGACACTTGCCGAGGTGCGCCACATCATGGGCATCCGCAAAATCTGACCCCACGCACACTGCGGTGCCGACGGGCGCCAAGCTACCGCCCCCGGCACCGCAGTCTCATTATATAATATTAGCCTGATGCCTTAGATTCCTGAATAGCCATGAGAAAACTGCTGATAGCGCTCGGCGCTGCCTTGATTTTCCTGACCGGATACTCCTTTGCCGACAATGACACCGCCAGGGAGCGCGGCCATGCCGTGGCGCTCGACGCGCACCACGTGGTGGTGGGCTGCGACACCGACTCGATGGTGGTGCGCCTGGTGTTCTCGGCCGACTCCATGTTCGAGGGCGGCGAATATGCCGTGGGCGTGCTCGACTCCATGCATGTGCCGGCATCGTTCTTCTTCACCGGCAACTTTCTGCGCATGAAGGAATATGAGCCGCTGATACGGCGCATAGTGGCCGACGGACACTATGTGGGCACGCACTCCAACCACCACCTCCTCCTTGCCGACTGGGATGGCAAACGCACGCCTCTGATCACCCCCGACTCCATGCTGGCCGACCTCGACTCGAACTACCTGGAGCTGGCACGCTTCGGCGTGAAACGCGCCGACGCGCCCTATGCCCTTCCGCCGTTCGAGTGGTGCCACCGCACCCATGCCGACGCCTACCGCTCGGCGGGCATCACACCCGTCAACCCCTCGCCTGGCGTGGAAACCTACCGCGACTATACCGCCGAGGGCATGCCCGGCTACCGCACCACGCCCGAAATCTGGGACCAGCTGTGGCGCTACGAGAAGGAGCGCGGCCTGAAAGGCGCCATCATAATAGTGCACCTGGGCGTCACACCCCTGCGCCAGGACAAGTTCTACCGTCTGCTGCCTCAGATGATTGACACCCTCCGCGCCCGCGGATACCGCCTGGAGCGCTTCTGAGGGTGCGAAAAACGGCTGAAAATGCCGATTGTGACACAATGGTGTTACAATGCCGTTACATGTGGAAAAATGTTCCACACGCGCCAAACAATTCAGAATGTTCTTGGTTTTACTTTTAGAAACGGGCAAACAAAGCCCCTTCTGCAAAACAGTAATCACGCCGCCCGGCGGCAACCCCACAGTTAACCCGAACACAATAACTACTCAATAAATCTAAGATAGATGATCACCCGCGAACTTATTTCAAGCCTTTACAAAAAGTATCGCAAGCCTGCCAAGAGCGTAGACATGCTGAATCTGGCCCTCCTCTTTGATTATGCCGCAAAGAACCACAACATCTTCATCAACCCCGACACCGAGGAACTGGTGATAGGATCAATTGACAGCACATCGCCTTTCCACAAGATTCCCGTGAGCCACATACACGCCATAGTCCCCTTCGAAGAGTGGGTGGCGATAGTGATGCACTCGTCCATCCTGTTCCTGAACCGCAAGGACTCGAAAGTGGCCGTTGACATCAAACCGATCACCCCCCTCGTTCATGGACCGTATCCGTGGCTCGTTCGCAGCCATGATCTGACCCTCGCATCAGCGAAAGCCACAAGGCGCCAGGCATCAGGCCGAGGCGCCTTAATTATTTCAGCGGGTGAAAGGCAGGAGAAGGCAAATTGAGCCTCATTTACATTTTTTTTAACAACTTTTGGAGGTTTTGGCGCATGGTGTTTATATTTTTTGTAACTTTGTAGCCTGATTTGGCGCGATATGCGTCGAACAGGCAGTGCAAACATAGAAAAAGCCACGAAAGCAGATGAAGCTTCTCAACGAAAAACTCAGCAAGTACACAGCCCCGCAGGAGGCAAAAGCCGCAGGAATCTATCCCTATTTCAGAGCAATATCGTCAGAACAGGACACCGAGGTCGACATCAACGGCCGCCGCGTGCTCATGTTCGGCTCTAACTGCTATACAGGCCTCGTCAACGACCCCCGCATCAAGGAGGCCGCCATCGAAGCCACCCGCAAATACGGCACCGGCTGCGCCGGCTCGCCCTTCCTGAACGGCACCCTCGACCTCCACAAGCAGCTGGAGCACCGCATAGCCGAATACATCGGCAAGGAAGACGTGATGATTTATTCCACCGGTTTCGGCGTGAACCTCGGCGTGGTTTCGGCGCTGACCGGCCGCGAGGACTACATCCTCTGGGACGAGCGCGACCATGCCTCAATCATCGAAGGCCGTCGCCTGAGCTTTTCGCAGCAGCTCAAATACAAGCACCTCGACATGGCATCGCTCGAGAAGCAGCTGCAGCGCTGCGAGCCCGACAAGGTGAAGCTCATCGTGACCGACGGCGTGTTCTCAATGGAAGGCGACGTGGCTCCCCTGCCCGAAATCACCGCCCTGGCCAAGAAGTACAACGCATCGGTAATGGTGGACGAAGCCCACGCCATAGGCGTGTTCGGCGAAGGCGGCCGCGGCACCTGCAACCACTTCGGCGTAACCAAGGACGTGGACCTCATCATGGGCACATTCTCAAAGTCGTTCGCCTCGCTCGGCGGCTTCATCGCCACTGACAAGGAGATCACCAACTTCCTGCGCCACCACTCACGCTCTTACATCTTCACAGCCTCCATCACCCCGGCATCGACCGCCGCGGCACTCAAGGCCATCGACATCATGATCGACGAGCCCTGGCGCCAGGAGCACCTGTGGAACATCACCAACTACGCCCTTGAGGGCTTCCGCAATATGGGTTGCGAGATAGGCAACACATCCACGCCCATCATCCCCCTGTTCATCCGCGATAACTTCAAGACATTCTCCGTGACCCACGACCTCTTCGAGGAAGGCATATTCGTGAACCCCGTGGTATCGCCCGCCGTGGCTCCCGAGGACACCCTGATCCGCTTCAGCCTCATGGCCACACACACCAAGGAGCAGGTGACCGAGGCCCTGGAGAAGATCCAGAAAGTGTTCCGCAAATACGAACTCATCCCCTGATAGCAACGCGAATTTCTCAGGAAGCGCAGCCGAAAGGCGCGCTTCCTACCCATAGCCACAATTGCGGCGCCGAAGCAAACATTTCGGCGTCGCAATTTTTTTATGAAATAATGTTTGTCAATATCGGAGGAAATGTGTAAATTTGCTATGTGCATAACAAGCGCCTGACTGAAGGCACCGCCCGTTTCCAGGCCTGAGGGCACAACTGAGTCTGACAAACGTTCCAACCACGGACAATTCAATAAATCACTAACTTAAAATACAAACACCAAGATGAAAAAGAAATTTATCTGCACCGTTTGCGGCTACATCTACGAAGGTGAGCACGCTCCCGAAAAGTGCCCCCTGTGCGGCGCTCCCGCCAGCAAGTTCAAAGAGGTTCCCACTGACGCCGGTGAAGCCCTGCAGTTCGTTACCGAGCACGAAATAGGTGTGGCCAAAGGCTGCGACGATGAGATGATCAAGGACCTGACCACACACTTCAACGGCGAGTGCACCGAAGTGGGCATGTATCTGGCCATGTCGCGCCAGGCTGACCGCGAGGGCTATCCCGAAGTTGCCGAGGCCTTTAAGCGTTACGCTCTGGAAGAGGCCGAGCACGCCTCCAAGTTCGCCGAGCTCCTCGGCGAGGTTGTATGGGACACCAAGACCAACCTTGAGAAGCGCATGATGGCCGAGGCCGGCGCCAACGAGGACAAGATGCGCATCGCCCGCCGCGCCAAGGAGCTCGGCCTGGATGTCATCCACGACACCGTACACGAAATGGCCAAGGACGAGGCTCGTCACGGCCAGGGCTTCCAGGGTCTCTTCAACCGTTACTTCAAGAAGTAATCAAGGACCTGTACCAAACGCCTAACGCAATGCGGCGCAATCTCCAGCACGGAGGTTGCGCCGCTCTCTGTATGCGGTGATGCGTGGGTTGGAATCAGTCGAGGGCTGAATCGAGCAGCTCGTCGAGTGCCTTGGTGTCGAGGTGCTGGCCTATGAACACCAGTTTGACCATGCGGTCGCCGTATTCATCGTCCCAGTCGCGGAGGATGGACGGGTCGCGTGCCACCAGGTCGTCCAGCTCGTCCTTGGGGGCGGTGGCGTACCAGTAGCCTGCCTGCTGCACGTTTTTCTGGCTTCCGGCCTGCTCGAAGAGGTAGGACATGTCGGTGTTGTTGCTGAAATAGAGCACGCCTTTGGCGCGGATTATGTTTTTGGGCCACTTGCGGTCCAGGAAATAGTCGAATTTGTTGAGGTCGAAAGGCTTGCGGCGATAGTACACATGGGTGCTGATGCCGAATTCGGCGACATGGTCATGGCCTTCGCCGTGGTGGTGATGGTGGTGGCCTTCATGTTCGTGCTCATGTTCATGCTCATGTTCATGTTCGTGATGATGCTCGTGCTCGTGATGGTGGTGGTCATGTTCGTCATGATCGTCGTCATCGTGGTCATCATCGTCATGGTCTTCGGGGTCCGCTTCGAGGGCCTGCACCCATGCTGCGGAGGTGGCCACGCGCTCAAATTCGAACTTGCCGGCGGTGAGCAGGGTTTCGGTGGGCACCTGGCAGAAGTCGGCGGTGAGGATGTTGGCGCGGGGCTGGATGGTGCGCACAATGGCCTCGAGACGCTGGGCGTCCTCGGCGGGCACTTCCGATATTTTATTGAGGATGATGGTGTTGCAGAACTCTATCTGGTCAATGACCAGACGGGTGAGGTCGCCCTCGTCCTTGGGCTCGGCAGTGTGTACCAGAGCCTGGCCGTTGTCAAAGTCGGTGATCAGGCGCAGGGCGTCGACCACTGTTACAATCGAGCTGAGGCGCGGAACGGCCACCTCGGTGTAGGCCGGATCCATGGCCGGGAGCATCTGTATGGTCTGGGCGATGGGCGCGGGCTCGCAGATGCCGCTTGCCTCGATTACGATGTAGTCAAACCGGCCTGTGGAGGCGAGCTGGCCGAGCTGAGCTGCCAGGTCGGAGGCCAGGGTGCAGCATATGCAGCCGTTCTGCAGAGGCACCACGTCGGAGGGTCGCGCGTTGGGGTCGTTGGGGTCCATGCCCACCATGCCGCCGCGGCTCACCAGGTCGGCGTCGATGTTCACTTCGCCGAGGTCGTTGACGATTACGGCTATGCGGTAGCCGTCGGGGTTACGGAGAATGCGGTTGAGCAGAGTGGTTTTGCCGCTGCCCAGATAGCCGGTGAGAAGGAGTACGGGTATGATCGGTTTTTTCATAACAGGATTATATTATGTAGCGGCACCGCCGGGGCCCGGGGCCTGCGGCGGTGCGCTTAGGTTATTCGAAATGTACCACCTGGACGCGCTTGGCGCCTATGCGCGCTTCGATGTACTTCTGTAGCTTGGCCTTTTCTGCCGCCGATATAGGATGACGGTATGACACCAGAGCCACTTCTGCGGTGTCGAGGCGGCCGGTGTTCACGTCGCAGAACACGTTGCGGCTGATGGCAATGTCGCTCACCTGAGGGAACACCACTTTCAGCTCGGGAGCCATGGCTGCGCCGATGGTGTCGCGGCGCGCCACTCCGGCAAGCTCGGTGCGGAGCGAGTCGATGGTGGCCTGTTTGCCCACGATGGCGGCCTGAGCGGCGTTGTAAATCTCGCTTATTGAGGCGTTCTGGTGTGCCGGTGTGGCGATGGTGCCTCCCTGCACTATGTTGAGCGTGGTGCCTTTGAGGCCGTACTGGGCCAGGAGCGGCTGCAGCACGAGCACCATGGAGTCGGTGTTGATGGGGCGTCCGATGAGTGTCACGTCGAGCTGTCGTCCCTTTTTGCCTTGATAGAGCTTTTGGCCAAGTACCTGGGTGTCAGGGAAATCGAAGTTGGTCTCCACAAACTTTTCGGCGGCAATGTTGGCCGTGGACTGCTGGAACATGCGCCAGGTCAGGTAGATGCTGGGCAGCAGGGTGAGGATGGCGATGGCGTAGACCCACTTGCGTATGCGGTTTGAGCGCTGCACGTCGGCCGCCGGATACTGGTTGAACTTCATGAGCTTGACGCCCACAAAGGTGGCCAGGGCTATGAATATGCAGTTGATGATGAAGAGATAGAGAGCGCCGAGGAAATAGTGCAGCTGCAGGGTGGCCAGGCCGTATCCCACGGTGCACAGGGGCGGCATGAGGGCTGTGGCGATGGCCACGCCGGGGATGACGTTGCCCTTGGAGCGGGCGCTCATGCCCACAATGCCGGCGCCGCCGCCAAAGAATGCTATCAGCACATCGTAGATGGTGGGCGATGTGCGTGCCAGCAGCTCGCTGTGGCCCTCGCTTACGGGCGCTATCAGGAAGAAGCAAGCTGAGGCCAGAACGCTGATGATGGTAGCCGAGCCCAGTGAGCGCAGGGACTGTCGCAGCAGATGGAAATCCTGTATGCCGATAGCCAGACCTATTCCGATGATGGGGCCCATCAGCGGCGAAATGAGCATGGCGCCGATGATGACCGCCGTGGAATTGGTGGTGAGTCCGAGCGAGGCCACGAGCATGGCCAGGATGAGGATGTAGCTGTTGGAGCCCTTGAAGGACACGCCCTGGCGTATCTCGCTCTCCACATCGGCCTGACGCTCGATGTAGCCCTTGATGGAGAAGAATCCTTTGATGTATTGCATCAGGCTCTCCTTTTTTGAGGGTGAGGTGTCGGGCTGCTGGGGGGTGTCGGCTGATGATGTGGCTGTGGCGGGAGCGCTCTGGGGAGCGCGCGAAGTGTCGGACGGTGAAGGTGTTGGCATGGTCAGTGATGCAATTAGGTGGTTGGTCGGGCTGCCGGGGCGCATCTCCGGCAGCCTACTGATATTAGAACACCGTTATTGCGCTGACAGTTCGCTGAGGCGGGCCAGGTATTTGCCGATTATGTCAAATTCGATGTTCACGCGTGTTCCCACCTTGATCCGGCAGAAGTTGGTGTGCTCCAGGGTGTAAGGGATGATGGCCACGCGGAATGAGGTGCGCTCGCTGTCGCACACGGTCAGGCTCACGCCGTTGACGGTGACCGAGCCTTTCTCCACGGTCATATATCCCTTGCGCACCAGTTCGGGGCTCACTTCGTACTCGAACTTGAAATAGTGCGAGCCGTCCACCTCGGTCACTTCGGTGCATACAGCTGTGGTGTCCACATGGCCTTGCACAATGTGGCCGTCCAGGCGACCGTTCATGAGCATGGAGCGCTCCAGGTTCACCAGGTCGCCTTTGCGGAGCAGGCCGAGGTTGGAGCGGTCGAGGGTTTCCTGGATGGCGGTTACCTCGTACACGCCGTCGGGGTGTATGGCCACCACGGTGAGGCACACGCCGTTGTGGGCTACTGACTGGTCAATGCGCAGCTCGTCGGTGAAGGGGCACTTGACGCTGAGCTGCAGGTTGCCGTCCACCATGCGGGCGTCGGCAACGGTGGCGGCACATTCTACTATTCCTGAAAACATATCTATATCTGTCTGTTTACTTTATTATTCTGATTTCGGCGGCACGGTCGGTTTTCCAGCCGAGAGTCACGGTGACGGTGTGTGCCTGGGCATTGTACACATACTTGGCGCCACGACCGTTCACGGTCACTTTCCGGGGTTTGGATGTCTGGTTGTTGACCACCAGAGTGATTTGTTTCTTGGCTTTGGGATCCATGCCGGGATACTGGCCTTCGGCCTTGAAGCTGACGGCGGTGGTGTTGCCGCGGGCGTCGCCGGTCATGGTGATGAGTCGTCCCTGGTTGTGGCTCAGGGTGGAGGGTGTCCTGAAGTCGTCCTCGAACATGGTGAACGAGCTCAGCTCGCTGGCCGAGGGGTAGTACTGCACGGTCAGGCGGTCGGGGTCATAGTCCATGGTTGAGCCCATCGGGTAGTCGGCCATGGGGATGAATGCGCCCTCGCGCACGAACAGGGGCAGCTTGGAGAGCGGCGCGGGATAGTCGGCGATGGTGGTGCCGCCCTCGTAGTATTCGGTGGGCGCGCTCATGTCCACCCAGCGGCTGCCGGCAGGCAGTGTCACATTGCGCTTCACTGCGCCCTGCTCCATGACCGGAGCCACGAGCACGTCGCGTCCCCAGAGGAACTCGTGCAGGTCCTGCTCCTGGGTGTCGGTGCCCAGCGGGCTGTGGTAGTTCAGGGGGCGCACCAGGGGATATCCCTTGGTGGCGTTCTCCCAGGCCAGGGTGTAGTTGTAGGGCAGCCAGCGGTAGCGCTCGAGCACCAGCGGCTTGATGATGTCAGCGTATTCGGGGTAGTGGTAGGGCTCGGCGTTGAACTGGGCATGGGTGCGGAGCATGGGCGAGAAGAGGCCCAGCTGTAGCCAGCGCACATAGAGCTCGGGGTCGGTGGGCACTTCGCCCACGGCAAAACCGCCCACGTCGTGGCCCATGTATCCCAGGCCGCTGAGGCCGGAATTGAGCATGATGCGTATCTGGGGTTCGAGGCCGCCCCATGAGCGCGACACGTCGGTGCTCCAGGGGAACACGTCGTAACGCTGCAGGCCGGTGGTGCCACCGCGCATCATGGACACGAGGCGCTCCTGCGGGAAGCTGTCCTTGAACATGTTGTAGACTATGCCGCTCCAGTCGTTGCCGTACTGGTTGTGGTACTGTCGGGCAGTCAGGCCGTTGGCGTGGAGGCCGGTCTCGGGGTGAACCTCAGGCTCGCCCAGGTCGCCCCACCATCCGGTCACGCCCAGGTCGGTGAGCTGCTTGTAGCGGTTTGCCATCCACTGGCGGGTCTTGGGGTTGGACACGTCGAACATGCCGCCTTCGCCCACCCATATCTTCACTTCCTGGGGCGCGCGGCCGGTGGAGTCGGCCATGAGCATGCCGCCGGCGGCGAGCTGCTTGTAGTTGTCGATGGCGCGTCCGTTGCGGAGCACATAGGGCTGTGTGATGGTTATCACATTGACTCCCTGATTCTTGAGGTTGGCAAGCATACCTTTGGGGTCGGGCCACTGCTGGGGGTCCCATGCCCAGCGGCCCATGTCCTGCTCCTTGCCGTACCAGTAGAGGTCAAGCACCAGTCCGTCCACCGGGTAGCCGGCGGTCTTGAGGGTGTCGACCACGCCGAGGGTCTCGGCCTGGTTGTGGTAGCCGTATTTGGAGGTGATGTAGCCCAGCGACCACATGGGCGGAAGTTCCTGGCGTCCGGTCAGACGGGTGAGCGCCTCGCTCACATCGGCCAGGGTGTTGGCGCCGTTCACAAAGTACCAGCTGACGGGCTGGTGGCTCTCGGTGATGTACTTGATGGGGTTGCCGAGCACAAGCTGGGCCGGCGCAAAGTCGTCAAAGACAATGGCGTATCCGTCGCTGGCCACAAACAGCGGCATGGTGATGTTCATCTGGCTGATGCGGGGGTCGGAACCGGTGTAGCCGTAGTTCTGGCGGTTGTACATCACCAGGGTGTCGCCGCGAAGGTTCAGTTTGTGGCCGCGCTCGCCGGCGCCGTAGAAGGCTCCGCGCGAGTCCACGTCGAGGGCCATGACGCGGCGTCCGGCGGCATCGGTGGTGCGCAGGCCGCTGTCGGTCACGCGCTTGCCCTTGCCGGCGTCGATGGTGAGCACGCCGTCGCGTGTCAGGCTCACACTCACTCCGCACAGGTTGGCGCTCATTCCGGAGCCGTCGGCGTTGAGCCTTGGGCCTTTGGTGGACTCGTCGATTACCGATACGCGGCCCTTGCGGGGCTGCTCACCGGCGGCTGTGTTGGTCACTTTCAGTATGCCGTCGGCCACGGCTGTCACGGTGACAGTGCGTCCGTCGGCGCTGGTAACGCTCATGTGCTTGGGGTAGGACGCAAAGGCACATGAGCAGACTGCAAGCATCAGCGCGGCTGCTAAGCCGCGGAGTGAAGTGTGTTTCATGAAGACTTAAATTGAATTTTTGGTCGAAAATATAGTACGTTTTGTTGGATTTTTTCAGTATTGGGTTGGCAATCAGGGGTCAACGCGGTTCAGATAGCTCTGGACGGTGATCACGTTGTCGCCCTTCTTGTCGTAAGGGGGAGTGTGGTCGGCTTTCTTCTTGTTTTTGCCGTAACGCGAGTGGGTGACCACGCGCTGCATCTTCTCCGAGTCCTTAAGCTTGGGGCCCCATACGTCGATGAGCTTGTCCAGGCGGAAGTTGTTCATGTCGTCGAACAGGCCGCGTGTGGCGGGATTCTTCTCGAGTTCGGCGCGGTCCCAGGTCTTGTTGCTGTCCAGGTACTTGACGGCGTTGGCGATGTCGGCTGCCGAAGCCTGTGCGTTGGCGGGAGCGGGAGCCTCGGGCTTCTCTTCGGCCTCAGGGGCTTTCTGCTCATCGGCCTGGGGCTGTTCCGGGCCCTGCACCTGAGTTTCGGGCGCGGGGATGGCGCCTGCGGGCACGGCTGCGGCCACCACCGAGTCGGGGTTGGCGGCGGGAGCCAGGGTGGAGTCGGCAGTGGATCGGGTGCATGTGCCCAGGATGAAGGCGAGGATGGCGCCTACCACAAAACCGAGCGCGGCATATACCAGCTTGGCTTTGAGCGGTGTCTCCACGCCGGTGAAGCCGAGGTGGTTGGTGCGGGTGGAGCCTTCCTGGATTTCGTCAAGGAGCTGGTATCCCTCGATGGGGCTGGCTGTCAGCTCTTTCTTGACGCGGAGCTCGAAGCGGACGGGGCCACCGAGCGAGCTGGACACCAGGGGCATCTCGAAGCAGTAGATTTTGCGGCGTTCCTGCAGCTGGATGAGCGCGCGCTTGGTCGACGCCAGGTCGAGGGTGCCTGAGAAGGGGAAATAACCGTCGCAGCTCACAATCACGGCTGCCTGGCGGAGTTCCTCGCTGGTGAACGAGCGGCCCTCGGCGGTGATGTCGCGGCCGTTGACTCGGATGGAGCATCCCGACATGGGCTCGCGCGACTGCTGCGAGGTGATATAGAACGATTCCGGGGTTATGGTCTTGTGCGAGTTGTCGGTGGCAACAGGTTCGGGAGTGAACCGGCGAGAGTCAACCACCTGGTCCACCACCACGTCCTCAAAGCCGGGACGGCGCCAGGTCACCTGGAGGGTGGCGCCGAGGGTGGCGAGCATGGGGCGGTTCAGCTTGCGGCCGAACACGTAGGCTGTGAAGCCGTTCTCGGTCATTTCGGGCACCTCGAGGGTGGCGGGTTCGCCGAGTTCGGCATCGGAGATGTTGTCGCACTTAACGTCGAGGCCGAGCTGGTCGTCCACCAGTATCACGCCGGCGTAGGGCAGATAGCTCTGCTGCCAGCGACCGCGGCCGGTGAAATCGATGAGCTCCAGGCCGGTGTTGGGACCGTAGGTGCGCCAGGCGTAGTCGGTACCCTGGCAGGCGGTCATGGCCGGAGCCGAGGGAAGGGTGGGGTATTCCTTGCTGAATGCGTCGCGCAGGGCGGCAACATCGTCGGCGGTGACGTCGGAGTTGCTCACCTTGCGGGCGGTGAACTGCACCAGACGGTAGAGCTCTTCGGCGCTGATGTCAAGGCCGTTGGGCACATAAATCCATGCGGCCAGATGGTTGCCGTGTTCGGGCGGGATGGTGCGTATGATGGTGAAGAACGAACCCTCGTCGGTGGCTGACACGTAGTAGAATATGTTCTTCTCTTCTGAATCGTACTCTATGGCATTGACGGCACGGCGCAGGTCGCACACAAACTTGCGCACATCCTCGTTGGGGTTGAGGTTGAGCAGCGACTTGAAGGTGTGGCCCGTGCGGTTGATGTATAGTTGCAGCTTGTTCATTGTTGCGTTAGGGTAGTGTAGTTGAAGCGCCTGATAATCAGCGATAATTGGAATAAGAAAAGGCTGAGGGCGGCGAAACGTGTATTTAATGTGCAAAAGTAAACAATTTGCGGCAAAATGCACTCAACTTTTGCGCACAATTTCCCCATAAAAATGCGATTTGTGTCGCAATCGAATCCTTGTTTCTGCCCCGGCATGGATTTTGGTTGCACAAAGGTGTTTCCGGGCATGAATAGTGCGATGCCGTTGCACCATCTTATGCTATCTTTCCGGTTTCAATTTCTGATTTAAGAAATTGAAAGACATATACGGCCCCCTGGTAATACAAGCCACATTCCGGGTCGTTAAGTTTGGCGAACGTCGTGGATGAATACAATTCGTCGAGAGCACGGCGTATGTCCCAGCCGTACTCGTCCATAAGCATCTGGACCAGTTCAGCCGACAGGCATTCTATCTGAAACTGAATGTCTTGTGTCATAAGTCAATGCGCTTTAAAAGTTTGAGACTGCGAAGTGTGCCAAAGAAGTATTGGACAGCATGATCTCCGTTGTATTGCTCGGCAGCATAACAGTCCAGAAGAAAGTCTATTCCAGTGAATCGGCGCAGATAGGCATAAGCCTGGGAGTTGGAGAGGCCATACTTCAAGGCGAAGGCTCCAACACAAGCTACAACGTATTCTATTCTGTTGAAAATCTCTTTTTTGTCCACTTCTGGGTTATCGGTTTTTGAGTTATACTGCAAAGATAATCAAAAATATCAGAATCCATTAACTCAGAGCCAATAAAAAGGCGGGTTATTCGGGGCGGGCGGTGATGTGGGCGTGGAGTTTGCGGTAGAAGGGGTGGCCTTTGCAGAGGGTGGCGCTGTCGCCGATGATGATGAGTTTCATGCGGGCGCGTGTCATGGCCACGTTGATGCGGCGCAGGTCGCGCAGGAAGCCTATGTCGCCGTTTTCGTTGCTGCGCACAAGTGACACTATTATCACGTCGCGCTCCTGGCCCTGGAAGCCGTCGACGGTGTTGATGCTCACCTGGCGGCGCAACGCTTTGTCGCCGATGGTGCGCTTGAGCAGCGAGCGCAGGTGGCGCACCTGGGCGCGGTAAGGCGATATGACGCCAACATCGATGCTCTCTTCCAGAAACCGCGTGCGGCCTATGCGCTCTATGTAGCGGGCCAGCACGTCCATGGTGAGCCGGGCCTCCTCGCGGTTTATGCGGCCGTAGGCGTCGCCCACCACGGCCTCGCGGAAGTCGGCAATGTCGTCGGCCGGATTGTCGTCGTCGGCAATGGCGGCTGTGTCGATCCATTCGATGGCAGAGTCATAGTCCAGGATTCCGCGGTGGCTCACCTCGGGCGCGGCCGTCAGGCGTCCGCCATAGAAGAAGTCGGCCGGGAAGCGCATGATCTCGGCGTTCATCCTGTACTGGACGGTGAGCAGGGTGACGCACTGCGGATGACGGTCCACGATCACCTCCATGAGCGAACGGCCCAGGCCGCCGCGCATGGCACGGTAGCTTTTCACCGTGGGCGGAAGCTGGTAGTGGTCGCCGGCGAGCACCAGGCGGTCGGCTCGGCGGGCCGGTATCCAGCAGGCGGGCTCCATGGCCTGTGCGGCCTCGTCGATGAACGCTGTGGCGAAATGCATGCCCGTTAGCAGTCGGCTGGCGCTGCCTGTGAGGGTGGAGGCTATGACCTGGACGGAGCCGAAGATGTCGCGGTTTATGCGCACTTCCAGCTCTATGGCGCGGTCTTTGAGCCGGTCCAGCTTCTGATGACGGCTCTCCGTGCTGCCGCTGCGCGAGGCATGGAGCTGTCGGATGGCGCGGCGTATGCTCCAGAGGGTGGTGTAGTCGGGGTGTGCCTCGAAGCGGCGCTCGTAGGTGGAGGCCAGCATGGCGTCGTCCACGCGCGTGGGGTTGCCCAGGCGCAACACGTTGATGCCGCGGTCGGTGAGCTTGCGGCATATCCAGTCGACGGCCTTGTTGCTCTGCGCGCATACCAGCACCTGGCTCTCGCGTCGGAGTGTCTCGTAGATGGCCTCGACCATGGTGGTGGTCTTGCCCGTGCCGGGAGGTCCGTGGACCACTGCCACATCGCGGGCGCGCAGCACGCGGTTGACGGCCTGCTGCTGTGAGTCGTTGAGGTAGGGGAACGTTACGGGCAGTGCCGATAGCTCCGCCGGCTGTTCCTCGCCATAAGCAATCTCGCGAAGGCGGCCCAGACGTCCGTCGGCCTTCTGCAGTGCGTCGAGGGCCTCGAACATTGTGCGGTAGGTGGTCTCGTCGAAAGATATCATCACGCCCACGCTGCGACCGTCGGCTTGCAGGGTTGCCAGGTCGGCGCCGTCGGGTATGGCCACCACCATGCGGTCGCCGTCAACGAAGCTGACGGTGCCGGTGAAGTGGCGGCGGGGCGTGTCGCCGGCAGTGCCCGATGCGGTGAAGAAGGCTACGGGTCGGCCATAGTCCATCTCGTGGTCAGAGTTGTCCTCACCGTCGGGAGTGGCGGGCCGAGTTAGCTCCACTACTCGCTGGTTCAGAGAGTTGTAGTAGGAGCGGCCTATTGTCAGCGGCCACCATGCCCAGCCGCGGTCCACCAGACGGCTCACGTCCATGCGGCCTGTAAGGCGAGTCATGGCCTCGCGCTCCTCGTCAAACTCCAGGCGCAGCAGTCGTCGCAGTTCCTCGATATGTGCCTCAGCGGCTTTGCTCATTGTTGGTTCAGGTGTGGGGGATTTGTGTGATTTAGCGGTTGTTTCCTGTCACCACAGCGCAAAATTACTCATTTTATTGCGCATGGCAGACGGCGGGTGGCAAAAAATGTGGGAGGATGCCTCCTCGAACGGCTCAGGATTGTTATATTTGCAGGTCGCAATGCAGCCCCGTCAGCACTGCGCGGTTTCACTGTCAAAAATTTAAGTACATGACAAAAATTTGAACACATCGAATTTCGGCTTGTAGAGCGGTCTTAGAAGAACGTTTGCGATTTCTTCCAGACCATACTTGATTAGTGATTTGGCTCTCTTGCCGTGTTTCAATAT
>JAXJRL010000073.1:0-43332 GCA_036310635.1 Muribaculaceae bacterium | reverse complement strand
TTTAATAACTATATTCTATTCGTTGCCGAGGCAGACAAACAGCACGCGCACAGGGCGGCCGAGGTTCTTAAGGCTTTGGAGGAGAGTTTCGAGTTGTTCCTTAGTGGATGTAATCATAGGGTCAATGGTCAGTCATATAATTGGTTACAGGCCCATCATGTCACGGTACACGTCGAGAGCGCCGGTGATGTGGTCCACATCAACAGTGACATCGATCACGGGGTCACCCGGCCTGTGGAGCAGGGTGAAATTGATATGCTCGGGCGAGTCATTCTTCTTGTCCTGGCGCATTATGGCCACCAGCGCGTCGTAGTCCTTGCAGTCAAAGGCAAAGATGCCGTAGTTGTGGCGCACATAGTCCGCCAGCCGGTGCAGCGACTCGGAGGGGAAGCCCTGCAGCATGGACGAGAGGATGCACTCCACCACCATGCCGTAAGCCACCGCAAAACCGTGGGGGATGGGCGACTGGCGGCGCAGCGCCAGAGTCTCGAAAGCATGGCCGGCGGTGTGGCCCAGGTTGAGAGCCTTGCGGATGCCGTTTTCGCACGGATCGGACTCAACGATGGAGGTCTTCACCTTCACACTCTCCTCCAGGAGCGCCAGGAGCGAGTCGGCATCGGCACCGCTGAAGTCGAGACGGTAGGCCATGAGGCGGTCAAAAGCCTCCTGGCTGCTGAGCAGGCCGTGCTTGATCATCTCCGCATAGCCCGAGAGTAGTTCCTGGTCAGACAGTGTGTTGAAAAACACGGTGGATACAATCACCGCATCGGGCAGCGAGAAAGTGCCAATCTGGTTCTTGAGGTCGCGGAAGTTGACACCCGTCTTGCCTCCCACGGCAGCATCGACGGCGCCAAGCAGCGTGGTGGGTACATTGACGCAGTGCATGCCGCGTTTGAACGTGGAGGCCACGAATCCACCCAGGTCTGTGACCACGCCTCCGCCCACGTTGATGAGCACACTGTGGCGCGTGGCACCGAGTTCCACCAGCCGAGTCCATGCCAGTTGCGCGCTTTCAAGCGTCTTGTTCACATCGCCGCTGGGCACAGTGACAACCGGCGCCGAAGCTATCACCTCCGACACCGACTGAAGCACCGGCAGCACAAAATGCGCGGCATTGGTGTCGGTGAGCACATACACGCCTTTGGGGCGGATGGAGTCAACCACCCGTGCCAGGGCATCTTCAGGACTATTGGTGAAAAACATGGATGTCTTCATATCGATAGCGTATTTTTATGTTAGGGGTGCGCGAAGCCGTGGAGGGGTGCGCGAAGCCGTGATGTCAGTCGCACACCACCGTCCTCATAGAGGATAACAACTGCGGGAACATTTTGTCGCAGTCAGGCATGGAATCGAAGATCACATCGGCACCCGCCTCAACAAACAGACGACGCTCGATGGGCCCGGTGCACACGGCGATGGTGAACACCCCAGCGGCCACACCGGACTCCACTCCCAAGGGTGCATTTTCCAGCACAAAAGCCTCCGAAGGTGCCACTCCGGCCAGCTCGAGGCCGCGCAGGTAAGGCTCGGGGTGAGGCTTGCCATGCGTCACATTGTGCGATGTGATGCGGCGGTTGTCGGGAAAAGCGCCGGGATAGTCCACATTCAGGCGGTCAGTCAGCGTGGTCTGCCCCGAGCCGGTCACCAGCACCGGCGCTATGCCTTCAGCCATAAACTGCTCCACAAGATGCTGAGCACCGGGCATCACGGCTATGCCTTCGCGTTGCTGGACTTCATGGAAGTAGCGCGACTTTACGGCATAGAGACGGCGACATTCCTCAGCATCGGCCTCGCGACCGAGAAACTCGCGGAAAAGGATGTTGATGGTTGAGGCGCCGGTGCGTCCCTCGTAGGCGAAGAAGCGGTCTATCTCGCAGTCCACGCCCTGCTCGTGCATCATCCGCTGCCATGCGGCGGCGTGGCGCGGCATGGAGTCGTAGAGCGTGCCGTCCATGTCGCACAGGGCGGCGCGGGGATTCATGCGGCGCAGTCCATGGCGCTGCAGATAGTGCTTTACAGCTGTGTCAAAGTATTGTTTGTCAGTCATCAAATAGCGTATTTACGTAATCGTGGCTCACGTCCGAGCACTGCCAGCATGGGCATGGCGTGGCCGCCAGGACCCTCGTCCGGGAAGAGATACTGCGAGGTGAGCATGGGCTTGCGCTTCCAGAACGGACGTTTCTTGGCCGGTGTGGGCGGCACGGTGTCGGGAGCCGGAATCAGGCCCTCGCGGATGAAACGGAGCGAATCGGCGTGCGTTAGCGAGTCGGTGCTGAGGTCGATGGCGGCTGCGGCATTGGGGTTGGAGATGCGTATGTCCTTGAAGCGCGCGGCACGCATGCCCCGGCGGAACACATCCTGGAGATTGTCAAGCAGGTTGACGCGGGTGGTGTCCACAAGGCCCACCATGCGCGGAGTGTTCTCATTGACTTTGGCGCCGCCCAGACGAATCTTGAAATGGTCGGGATTGCCCTTCACATTTATGCCGAACTTGAACGGGATGGGCGATTTGAGCACCGAAATGTGGTAGTCGAAGTTCATGTCGAAGTCGTTGGTGCCCTGCACGCCAAGGCGGTATCGGTCAATGTCGAACATGAACGGATACATGCGCATCACATTGTCGCGGACCGTCACTGCCACTGACATGTGGTTGATGATGTTCTGTTTCTTCTTGAACAGCAGCCACTTTGACAGGCTCTTAAACGTGTCAGGATCAATGAGCACGAGCGAGTCGCCCTCCATCTCCACCACAGCCTGGAGCGTGGGTATCTTCAGGTCCATGTTCGGACTGATGTCGCTGGTGGCGGCAACCTCGGCGGTGATGATGCCGCTGAAGTCGCGCAGCAGAGGCATGAGCGAGTCAACCGGGGGTACCAGGTCAAGGAAGCGGTGGATGTTGAATTTGTCAACATTGAGCGAGAAACCGAACTTAATCTGCTCGGGGTCGCGGCCCAGGTAGAGCGCCGACAGGCCCACGTTGCCCACATCGGACGATGCATGGAGGTCGTGCAGACTGAGCGCACCCTGGTAGGTGAGCAGGCGGCCGTCAAGATTGTGGAGCAGAAGGTCGGAATATATCACATTGCGGGCCCGCACGTCGAGCGTGGCCTCTATGTTCTTGGGGATCAGAATCGGCGCCATGGAGTCAGGTACATTTTGCACATGCTCTTCCACGGCCATCTCAAGCTCCTCGTCGGGCGACAAACGGGACAGGTTGACCCCGGGGTTGTCCTTGTGCACCTGGTAGGATGCGCCGCTGTAGGCAGCGCCCATCAGCTGGTTCACGTCAATGGTGTCGCTCTCCAGCACCAGATTGAGCTTGAGCGACTGGCGGCCCTGCGGCGAGGTGAAGGCGCGGCGCATGTTGGTGACACGTCCACCCAGGGTGAAGTCGCTGTGGCCCACCTTGTAGCGCAGGTCGGAAATGAGCATGGAGTCGTTGTTGAACGTAATGTCGAGATGCTCAATGCGGTTACGCAGGGGGAAATAGCGCGTGAACAGGCCGGCACGCTTTGCCGTGAGCCGTCCGTCGAGCTTCCACTCCGTGAGCAGGCGCTGGAAACCGGTGCTGGTGTTCCATGCCACTACCTCGGTGGAGTCCTGGAGGATTTCGGGGTGCACACGCGGGAAGCGGCCCTTTGGGCGCGAATTGTGGATGGCGAGGGCAATGGCGTAGACCGAGTCGCGGGGAATGTCGGGATGCACGTGGCCCACCGAGTCCATGAGGTGGTGTATGTGTCGGGCCGTGCGTGTCTGGGGCTCGAGGATGGCCGAGAACTTTGTCTCGCAGTCCATTATCATCAGGCGGGTGGACTTGTCGCCGGTACTGAAACGGCCGATTGAAAGGTCGAAATTGAGGATGGGCTTGTGCACGTCGCCATTGTACGGAGCCACCGAGGCGCGGCCGCCCACATCGCGGAAACGCACCACGGCCGTGTCTGTGAGCACCGTCAGGTCAAATGCACCAATCTTCAGGCCTCCGCCCAGAGGCACTATGCCGTGCGAACGGTGGCCCAGCGAGCGGTTCTTGTTCTGCGCGCCAAGGCCCATGCTGAAGTGGCGCATCTTCATGGATATGTCGCTATGGAGCACCGAGGCCGAGTCGATGGTGAGCGTGGCGGTGAGCAGGCTGTCGGCAAGCTGGCCGGTGGCCGTGCGGAACTTCTTGTTGCTGCCGAAGTCAAAGGCGGCATGGTGGGCATAGACCATGTTGATGGTGTCGGAATCGAGCCAGTAGAAGCGGTCGACGCTCACATCGCCCAGCACGTGCAGGCGGTGGTAATTCTTGATGTCGAGCATGGACGGGCGGCCGCGGAAATGCGCATTGGCGGTGATCATGCCGCGCACAGTGCCGGGAATGCGGTTGAGGATCACGGGGGGCAGATGGTTGATGTCGCACCGTCCCTGCACCTTGCCGTCGAACAGAGGATCGCGGGCCAACGAGCTTACACGTCCCGACAGCGAGAGGTCGATTGCACGACCGCGCACATTGAGACGGTTGATGTCAACCACCGTGGCATTGAAGTCGTCGCCCTCGAACTGCACGGCGAGGTCGGCGGCAACATTCTCAAAGCGCACCTGCTCCCACTGGAAACGCGAGTCCGGCAGCTGCACGTGCACGCGCGCATGGGGCATGCCCTCGGAGGCCACGCGGAACGGCCGTGTCAGGTGTCCGTCTATGCTTACCGTGGCATTGGTGCTCATGTTCAGGGGGATGCCGTACTGGGTGCGCAGTGTGTCGGGAAGAAGGTCGAGCACCTTGGTAATGCTTATGGGCTCGAACTTCATGCTCAGTGTGTTGAGCGTCAGTCCGTTGGTGGCATCAACACGGGTGTTGAGCGTGCCGTTGATCAGAGCCAGGTTGAAGCGCATATCGCTCACTTCCAGCTGTTGCGGTGTGCTCTGGTCCCAATGCAGATTGCCGTCAAGGCCGAAGGATATACTGTTGATGGTGAAGTACTTGAGGAATGTGGGAGCCTCTACGCCGCCACCTATGCGCAGGCGGTAGAGCGGACGCTTGGCACCGCTGATGCTTGCCTGCTCGAGGCGTGTGGTGATGTCTGTCCCGGTGGCCACATCGTAATAACGTATCGGCCGCGGATCGATCACCGCAAAGCGCTTGATGTTGATCTCGGGCAGATTGTTCCAGTCGAAGGGCTCGTCGGACGGAGGCTCGTCAGAGGGGGGGATAATGTTGAAATTGGCCACCGAATCGTTGAGCACCACCAGGTTTGCCATCGGTGAGGTGATCACCACATCGCTGAGCTCCAATTTGTTGAGAGCAAGTTTTGCCAGATTTACGCCACCCTGGAAGTGTTTCACTTCCAGGAGAGTGTCGGCCCAGGCGGGCACATTGCGGCGACGCTGGGCCGGCAGCGAGTCAAAAACGGTGGAGATAATGCGCAGACGGTCAATGTCCAGGCCCATGAAAGGCATGGTTGACCGCAGAGACAGGCGCACAGTGTCCACCTCCACACGCGCATTCTGCAGTTGCGCCGTCGCCACCTTCTCAACCAGCGGCGTAAGACGTTCCGGGGTGAGATAACTCACTACCACCATCAGCACGGCGAGCACCAGGAGCACTACGCCGAGCATCGTGAGACCGAGAGCCGAGAGCACACGCACCCACCATCGGGAGCTACGAGGTTTTGACTGGGACAACTTGTTCATCTGTGTGGACTATTATATATATGTGGAGAATGGGGGTCAGCCGCGAGGCTTGCGAGCCGCGCCCTTCGGGGCGCGGGTGGTTATGTGGAAGCATCCGCTGTGGCGCTCATAGATCACCCAGCAGCGGCCCTCGGCGCGGAGCTGGGCAATGACCTCGGCAAGGAGGTTCTTGAGGTCCTCCTGCGTGCGGTACACGCCGCCGGTGCGGGTGAGCATGAAGCGTGTGTAGCTGATGTCGAAAGTGGTGCCGAACTGGTGGGCCGACGAGTCGACCGAAGCCCTGTTCACCCTGCGCAGACGGCGCACGGTACCGCGGGTGCGCAGCAGGCTGGTGACCTTCAGGCGGTAGTCGCCGCCACCGCGGGTGCGGAGCGAGTCGTTGAAACGGCGCCCCAGCTCGTGCAGCAGCTTCGAGGCCTCGGGTACCAGATAGGGGAAGGAATGGTGCAGCTCGGCCACCTCAAACTCCTCGCAGGAGTGGATGCGCACCAGCTGCCGGCGCAGGTGCCAGGCTGTGGAATCGTCCACGATGGGTTCTATGCCCAGGGCGCGGCCTTCGTTGTAGTGGATATAGTTGCTGTCGCGGAACACCTTGCCGAGCGGGCCACCCAGGAAGTTGATGTGCATGCGCACGCATCCGTCGTCAGGCATGGTGTCCAAGGCCGGTGCGGCGGGGGTGCTCATGGGGTTCACCTCCGAGCCCACTATCTCCAGGGCGCGTTCGGTGGTCTCCTCCTCGGCGGCGGGGGCCAGGTCGGAAACGCCGTCGGCAGGCGCTTCGGGATGGTCGTGGCACGACTGCATGACCAGGATGGCCACCGCCCACATGCTCATGACCATGAACACGAAGGCCATGCGCAGGCGGCGTTCGGCCGACGGTCGTAGTTTGCGGTTGTTGTCTATATTGCTGTTTTGTGAATGCATCAATGCGGTGTGGTAATGGTTGGTGTGGAGGGGACGACGCGCCGTTCAGTCGGCGTCGCCGTCCTTGGGCTTTGCCGGTTCGTCGACGGTTTCGCCCAGTTCGTCGTAGTGCTGGAAGAGGAAATCGTTGTAGGGGAAGCGCTCGGTGTGGATTTTGCGCGCTTTCTCATAGATTTTCTGCTTCAGCTCGTTGATGTTTATGCCCTTCTTGGCCGAGATGAACACACAGTCGTCGTTGAGGCGTGCCATCCACGAGTCCTTGAGCTCCTGGAGCGACACGTTCTCGCGTGTGCGCGGCGTCAGGTCGTTCTCGTCCTTGGGTGTGTAGGTGAAGGCGTCAATCTTGTTGAACACCATGAGCATGGGCTTGTCGGCACCCTGGCACACCTCGCGGAGTGTTTTGTCCACCACCTCGATCTGCTCCTCGAAGTTGGGGTGCGAGATGTCGACCACGTGCACCAGCACGTCGGCCTCGCGCACCTCGTCGAGGGTTGACTTGAACGAATTGACAAGGTGTGTGGGCAGCTTGCGAATGAAGCCCACGGTGTCGGTGAGCAGGATGGGCAGGTTGTCGATGGCTATCTTGCGAACGGTGGTGTCGAGGGTGGCGAACAGCTTGTTCTCGGCAAAGACGTCGCTCTTGCTGAGCAGGTTCATGATTGTGGACTTGCCCACATTGGTGTAGCCCACCAGGGCCACGCGTGTTAGCTTGCCGCGGTTTTTGCGCTGCACGCTCTTCTGCTTGTCGATGGCTATCAGCTCCTGCTTGAGCAGCGAGATTTTGTTGAGGATGATACGGCGGTCGGTCTCGATCTGTGTTTCACCGGGGCCGCGCATGCCTATGCCGCCACGCTGGCGCTCGAGGTGCGTCCACAGGCGGGTGAGTCGCGGCAGCAGATACTGGTACTGCGCCAGCTCCACCTGGGTCTTGGCACTGGCAGTCTGTGCGCGGCGCGCGAAGATGTCGAGGATGAGGCTGGTGCGGTCAAGGATCTTGACCTGGAGCTCGCGCTCTATGTTCTGCACCTGTTTGGATGTGAGGTCGTCGTCGAAAATCACGAGGCCGATTTCGTTCTCCTCCACATATTTCTTGATTTCGTCAAGTTTGCCCTTGCCCACGAATGTGCGCGGGTTGGGATAGTCGAGCTTCTGGACAAACATGTTGACGGTTTCGGCGCCGGCGGTGTCGGCGAGGAAAGCGAGTTCTGCCAGATACTCCATGGCTTTCTGCTCGGGCTGCTGGGGAGTCACCAGGCCCACGAGCACGGCCTTCTCTGAGGACTCCTGACTTATGACGAATTCTTTCATATATGATAGTTTTCTAAATAAGGGTTAAAGGCGACAACGGCGGTCAGCCGGCGTCGGGACGGTAGATGAGCACTGCCGGAGCCACAGAGCGGAAGAGCCTGTCGGCATATCCTACAATTGCCTCTGCCGAGAGGTTATGATAGCGGCGGAGCATGGCGTCCTGCTCCTCGCCGTGCATCACGCACATGGCCAGGCGCTGGCCGTGCGCAAGGAAGTCGAGCGCGCCCATTGTCCACATGCTGCGCTGTGTGTTCTTGAGGCGCTGCAGCTCGTAGTCCGACACGCCCTCGGTCACCACCGTGCGGGCCTCGTCAATCAGGCGGCGGGCGGCCTCGCGGGCGTCGGTGGCGGTGTCGGCCAGGCGGGCCGTGAGCATGAGCACGCCCTGGTGCTCGGAGCCCATGATCGAGGCGTTGGCCTCGGAGAAGAGTCCGTCGCCGTCGGCAACGAGTCGGCGGTAGAACCGCGAGGCGCGGCCCGAGGCGAGCACGTCGGTCATTGCGTCGGCGGCTATGTAGCCGTCGGTGCCGTAAGGGTCCATCAGATAGGCCACGGTGATGTCGGTGGACGGCACACGGCCCGTGGCTTCGAGCCAGCGTGGTTCGGCAAGGGGCATCACATCTGCCACCGCACGCGGCGTGCGGCGCCTGTCGGGGATGCCGCCGAACCATTTGCGGGCATAGGCCAGAGCGGTGTCGAAGTCGATGTTGCCGGTCACGGCCACCACGGCGTTCGAGGGCATATAATAGTTGCGGTGCCAGTCCAGGAGGTCCTGACGGGTGACGCGCTCAATGTGGGCGAACTCTTTGCCGATCACAGGCCATGAATAGGGATGGTCCTTGCCGTAGATGACGGGGCGCAGGCGGTGCCAGGTGTCGCCGTAGGGGCGGTTGAGGCACTGCTGTTTGAACTCTTCGATAACCACCGAGCGCTGCACATCGAGCGTGGCCTGGCTCAGCGACGGGCAGAGCATGCGGTCGCTCTCCAGATAGAACAGGGTCTCGGCATTGTGGGCCGGAGCCGCGGCATAGTAGGTGGTGAAGTCGTTGCCGGTGAAGGCGTTGTTCTCGCCGCCGGCTGCGGTGAGGCAGCTGTCGAAGTCGGGCACATGCTCTGTGCCGCCGAACATCATGTGCTCGAACAGGTGCGCAAGGCCCGTCAGCTCAGGGTCTTCGTCGCGGCTGCCCACATCGTAGACAGCGGTCAGTCCCACCATGGCGGTGGCCGTGTCTTGGCTGTGGACCAGCCTCAGGCCGTTGTCGAGCGTGGCGGTGTTCACCACCGGGAGCGCCGATGCCGGCAGTATGTCTGCGGCGGCGCTCACTTGGCGGGAGCGGAAATCTCCTTCATGCCCAGAATCTTGATGTCCTCCTTGGGACGGTCCTGGGCATCGGTCTGTGCCTTCTCGATTTTGTCAACCACGTCCATGCCGCTGACCACTTCGCCGAACACGGTGTAGGCGCCGTCCAGGTGGGGTGCGCCGCCCACTTTCTTGTATGCCTCGGCGAGTTCCTGGGGCAGTGTGGGCTCGGGCTGGCCTGCAAACTTGGCCTCGGTCTGGGCTATGAGCTGCTGGCGCAGTGTCTCCAGGCCCTGGCGGTCACCGCGCATCTGCATGGCGCGGATGCTGTCCATGTGCTGCGAGGCGAGGCGGTTGAACTCCTCCTGCTTGTCGCGCATGGCGAATGCCTGCTGCATGCGCTGGAGCGAGGCCTCGGTCACACTGTCGCCGGTGACGATGTAGAACTGGCTGCCCGACGAGCGGCGTTCGGGGTTGACCTGGTCGCCGGAACGTGCTGCGGCGAGGGCTCCGCGCTTGTGGAAATGCTTGGGGTAGACGATCTCGGCATCGATCTGGTAGCCGGGGCCGCCAGAACCGAGCATCTGGCCGGGGACGGCGGTCTTGCTGTCGGGGTCGCCGGTCTGGATCATGAACTTGTCGATGACGCGGTGAAAGAGCACGTCGTTATAGTATCCTTCCTTGACGAGTTTCAGGAAGTTGGCCTGGTGCTTGGGGGTGTCGCCGTAGAGGCGCACGGTGATGTTGCCGAGCGATGTTTGGATCTCGACATACTTGTCGTCGGTTGCAGTCATAACAGTGGTCTGTGCGCTGTCGCTCTCAGTGGCTGAGCTCTGCGTGGTGGAAGCACCGCACGAGCACAGCGTGGCCGCCATGGCCAGCGTCAGCATTAGTTTCTTAAACATTTTGGTTAGTTGAGTGAGTTATATCGGATTTCTTCTTGTTCCGGTGGGTGGTGCGCTCTGCCGCGGCCTCACATGGCGCTGTCGCCGTAGAGGCGCTTGTACATACGGCGGAAGTTGTTGTCGGCAGCCGACAGCTCTGCGGCACGCTTCTCATAGTCAGTGCCGTAGAGACTCTCCATGAGCTCGGGGAGATAGCGGCGCTCACGGTCGCGGTCAATGGTGGCAGCCACGAGCTGGCGCACGGTGTCGGCATACTCGGTGGGGTTGATGGCATTGAGGAAACGGGCTGCGGAGGCCGTGAACTGGCCGGTTCGGTCCACGTCGCGGAGCACTTCGGCAAGCTGGGGGATGTCGGCGTCGCAGTCGCCTATGTTGTTGGCTATGTACTCGTAGGTCAGCAGGCCGTCGCTGTCGGCCTCCTTGAGCGTTTTGATTTCTTGTTCAGTCATACTCAAAGTAAACAATTCAAAAGCAGTTGCTAAAAAAAGATCGTTCGAGAGCCGCACCAGTGCCGGCGCACATGCCGTGCGGCTACCTTCATACAAAGGTACGATGATTTTCCGTAAAAGCAGCCACCGCGAGCCAAAAAAAATGGCTTTCACACATAATAAAAAGCAAAAGCGGGGCAAAAGTTCAGAAAAAGGGCAGGAATGGTGGCTGCAATAGGCTGAGTTAACGGTTTTTTTTGTAATTTTGGCGTGTGAAGTGCAAAACAGGCACATACTTTCGCTGTGCGGCAGTGGCGGTCATTCTGGCCGTCACGGCGCCCGTGTGCCCGGCCGGCCAGCCCGGCTGGGAGCACCTGGGCCATGTCCCGGCCAATGTGGAGCTGTCCACCGCCGGCATTGAAAGCGGCGCCGACCCCGCCCTGGAAGTGCGCAGCGCCGGAGGCTATATCTATGTGGACATGGCACGCCCGGCCACCGTGAAACTCTACACCATCCTGGGGCAACTGGTATCGCAGCAACAGCTCAAGGCTGGCACCAGCCGACTGCGTGTGAAGAGCCGCGGCATATACATACTTAAGACCCAAAACACAACACGCCGAATCACAGTTTAGCGATTTGGCAAACAAAATATTAGACATTAAAGTTTCAATGGATACTTCAATAGATGACCGCAACCGCACCATCACCGTCAGAGTGGTCAATTCGAGCGCAAACCAGCTACCGGAATACGCCACGGCTTTCTCTGCAGGAATGGATGTGCGCGCCGCTCTGCAGGAGCCGGTGACACTGATGCCCCTCCAGCGCATGCTGGTGCCCACCGGCCTCAGACTGGCCATCCCGGAGGGCTACGAGGTGCAGATGCGCCCGCGCAGCGGCCTGGCTCTCAAGCATGGCATAACGCTTGTCAACACCCCCGGAACCATCGACGCCGACTACCGCGGCGAAGTTGGCGTGATTCTCATCAACCTCTCGGACACTCCGTTTGTTATAAACCCGGGCGAACGCATCTGCCAGATGGTGGCCGCGCCTGTCACCCAGATACGCTGGGAGGCCGTCCAGAGCCTCGACGAAACTCAGCGCGGCGAGGGCGGATTCGGCCACACGGGCGTCAAATGAGCGGATGTTCCACGATTAAAGAATCGCTGAAGATATAGCAGGATACATTTTTGCAGTCCAAGATTATAACATAGATTAAACCCCGGCCAAAACGGCTGCATGGCATTTGTCTTTCGGGCCTGTTTTCATTCGTTAATTCGATGTGGCTGTCCGTTAGAAATGGATTCCGGATTGGCCCGGGGCAGAGGCATCAGAACATTGCCCTGAGCACTGCCATCACAATATGGTTCTAATTTAGGACGTTCAATATAGCACTAACAAGGAACGGCGGCTTTGAACCGTCACTTTAGATTTTACAACGCAACAGTCAGCAAATGACCAACAACAATACTTGCTCAAACTCCAAAAACAGGCGCCCGATGCGCGCTGTCCTCGCTGTGGTGGCGGCGGTGGCCGCCGCGGTGTGGTTTGCAACCGCCTCCGCCGGCCAGGGCAAGCCGAGCCAGTGGGACGCCGACGCGGCCCAGCGCAAGGCCGACTACACTTTCTTCCAGGCGCTGTCGGCGCTGGAATCGGACACAGCCGACGTGGCTATGCGTCTTGCGGACTATGCCCATGTGCTCAGTCCGTATGACAGGGAGATTGCCTCGCAGCGCGCCTTCATGGAGCTGCTTCTCACACAGCCCGACTCGGCACGAATTGTCCGCGACTACGAGACTATGCTCGACCGCTGGCGCCACAACCGCACAGACTACAACAGCGGCGACATCATAGCCGCCCTGGCCAAGAGTCTGTCGCGCATCGACGACATGGTGGAGATTTACAGCGCCACCGACTCGCTCTACCCCTCCAAGACCGACCCGGCCGTGAATCTGGCCAACGCATATCTGCTGAAATATGTGCAGAACACCGCCGACACCGCCGCCTTCAACCGTGCTCTGGGCATCTTCAACCGCATAGAACAGGGCACGGGCAAGGACCTGGGGCTCTCCTCGCAGAAGATCCGCGCCTATTCTCTGCGCGCCGACACTGCCGCCATCGAGGCGGAGATTGCCGACGTGATGAGCGAGCTGGGCAACGACGCCACGGCCAACCTGTATGCCGGCAGCATTTATGAGAGTCTGGGCCGCGACAGCCTGAGCCTGGTGTACTACTACCGCGCCTGCAGTCTCGACTCCTCCGACGGCCGCGGCTACATGCGCCTTGCCAACTATTACCGCGAGCGCCAGGACTCCACGGCTTTCGACCGCGAGGTGTTCAACGCCCTCCGCAGCCAGAACCTGGAGTTTGACGACAAATACGAGATTCTGCGCAGCTATGTGTCGGAGCTCTATTCCGACTCCACTCAGTGGCCGCGCATCGAGGAGCTGTTCGGCGTGCTCGGACGTGTGAATCCCGGCGAGGCCGGCGTGCACAAGCTGTTCGGCGCCTTCAAGTGGGAGCAACGCGACACGGTGGGGGCCCGCGAGCAGTTCGGCTATGCCGCCGCATTGGACAACACCGACGACCAGACGCACATGCAGCTGGTGCAGATGGATGCCTTTGCCAACAACATGAAGGCAGTGGTCAGCGACGCCAGCCGCGCCAAGGCTCTCTTCCCGGACAACTTCTATTTCCCGATAATGGAGGCCACGGGCCTCTATGAGCAGAACTTGGCTGACAGCGCCATCAGCGTGCTGCGCCGCGTGGACATAAGCAATGTCACCAATCCCAAGGCGGTGTCGAACCTGCTGACCACGCTCGGCGACATGTACTACAAGGCCGAGAAGCCCGACAGCGCCTTCGCCGTCTACGAGCGCGCCATCAAGCTCAACCCCGACAACGTGATGGCCATGAACAATGCCGGCTACTTCCTGGCCGAGCAGGACCGTGAGCTGGACAAGGCCGAGAAATATGCACGCTATGCCGTGCTCAGCGACCCGCACAATCCCACCTATCTCGACACCTACGCCTGGGTCTACTTCAAGAAGCGCGACTACAACCAGGCCCGCAAATACATTGACCAGGCCCTGGAGGCCCACGGCATTTTCAGCGCCGACTCCGTTACCGAAGCCGACTCCGTTGCCACCGAGGCTGTGGAGCCGGTGCTGCCCGACAGTCTGGCCACCACCGGTCCCGACGGGCTGACTCCCGACCAGGAGGTGGAGGCTGTCGAAGAGGCTGCCGGCATAGTGGACGAGGCGGTGTATGAGGAACCCTCGGCCGAGGTGCTCACACATGCCGGCGACATCTACTTCATGAGCGGCAGTCCCGACCGCGCCGTCGAGTTCTGGGAAATGGCTCTGGAGAAAGATCCCGACAACGACCTGCTCAAACGCAAGGTGAAGCAGCGCACGTTCTTCTACAAGTGACCACAGCAAACGTATTATAACAGAATCATCACAAACAAAGCAATGCTTAGCAAAATACTCAACCGCTCCATACTCCGGGCCGCCGCAGTGGTGGCCCTGGCAGCCGCCGTCGGCTCTCTTGCCCCGGCCTGCAGCTCCAGCCGAAACGCCGCATCAAACGCCGGCGCCGGCAAACAGCCCTCATCGGCAGCGACCAGCGCCCGTCCCGGCAAGTCGGATGTGAAAGGCGAATGGTCAAACGTGCAGATGCCCGTCAAGGTGAGTCTGCGCAGCCCGGCACGCATCTCGCTCTCCGGACGCGCCACCATGGTGCGCGACAGCGCCGTCAACATCTCCATGCGCGTGTTCGGCATGGAAGTGGGCGTCATCAACCTCACGGCCGACTCGGTGTGGGTTGTTGACAAATATCACAAGTTCATGTTCGCCGAGTCGACCCGTGCACTGCTCGGACGCCACGAGATGAGCATAGGCCGCATACAGCAGCTCATGCTGGGCATCGACACCGGCGCCACCGACGGCGTGCTCTCCTTCCCCAACTCGGGCGACCGCGAGCCTGTCACCATCTCGTTTGCCAACCTCTTCCCCACCCCGCTCGGCATGGCCGCACAGGAAGTGGCTGTGTCGGCCCCCGCAGGACGCACCGATGTGGAGGCTTCGCTTCGTTGGGACCTGGAAAGCGCCAAGTGGAACGAGCCGGGACGCCGAATCAACTTCAGCGCACCCACCGGCCGCGGATACCGCCGTGTGGGCCTTGCCGAGGCGTTGGAAATGTTCAAGAGCCTGTAATTGCATTCGCCCTGCATCGACAGCATGACACTGCGCCACTCCATACACATATTACTGATTGCAGCCGCCGTTCTGACGGCAGCCGGCACCGCCCATGCCCAGAAGCGTGGTTCAGCCAAGAGTGTGCGCACCGAGCGCCAGCGCACCCAGAAGGAGATTACGCAGACACGCAAGCTTCTGGAGGAAAACCAGCGGCAGACGCGCCTCAATCTCGAGGCCCTCGAGGGCATCAACGCCGGCATTGTGCGCCACGAGCGGCAGATAGCCCGGCTGGAGAAGGAACTCGGCACCGTCACGCAGTCCATAGCCGCGGTCAGCGACAGCGTGGCGCGCCTGAACGCCAAGACCGACAGCTACCGCGAGGACCTCAAAAAGGCGCTGGTGAGCATGCGCGAGCACCGCAAGGCCGTGAGCGGCGTGGCGTTCATATTCTCCGCACCCAGTTTCACCGCCGCCACCAAGCGCCTGGGATACATCCGCGACATCAACACATGGCGCATGGGCAAGATCGAGGATCTGCGCAGCCACCTTGCCAATCTCGAGGCCCAGAAGCGACAGCTGCAGAGCCTGGAGAGCCAGCGCGCGCAGACCATCTCGTCGCTTGGCACGTCGCGCCAGACACTGCAGCAGCGCCGCGAACAGCAGCAGGCAGCCGTGAGCAAGCTGCGCCGCGAGGGATCTGGCCTCAACGCCCTGCTCAGCGCCAAACAGAAACGTCTCAACGAGCTCAACCGCGAGCTTGACCGAATCATAGCCGCCGAGGAGGCCGCCCGGCGCAAGGCCGAACGCGAGCGCCAGGAGCGCGCCGCCGCCGAAGAGCGCCGTCGCGCCGAGGCACGGCGTCAGGCCGAGGCAAAGGCACGCACCGAAGCACGCGGCAAAGCCACATCGTCAAAGAATGAAAAGTCGGAAGCCCCGGCTCGCGAGACAGCACAGTCTGAACAGCCCGTCAGAAAGACGGAGACACCCAAACCCCGGCGCCAGGCCATGGAGGGATACGCCGAGGCCGACCGCCGCATGTCGGGATCGTTCGAAGCCAACCGCGGGCGTCTGCTCTTCCCCGTGGCAGGCAGCTACTCGGTGGTGGGCTCGTTCGGCCGCACTTCGCACCACAATGTGTCGAGCGCTCAGGTCAACAACAGCGGAATCGACATTGCCGCGCCCCGCGGAGCCAAGGCCCGCGCCGTGTTCCAGGGCACGGTGTCGTCCATATTCTATATGCCCGGCTATGACAACATTGTCATCATCCGCCACGGACGCTATCTCACCGTATATGCCGGCATACGCTCCCTGTCGGTCAAGAAGGGCAGCAATGTGGACACCGGCACGGTGATAGGCTCCATAGGCCCCGACGCCGACGACCCGCAGCGGTGCATGCTCCACTTCGAAGTGCGCCGCGAGCGTGAGAAGCTAAACCCGCTCGAATGGGTCAAGTGACCCTCCCCGTCCCCTCCTCTCCCCAAAAACCTTAAACCCCACCAACCAATCACCAACACACAGCAGCACAGCGATGAACAAGGCTACAGGCACAGTATTCAAGGCCATCGGCACATTCGGCTCCATAAAGATGCTGAGCATAGTGTGCTC
Source organism: Muribaculaceae bacterium (assembly GCA_036310635.1). Classification (GTDB taxonomy): domain Bacteria; phylum Bacteroidota; class Bacteroidia; order Bacteroidales; family Muribaculaceae; genus CAG-873. The sequence continues at coordinate 26,996 of JAXJRL010000073.1, read as the reverse complement.
GCTGGTGCGCAACAAGCTGATTGCCGTGTGGGTTGGGCCTGTGGGTCTGGGCCTGGTGATTCTCTACAACTCCATTTCCGACACTCTGAGCGTTGCCACGCGCCTGAACATTGACCAGAGCGCCGTGCGCACCATAGCCAAAGCCGGAGAGGCCGCCGAGGCCGGTACTGCCGCCGTGGTACACCGCTGGTCGGTGCTTCTGGGCGTGGCGGGCGCGCTGATAATGTGCGCGTTGTCGCCGTTGCTGAGTCTGTGGAGCTTCGGCACTGCCGACAACTGGTGGTCGTTCTGTGTGCTGTCGGTGATGCCGCTGAGCTACAGTGTGTCCATGGGCTACCAGTCTGTGATGCAGGGCATGAGGCGATTCGGCAGTCTGGCGCGCGTCGGTCTGGTCACAGCCCTTGCTGGTATAGCGGTGTCGGTGCCGCTGATATGGTGGCTGCGCGACGGTTCAATTCTCTGGGTAATAGTCATTTATGGCCTGGTGATGCTCGCGGCGTCGTGGGCGCTGCGCGTCCGCCTGCCGCGTGTGCGCATTCCGTGGCGGCAAATGTGGCAGACAGGGTCAGAGTTCATACGCCTTGGCGCCTTCATCACCGTCGGATCGGTGGTGACCTATCTGGCCAACTATGTATTTGTGCTTCTGCTTCAGAATTTTACGTCTACATCCACGCTTGGCCTGTACCAGGCGGGCTACACCATCATCTCCTCCTATGTGGGGGTGCTGTTCACAGGGCTGTGGATGGAGTACTATCCGCGGCTGGCGTCAATGACCGGCAGTGCCTGGCGCACGTCAGTCACGGTGTCGCACCGCATTGTCATCACATCGCTGGTGCTCATGCCCGTGGTGGCGGTGTTTGTCAGCGTCGACGAACTGCTGGTGCGCATTGTCTATTCAGGGAAATTCCTGCCCATGGTCCCGTATCTCACCATCGGCATGGCAGCCACTGTGCTGAGGGCGGCATCGTGGTGCATGGCCCACTGCATGCTGGCGCGGGGCGACGGTCATGTCTATGCCTTGACCGAATCGGTCAGCGCCGTGATTTGTGTGGCGCTGAACTTCGCCGGCTACATGCTGTGGGGCTTCGAGGGGCTGGGAGTGGCTTTCATTCTGTGGTACGGGCTGTATCTGGGCATCGTCTGGGCTGTGTACCGTCGCAGGTACGGGTTGGGCATGCGCCGAGGTGTGATGCCCCTGATGTGGCTGTCGTTTGCATTTGCCGTAGCCGCCGCCTGTGCCAAGATGTTGCTGGGCTGGTGGGTGCCGCTGCTCATGGGCGCCGCCGTGTCGCCTCTGGTGCTGAAACGCCTTCTGAAATAATCTCTTCGCTGCTCACTCATAACTGTACACATATATATTTATATGCCGAGACTCTCTTTCTGACTTCTGATTCTCGCCGTGATGGCGGCCGTGTGGCATGCTTCGGCAGCCGCGTCGCTGTGGAACGGCAACGATGTGCACTTTCTGACGGCATTCAATGACGGAGTGCTCCGCACTGCCAAGGCCTGGCAGATCTGCGCCGGCAACACCCAGCATGTCTACTTCGCCACCCAGGAGGCCCTATACCATTATGACGGAAGCACCTGGCGCTCCTACCGTCTGCCCAACCGCGCCGATGTGCGTGCGGTCTACCTCTCGGACGACGGCCGCGAGGTGTATGTGGGTGGCATAAACATATACGGCAAATTCAACGCCGCCGAAAATGGCGAAATGAAATTTGAGCGGCTCGGGGGCAACGCCCGCGACCTGGGCAACTCCTGGGGGATATTCCACTCCGACGGCGCCCTATTCATCCAGGGCGACTATGCCGTGGGCGTGCTGCGCGGAGACAAGCTGACCTACATCGAGGCCGGCGGCCCTGTACGCTCCTCGGCCATGCTCAACGGACTCTTCTTCGCCACCACCGACGACGGTCTGAAGATGCTGATGGGCAACCGCCTGGTCAACGCGCCCGGTGCCGAAGCGCTGCGCGGCAAGAATCTGCGCCGCCTTGCCAGCGACGGCAAGCGCATGCTGGTGGTGACACAGTCCGACGGAGCTTACCTCTATGACGGGGCCGTGCTGGAGCGCATCGCCGCCGCCGACCCGGTGTATGCACGCATGGGCACCATGTTCAGCGGCGCTGTGCACGGCAACAGAGTTGCCCTCGGATCGGTGGAAAACGGCCTGGCTGTCATCAATCTCAAGGACGGCACCACCGAGCACTACCACGAGGCCAACGGGCTGCCAAACAACACGGTGCTGTCGCTGGCCTTCGACGGCCGCGGCGATCTGTGGGCCGGTCTGGACCAGGGTCTGGCCAAGGTGCACCTGTCCATGCCAGCGACCACGCTGAGCAACCGGCTGTCGCACATCGGGTCAGGCTACACGGCCCTGGTCACAGGCGGACGTCTGCTTGCCGGCACCAACCGCGGCCTGTTCGAGCGTGTCGGCGGCGAGTTCCGCCCTGCAGGCATCTTCGGCCAGCAGGTATGGTTTCTGGGCGATGTGTTGGGGCGCACTCTATGCGGAGCCGACAACGGTCTGTTCGACATCACTTCCGGCCAGCCTGCCCGCGTGGGCTCCCTGTCGGGCGTGTGGGAGGTGCAACCAATGCTCGGCAATGCCGACCGCGCCCTGGTGGGCACTTACAGCGGCCTCTTTGTCATTGAGCGCTCGGCAGGCGGATGGCGCACTGCGGGCAACATCGCCGGGGCCGAAGGGTCGTTCGCCAACTTTGTGCAGCTCCCGGGCAACCGCCTGCTGATGGCCGAGAGCACGCGCGGCATCACACTCATATCCTACGACCCCGCGCGTATGCGCCTGTCCAGATACTCGGTAATTGACCATGCCGCCGGCGAGGACCTGAAAACCAGCGCCGTGCTGTCCAAGACGGGCAGCACAGTGTGGCTCACCACCGCCGGCAAGATCCTCAGATGGGACAACGCCCGCAGCACCTTCACCGAAGACCGCACCATACTGTCCGGGCTGAAGCCCCGCGGACGTCTGCTCAGGTTCGAGCAGGCCCACGGATTCTTCTGGCTGCTCACTGACCAGGAGCTGATCCGCTTCACCACCGGGCCCGACGGCAAGCCCGACCGCGTGAGGAGCGTGTCGGTCCTGCCGCAACCCTACCGTCCGATGTACTCGGGCCGTATTCTGAGCATTGTAAGCCCTGAGTGCGCCTCGCTGGCCACCTACGACGGCTACACCACACTCCACTTCGGACCGGAGGCCGAGACGGAGGCAGACTTCAAACGTGTGCTGATCAGCGAGGTGTCGGTGACCGGAAGCTGCGACTCGCTGCTGTTCGTCAGCAACGCCGCCAATCTGCGCCCGCAGCCGCGCCTGGCACCATCGCTCAACTCGCTGCGCTTTGTCTACGGCAACGCCCACGATGTGCTCAAGGGCAATGTGCTCTACCGCTGGCGCATGGACAAGGACGAATGGAGCGCCTGGAGTCCGGCCATCAGCAAGGAGTTCTCCAACATAGAGCCCGGCAGCCACATTTTCAGCGTTGAAGCCCGCTACGCCACCGGCGACACAGCCCAAGACAGCTTCGAGTTCACCGTGCTGCCGCCGTGGTGGCGGTCGGTATGGGCCAAGACGGTCTATATTCTCCTCGCCATCATGCTTCTGGGCCTGGCTCTGTGGCTGGAACGCCGTCACCAGATGAGGCGGCAGACCCACGCGCTTGCCGCCAAAGAGCAGGAGATACGCGAAACGCGAAACGAGATGGAGCGCCAGCGAGTGCTCAAGGACCAGGAAATCGAGAACATAGAGCAAAAGCGAGTCGATGAGACGGCCCGACACAAAGCCCTTGAAATGGCCAACGCCCTCACTCTCCTGGCCAGCAAGAACCAGATTCTGATAGACATCAACAAGGAGCTGACCGATGTGCACTCCCGCATCCACTCCGCCGAGGAGCGCAAGGCCATCCTGGCCATCAAAAGCCACATCGACACCTCAATGCGAACCGACGAGGTGCTGAAACGCGTGGAGGATGAGTTCGACATCGTACACAACGGATTCCTCAAGGCGCTGCGCGACCGTTTTCCCGACCTTTCGGTGCAGGAACGACGCATGTGCGCCTACCTGAAGATGAACCTCAGCACCAAGGAAATCGCGCCCATCCTGAACCTGTCGGAGCGCGGCGCCGAGTCGATGCGCTTCCGCATCCGCAAGAAGATGGGCCTTGACCGCTATGGCAACATGTCAAAATTTCTAAACGAAGTGGAAAAAGGCCTTGTGGACGAGGATGGCAAATAGCGTAACTGGCGTAATATACATATCACTGATTATTAGAATATTATTAATTCGTAGCGTAGTTTAAGCGTAATTTTAAAAAGCGCTGTGCGTAATTTTTAAGTGTAAATATTCGTCAATTTTTTTTGACTTTAGCTAACTTTGCGGCTGTGGAAAGCACAGATGCCTTCCGCAAGTGTTGTTAGCACCCCCTCATTAACCAGCCACCGAGGCTACGGCGGTCAGTAACCGACCATAAGCCGCTTTGACCATTCAAGACTCTGACCACGATTCCCGCCCCTCCGGTGGCACCACCTTACAGATCTATTCACCATTCAAGTATCTCCCTCGAACCATCAACATACATTCCGTCGGCGGTCATCGCCTCCCTCCTTCCGTCCGGACGACACACTGCCTGCAAATCTAAAAAACCAAATTCACATATAACTAAACCATGACTCTTATCAAAACTGCCTCGCTGCTGATGTTCGCACTCGGCTTCTGCCTGTCGACCACCGCATGCAGCAACGGAAACGACGACGGCCCCACAGAGAAGCCCGGACAGGCTCAGACCGTAACCGTCACACCCCAGTCGCTCACCCTCAATTCCGAAAAACAGACTGCTGAAATCAGCGTGCGCGCCTCCGCAGGCTGGAACATCACATCCGAAGCCGCATGGATCAAGGTGTTCCCCAACGGCGGCGTGAAAGATTCCGACTCCAAGATCACCCTGACAGTCGATGCCAACACCGACATCAATGCCCGCACCGGCAACCTCACCATCAAGTGCGGCGCAACGACCCAGACCGTGACCGTGACACAAAATCCCTCCGCGCGCGTGAACATTAACAATAACGCCGTGACCTTTGGCGCCCAGCAGCCCGAAGGCAAGGTGCTCCTCACCTCAAACACCGCATGGACCGCCACCGCCGACCAGCAGTGGTGCACACTGAGCCCCGCCCAGGGCGACGCCGGAGAGTTCGAACTCGCCATCAAGGCCGCAGCCAACACATCCAACTCCACCCGCACGGCCACTGTCACCGTGGCCTACGACGGTGGACAGCAACAGATTGCCGTCACCCAGCTGAGCGACGCCGTCAATGTGCCCGCCGGCTACACTATGGTGTGGAACGACGAGTTCAACGAAGGCGCCAAGCCCGGCAGCAAGTGGAACTTCGAGACCGGTGGCGGCGGCTGGGGCAACAACGAGCTCCAGAACTATGTGAATGCCACCGCCCCCAACGGCGAGAACCTGGCCAAGGTGGAGAACGGCATCCTCAGCATCATCTGCAAGAAAATCAACGGCACCGTCTACTCCATCCGCATGAATTCAAACGAAAGCTGGACCTACGGCTACTTCGAGGCCCGCATGCGCCTGCCCAAGGGCAAAGGCTCATGGCCCGCTTACTGGATGATGCCCAAGAACTTCACCTCATGGCCCGACGACGGCGAAATCGACATCATGGAGGAAGTGGGCTACAACCCCAACCGTGTGTCGTCGTCAGTCCACACCAAGGACTACAACCACGTGATGGGCACCCAGAAGACCCGCGAAATACTGGTGGAAGGCGCTCAGGACGAGTTCCATGTCTACGCTCTGGAGTGGACCCCCGACTTCATCCGCACCTATGTTGACGGCAAGGAGCTGTTCTACTACCCCAACGACAAGGCCGGCAAAAAGTCTACCTGGCCCTTCAACGCCCCCTTCTACCTGAAGTTCAACCTGGCCTGGGGCGGCAATTGGGGCGGTGCCCAGGGCATCGACGAGAGCGCCCTGCCCTGCACCTACCAGATTGACTACGTGCGCGTTTTCAAGAAAGACTGACAGCAGGCCCTCCCTCATAGCCATCATTCAGGGGCCTAACTCATAACTCCCGCCGTCCGGAATGCCTTTAATCCGGACGGCATCTCTCCCCTCGTTCCACCCCCTTACGAGAAAACAACAATTCACCTAATACCAATATTCAATCAACCATCACATTTTTATGAAAAAGCTAACACTAACGCTTTTAGCGCTGTTGGCAGTCATTTGTGTCTACGCAAAGGACGTCAACATCAGCGGCACCGTCATAGGCGCCGCTGACGGCGACCCGCTCATCGGTGTCAGCGTGTCTGTGAAGGGCCAGAAAACCGGTGTCACCACCGACATCGACGGCAACTTCAGCATTCTCGCCCCCGAAGGCAGCAAACTGGTATTCAACTATATAGGATGCAAACCCTATGAAATGGCCGTGACCGGTCCCCAGCAGGGCGTCAGCGTGACCCTGACCGAGGACGCCACCATGCTCGACGACGTGGTGGTGGTGGGCTATGGCGTTCAGAAGAAAAGCGTCGTTACAGCCGCCATCTCCAAGATTGACGACAGCAAACTGCTCCAGACCAGCCCCGTGCGCGTGGACAACGCTCTGAAGGGCCTCACCTCGGGCGTAACCGTCACCTCTTCGTCGGGCCAGCCCGGCGCCGCCGCCAAGGTGCGTGTGCGCGGTATAGGCACCATCAACAACTCCGACCCTCTCTACATTGTTGACGGCATGCCCATCGAAGGCGGCCTGGACTACCTCAACCCCAACGACATCAAGAGCATCGAGGTGCTCAAGGACGCTGCTTCGGGCGCCGTGTACGGTGCCCGTGCCGCCAACGGTGTGATCCTGGTCACCACCAAGAACGGTGAGGACGGACGCGCCAAGGTGACCTACGACTTCAGCTACGGCTGGCAGAGCGCCTGGAAACACCGCGACGTGCTCAACGCCACCGAATACGCCGTGCTCATGAACGAAGGCTCGCTCAACGCCGGCATCGCCGCCCCCTACAAGGACCCGTACAGCTACGGCAAGGGCTTCGACTGGCAGGACGCCGTGTTCAACGACAACGCCCCCGTGCAGAACCACCAGGTGAGCGTGAGCGGCGCATCCAGCACCGTGAACTACTTCCTCTCGCTGGGCTACTACAAGCAGGACGGCATCGTGGGCGGCAACTACGGCCGCTCCAACTATGAGCGCCTCACCCTCCGCTCCAACAACAAGTACACCGCCTTCGACCTCTCCAAGGAGCGCAGCTTCCTCAACAACCTCACCTTCACCCTCAATCTGAGCTATGCCCGCGTGAAGAGCACCGGCATCGAGGCCAACTCCACCTGGGGCTCTCCCCTGGGCTCGGCCCTGTCGCTCTCGCCGCTCATCGGCCCCTATGCCGACGGCGACCTGGCCGCACAGCAGGAGGCATACTACAAGGGCAGCGCCAACTACGTGCCCATGTACACCGCCGACGGCCGCCTCTACCTCAACCCCGAGGTGTTCGGCAACTACCAGGAAATGAGCAACCCGCTGGCCAACATGTCGCTCCCCGCCGACAAGGGCTGGAGCCACAAGTTCGTGGGCAACTTCATCGGCGAGCTGCAGATCTGGGACAACATCCGCTACCGCATCAGCTACGGCGTTGACCTCTCATTCTGGGGCAACGACGGCTACCACATCCCCTACTACCTGCGCAACGGCGCAAGCCGCCAGTTCTCTACCGCCTACTCCAACAGCTCACGCGGCACAGTATGGCAGATAGAGAACACCCTGAGCTACGACAAGACCATCAACGAGCACCACTTCACCGTGCTCCTGGGCCAGTCGGCCAAGGAGAGCCACGGCGCAAGCCTGGGCGCCTCGCGCAACTACATCACCAGCCTCGACAAGCCCTACATCGACGCATCGACCGGCCTGGCCGAGAACGGCGACATGACCGCTTCGGGCGCTCCCCACGTAAAGGCCAAGCTGGCATCGCTCTTTGCCCGCGCAAGCTACGACTACGACTCGCGCTACATGGTTCAGGCCACCGTCCGCCGCGACGGCAGCTCGCGCTTCGGCTCCAACAACCACTGGGCTGTGTTCCCCTCATTCTCACTGGGCTGGAACCCCACCAACGAGGCATTCCTCAAAGACCGCCCCTGGTGGTGGAACTCCACAAAGGTTCGCTTCAGCTGGGGTAAGAACGGCAACGAGAACATCGGCGACTTCCTGTTCCTGGCACTGGCCAACTCCGGCAACAACGCCATCTTCGGCCGCGACGAGCAGGTGGTTAACGGCGTGAAGCCCTCCATCCTCCCCAACGAAAACCTCCGCTGGGAGGAATCCACCCAGACCGACGTAGGCCTGGACTTCACCTTCCTCAACAACTCGCTGACCTTCAGCATCGACTACTACAACAAGCGCACCTCCGGCATGCTCATGAACATGTCAGTGCCCTCCTATGTGGGCGAGAGCGTGCCCGTTGGCAACGTGGGCAAGATGGAGAACCAGGGCGTGGAAATGGAGCTTAACTTCAACCGCACCTTCGGCGAGTTCGACGTCAACTTCGGCGGCAACGTAACCTACCTCAAGAACAAGCTCATCGAATACGGCAACGAGCAGGGATGGGCCAACCTCGACTCATTCCAGGGCACCGGCACAATCAGCCGCGCCGAGAACGGCCTGCCCTTCCCCTTCTTCTACGGCTACAAGACCGCAGGCATCATCCAGAACGCTGCCGAGGCCGACGCCTACAACAGCGCTTATGAGACCTCCATGCCCAAGGCTGTGCCCGGCGACGTGCGCTTCGTGGACGTGAACGGCGACGGCATCATCAACGAGGACGACCGCACCAACATCGGTAAGGGCATGCCCGACTGGACCTACGGCTTCAACCTGGGCGCCCAATGGCGCGGCCTGGCCATCAGCGCCTTCTTCCAGGGCACCATCGGCAACCAGGTTTACGACGCCACCCGCCGCACCGACGCCCTGGCTTCGAACCTCCCCTCGTGGATGCTCGGCCGCTGGACCGGCGAAGGCACATCGAACCGCATCCCCCGATTCGTACGCGCCGACTCGCGCAACTGGCAGTCGTCTGACCTGCTGGTTTACGACGGCGACTACTTCCGTCTGAAGAACCTGACAGTCAGCTACACCCTGCCCCAGAAGCTCACCCGCCGCGTGGGCGTGCAGAACTTCCGCGTGTACCTGGCCGGCGAAAACCTGTTCACCTGCACCAAGTACCACGGCTTCGACCCCGAAATCTCTTCGGGCGGCACATCGCTGGGCATCGACTACGGCGTTTATCCGCAGGCACGTGTCTACACTGTCGGCTTCAACATCCAGTTCTAACCTTAACATCTGAACATAACAATGAAGATTACAAAATACATATCAGCCGCCGCTCTGGCTGTCGCCGCCCTCGGTACCACCGGCTGCTCCGACTCCTTCCTGGAGGTGACATCGCCCACTCAGGAGTCAATCAAAGACTACATGAACTCCGACGCACACCTGCAGGAGGCTGTTGTGGCCTGCTACGACCCCCTGCACTGGACCGACTGGGGCATGGGCGAGTACAACCCCATCAACATCATGAGCGACGTGATGGCCGACGACATATGGGTGGGCGGCTCCGACCGCACCGACAATGCCAACTGGCACTACATGATGAACTTCGAGGCACAGCCCACCCACGTGATAGGCGGCATCTGGACCGAGGCCTACAGCGGCGTGAAGCGCTGCAACGACGTGCTCATGTACATCAACGACTACGAAATCCCCGACCTCACCGAGGAGAACGCCAAGTACTACCAGGCCCAGGTCTACACCCTCCGCGCCATGTACTACTCATGGCTGTGGAAGTTCTGGGGCAACGTGGTTTACTTTGACAAGAACTTCGAAGGCGCCCCCTACCTTGGCACCCAGTACACCGCCGACGAAATCTACGACTTCATCATGGCCGACCTCGAGACCGCCATCGCCCTCGACAAGCTGCCCATGAAGGAATCGGACGCCAACCTGGGCCGCGTCACCAAGGCCACCCTCTACATGCTCTACGCCGAAGTGGCCATGTATCAGAACGACAGCCAGCGCATGGCCACCGCGCTGACCTACATGAAAGAGATCATCAACAGCGGCATGTACGCCCTCAACCCCGACTACGCCAACATCTTCACCGAGGAAGGCGAATGGACCGACGAGTCAATCTTCGAGGTGAACTACAAGAGCGAGAACGCCGTGCGCAGCTGGAACGGCCCCCTCGTGGCCGGTGGCACCGTGCTGCCCCGCCTCATCGGCCCCAACGGATGGCCCGACGGCACCGACGGCCATGACTCCGGCTGGGGATTCTGCCCCGTGCGCCAGGAGACATACGACCGCTATGCCGAAGGCGATACCCGCCGCGACGCCACCTGCTGGAACGCCGGCGCCGTGGGTGCCGACTACAACAAGCGCTATCAGGACACCGGCCTCTTCCTGGAGAAATACACCGCCCACACCGGCGGCAACGCCGGCCAGAAAGCTGACGCCGACCTCAACTACAACAACAACCTGCGCGTGTACCGCTACGCCGAGACACTGCTCAACGCCGCCGAACTGGTGGTGCGCGGCGCCGGCTCGGGCGACGCCCAGGGATGGCTCGACCAGGTGCGCACACGCGCCGGCGTGCCCTCGGTCAACGCTTCGCTCGAGAACATCCTTGAGGAGCGTCACCTGGAGTTTGTGGGCGAAGGCAAGCGCTACTGGGACCTGGTCCGTTCCGGTCTGGCTCCCACAGTCCTGGTTCCCGACCAGTACGGCTACCGCACCAACACCTGGAGCGAGAAGAACAAGTACCTGCCCATACCGCAGAGCGAGATAGACAAGGCTCTGGGAACCCTTACCCAGAACCCCTATTGATAAATTCCAAACCATCAATCAAGAATAAATCATGAAATTCAATAAGATAGTCTCACGCATGCTCGCCTGGGCAGCCGTGCCTGCCATGGCCATGCTCACCGCCTGCAGCCCCGACAGCTACGAGGGCATAGACTATAACCAGATCCCCAAAGTGGAGGACATCAACGTAACCGTGGAGGTGGATCAGGAGACAAACCAGTACACCCTGACCCTCAACAACCCCGGCTGCTACCCCGTGTGGCGCATCTACACCCGCGACACCCCCGAGATATCCACCGTCAACGGCGTCAAGGGCATCATCGCCGCCGCCGGCACCTACAACGTGGAGGTGCAGATGGGCAACCACCACGGCGTGTGCGAGGGCACCAAGGTGTACCAGATCAAGATCGACAACTCAATCATCGACTACACTCCCTACATCCGCCGCCTCACATCAGGCAGCTCCAAGACCTGGCGCTTCGCATCCGACAAGCCCGGCCACCTGGGCTGCGGCGAGCCCGGCTCCGACGGCCTGGGATGGTGGTCGGCACAGCCCGAGGAAAAAGCCTCGTCGGGCATGTACGACAACCGCTTCACCTTCACCGACAACGGCACCAGCGACGGCGGCCAGTACACATTCAACCCCGGCGACGCCGGCACCATCTATGTGAACACCGGCATCACATCGCTGCCCCCCTACTCCGACGCCAACACCAACGATGGCAACGACTACAGCGCTCCCGCCCAGGTGCAGGAGACCACTTTCACCCTCACCACCGAGGGCACCGACATGTTCATCACCTTCCCCGCAGGCACCCTGATGGGCTACGTGCCCTTCGTCGAGGCCTACAACTCGCCCAAGTTCAAGGTGCGCTCCATGAGCGCCGACGCCATCGAACTCTCCGTGGACAACGGCAGCATAGCCTGGCACTACATCCTCGGTCCCGAAGGCGACGCACCCTTCATGGGCTTCAAGTACAACAGCGACTTCAACCTCTGGAAGAAGGCCACCCTCGGCACCCCCTCGTTCTACTACGCTCCCGGATGGAGCCAGATCGCCAACCCCGGATTCGAGATTGACGGCAGCCAGTACAAGATCAGCCTGCCCGAGGCCACAAGCGACACCTGGCAGTGCCAGGTGATGCTCCCCACCGACATCTCCACCTCCGCCGCCAACCACTACGACTTCAGCTGCATCATCACCCCCACCAAGGAGCACAAGAACGTTACCGTGAAGCTCGTCAAGGACGGCGACGACGGCGTGTACTACTTCGAGGAGCACGGCATCAAGATAGGCGCCGGCGAGGACTATGTGTTCTGGAAATCGGACATGGAAGGCCTGGACATCGAGAACCTGAAGCTGGTTCTGGACTTCGGCGGCAATGAGGCCGGCACCGACGTGGTGGTTCGCGACGTGGTGTTCAAGAACCACGCCGACGACGACGGCACCAAACTCCCCGACCCCGAGCCCGAAGGCCCCGACGCCAACTGGGGCGGCAACCCCAACCTGTGGACCGGCTCCACATTCTCCATGACCTACTTCTATGCCCCCGGCTGGAACCAGATTGCCGACCCCGGATTCGTTGACAACGGCAACGGCAGCTACAAAATCACACTGCCCACCGCCACCAGCGACCAGTGGCAGGCACAGGTAGGCTTCCACACCGACATGAAGACATCGGCCGACAAGAACTACGACTTCCGAATCACCCTCAACTCCACCACTGACCACAACGGCGTGACCGTAAAGCTGGTGCTCGACGGCGGCGGTGACAACGACAACGTGTTCTACATGGCCGACCGCGTCAAGCTCACAGCCTACGACGACTGCACCTTCAAGTGGGTCAACATGCCCGGCATAGACATGGACAAGGTCACCCTGATGCTCGACTTCGGCGGCTGCGCCGATAACACCGAGGTTGTTGTCAGCAACATCATCCTGCAGGAGCATGCCGAATAATGGTGTCTCCAATAGCACACGTTACCAATAGGACACACATATATATATATTAGCTGACAACACTCGAGAGAGTTATTTAGCATAGTTTTCTCATAACGGACGGACGCTGACCGCGTGGTTGGCGTCCGTTCTCTTTTGTACTGCCGGAGCCCGCACACAGCCTCAGCCGCACATGTTCGCCATCGGGTTCTGGAGCAACCGCAGCCACGTGTCTGAGGGCTGGAAAAATGTAGCGAATAGGCCCACGATAGCCGCACCGAGGCAAAAACAGGGGCGTTTGGTGCAAAAAATGCCCAAATCGGGGCCAAATCACTGGAAAAAACCAAATAAAACAAAAAAAAATCCTCAATTGTTTTGGCATACCAAAAATTAGCGCTAACTTTGTAGCGTTTTTGAAGTACATATTAATTAATATTAAATCTTGACAAAAATGAAAAAGTTAGTTTTATTTGCTGCTGTTGCTCTTAGCATGTCCGTATTCTCTTGCGGCAAGGGTGAAAAGGCTGAGGCTACCGACTCTGTAGCTGCTGACACCACCGAGGTTGTTGAAGCTGCTGCTGACACCGTAGCTGCTGACACCGTAGCTACCGACACCGTTGCTCCCCAGGCCTAATAGCCTTGCGCACAAGAGCAGAACTTCGCTAAGCTAACAGCTTAACAAAGGCATAAGAGAGGTTGACCCCAGGGGCCAGCCTCTTTTATTTTACACCCCCGCCAATACCCCCACCCCACCGAAAAATTCACTCCAACACCACTGCGACACAAAATAACCGGGTGCAAGCACAGGCTGCACCCGGTTATTTTGTCATCGATTATACCCGCAGACTCCTGAAAGCCTATTCGCCAAAAAAGTTGCTGTCAAGCTTCTTGCAGCACGGCATCTCATCGCATTCCAGCTCCTCAATCCTGTCGTACAGTTTGCGCCGGCTGCGAGTGTGGCGCACGTTCATATCGTCTATACCTACTTCCGAGCGCTCAAACTCAAGACAATTCTCTATGCCCATGCTCTTTGACACCGCCTCCACGTCAATGTTGGCACCCATGAAGGCGAACACCCATCCCTCGCCGCGCATCTTATCGATGAGGGCATGTATGGAGGCGCCGGTGTACTCCACCGAGCTGTTCTCGTAGCCGTCTGTAATGATTGTGACCAGCACCACGTCGTAGGGCTCAACCTGTGTTCGCAGTTGCGTCACGCCCTTGCCCACGGCGTCATAGAGAGGTGTGCAGCCTTCGGGGCTGTACTCGTTGAGTGCCATGTCGGCCACATTGCCGACCGGCGTGTTGACATGGAAGAGCGAAAGCTGCTCGGAGTTGAACGTCATCAGCGAAACAGTGTGTTTCTGTGAAGGGTATCGCTCCTGGGCCTGACGGATGGTGGCAAGGGTGCTGTTCACTGACTCGATAGCCTTGCGGTGCACACTGCACATGGAGCCGCTCTCATCGAGGATGATCATGTTGTGAACTATTCGGATGCCCTCAGGACGATCCAAGCTGGCAGTTGACAGCGATTCGTTGCGCTTCCACACAGTGTTCTGTTCGCCGGCATTCTTCTGCTTCTGATTGTTAAAAAATAGCATATTGCAAATCGGTTTAATGGGTTGATTTAGTTTTCTGACACAAAGATACTGCCCAAAGTGCGGCAGTGCCGATTTCTGCAATATTACTAAAATTTGCCGGTCAGAATTTGTGGCTGTCGCCCAGGCCACGGAGGGCGCGGGGCAGACGGCGCAACTCAGCCGGCAGGGATATGCGGAACAGGCCGTCGCCGCAATTGCCGACGGTGTACTCCTCCACCAAACGGGCCACATACACATGGCGGCGCACTGCCTGGCGCGTGCGCGTTATATTCTGGTACACAGAGGTCCCCATCGGATTCACCAGCTCCGCGATGGTGCTCTGCGCCACTCGCTCCGACGCGCCGGGTTTAACCATGGCATAAATCTGTTCCAGCTCTGAGCGATAGCTGTCTATTTCGTTTAGTCGTATGCCCTCGGGATGGACGAGGAAAAGAAGGTATACAGTCTTGGCCAGTGGGGTCATACGTATCTCCACACCGTTCAGCTCGGGCAACATCAGGCGGAAATCGCCGTCGACCACCAACGGCGAGAGCTTCGCCACTGTCTCCATCGCAACCAGGCCTTTTAACATGTCCTGGAGGCGGTCAATAGGCAGAGGTCTGTGGTACCGGGCCATGTATTCGGCCATTTTCCTAGCCACGAGCGTCTCCATCTCCCGCATCCACGAGGTGTCAGACTCCACATCCTCATCAACTTCCTCCTCAACGGGTCCAAAGCTGCACTCCGCACTGCACTTGCATGGCAACGGCTCGTCATCAAATTCCTCCTCCCACAGGTCATCGTGGCTAAATTCGCGTCTGTTGCATAATTCCAGTTCCTCGACCTCGTCGGCAAATATGCTTCTGAAGCCAAACACAAACCGGTCCAAAGCTCCGAAAACAGAGGCCACTTCTGCAGGGGAGGCAGCGATAGTCAGGGTTTCGTAGCCGCCGTTAGCGTCAAGACGGACAGTCTTGGCCACGAGCGTGCCGTCAGCCACGTTCGGATGCACCGGCAGCACACGCACCGGATAGCGATAACCCAGCGCCTCCAGCATTGCCCCCACCTTTTCAGCGGCATAAATGCATCCGCCGTTCAATCGGGAGGTAAAGAGCACCAGCTCGCCATATCCCACTTCGGGATACGGGTCAGCGTTTACAAATCTCAGATTGCTACGGCGTGTCATAGTGGAATTTTCTTAGTGATTTTGATGATTCTGCCCTCCAATTTACACATTTTATTCCATTCAGCCCATCTTTGTCTGGAAAAAATCTGCCCAAAACACGAATTGCATCTGACCGCGCACTCTCAACTGGCAACTGGAATTGCATCTGACACGGAAACGCTCCATCCATGCTGTTTTTTGCAATAATCCAAGACTCAGGCAATAACATTTCCCCAAATAAAATCCTATGCAGCTTTCATACCATCATAAACGGGCGCCCCGAGTTGCCGCTGTTGCGGAGACTCGGGGCGCCTGTGGGTGTCAGTAGGCCTGGCGGGGATTATTTCACCAGCGACTTGCCTTTCTGGATGGCCTGCTCGTTGAGGGGGATGAGGTGGTGGTGACGCTCGGGGAGGGTCTTCTTGAGGCCGCGGAGCACGGCTTCCTCAGGCACCAGGTTGCGCGCCTTGAGGAGGGCGCCGAGCAGAATCATGTTGTAGGTCTTGGAGTTGCCCATCTCGAAGGTGGCGTCGGTGGCTGCCACGGGAATGACGGTGATGTCGGTACGGGTGGGCACGTGGTGGATGCCGTAGGGATCGTAGATGAGCGTGCCGCCCGGCTTCACCTTGCTCTCGAACTTGTCGAGGCTCTGCTGGTTGAGCACCACTGCGGTGTCGTAGCTGTCAACAATGGGCGACGAAATGGGCTCGTCGCTGACAATGACCGTGACATTGGCTGTGCCGCCGCGCTGTTCGGGGCCGTAGGCCGGCATCCAAGTCACCTCGCGGTCGTCCATAAGGGCGCCGTATGCCAGGATTTTGCCCATGGAGAGGACGCCCTGGCCGCCGAAACCGGCTATGATGATTTCTTCTTTCATTGTGTGAGGTGTGAGGGGGTGGGGTTAAATGTTCTTGAGGTCGCCGAGGGGATAGCGCTCGGTCATGTGCTCCATCATCCATTCGTTGGACTGTGCGGGCGACATTTTCCATCCGGAGTTGCAGGTGGAAACGATCTCCACCACGGATGTTCCGCGCTTGTTGCGGGCGTTCTCAAATGCTTTCTTCAGGGCGGCCTTGGCTTTGCGCACGGCGGCCGGGGTGTGCACGGTCTGGCGGGTTACGTAGCAGGTTCCGTCCAGGCCGGCGAGGATATCGCTGATTTTCAGCGGGTAGCCGTTAAGGTCGGCACGGCGGCCGTAGGGCGTTGTGGCGGTCTTCTGGCCCAGGAGGGTGGTGGGGGCCATCTGTCCGCCGGTCATGCCGTAGATGGCGTTGTTGATAAACACTATCACTATGTTCTCACCGCGGTTGGCGGCATGGATGGTCTCGGCGGTGCCGATAGCGGCCAGGTCGCCGTCACCCTGATAGGTGAACACCACGTTCTGCGGATTGAGGCGCGAGAGGGCTGTGGCTACTGCGGGAGCGCGGCCGTGGGCGGCCTCCACCCAGTCTATGTCGATGTAGTTGTATGCAAATACGGCGCAACCCACGGGAGCCACACCCACTGCGGTGTCCTCCATGCCGAGTTCGTCGATGACTTCGGCCACAAGTTTATGCACCACGCCGTGGCTGCAACCGGGGCAGTAATGCGTGTGTACGTCCAACAGGAGGCGAGGGCGCGACACCACCTTGGTGCCGTTGGCTATGATTTCTTCGCTTGTCATGCTTGTATTCTGTTTAGCGGGTTAGCGGCTGGTCATTCGGCCGGGAAAAATTTGTTGAAAGCCTCGAGGATCTCTGTGGGGGTGGGAATCATGCCGCCCAGGCGTCCGAAGTGGTAGACGGGCACACGGCACTCCGACGAGAGCTTCACGTCCTCTATCATCTGGCCGGCGTTGAGCTCCACGGTGAGCATGCCTTTGACCCGGCGCGACAGCTCGTCGACGCGCTTCACAGGGAAGGGCCACAGGGTGATGGGGCGCAGCAGGCCTATCTTGACGCCGCGGGCGCGGGCGTCCTCGATGGCCTTAAGGCATATGCGTGCCACTGAGCCGAATGCCACCATCAGGTACTCGGCATCGTCGGTGAAGTACTCCTGCCAGCGGGGTTCGTTCTCGCAGATGGTGCGATATGTCTCCTGGAAGCGGATGTTGTTCTTCTCCATCTCCTGCGAGTCAAGCTCGAGCGATGTGATGACGTTGCGGTGCTTGCGGCCGTGCTTGCCGGTGGCCGCCCAGGGGCATTGCTCGCGCACCTGCTCGTCGGTGCGGCGGGGACGTGCGGGCGGAAGCACCACTTTCTCCATCATCTGGCCCACAATGCCGTCGGCCAGAATCATTGCCGGGTTGCGGTACTTGAAGGCCAGGTCCATGCCCAGCGCCACGAAGTCGACCATCTCCTGCACCGACGAGGGGGCGAGGACAATCAGGTGGTAGTCGCCGTGGCCGCCGCCCTTGGTGGCCTGGAAGTAGTCAGCCTGCGAGGGCTGGATGGTGCCCAGGCCGGGGCCGCCGCGCATCACGTTGATGATCAGCGCCGGCAGCTCGGCGGCGGCTATGTAGCTGATGCCTTCCTGCTTGAGGCTGACGCCGGGGCTCGACGAGGAGGTCATCACGGCCTTGCCCGAGGCGGCGCCGCCGTACACCATGTTGATGGCCGCAACTTCGCTTTCGGCCTGGAGCACCACCATTCCGGTGGTCTCCCAGGGCATTTCGGCGGCGAGGGTTTCGAGCACTTCGCTCTGGGGGGTGATGGGATAGCCGAAGTAGCCGTCCATACCGTATCTGATGGCAGCGTGGGCTATCGCCTCGTTGCCTTTCATTAGTTTTACTTCTTGATCCATATATATAAAGATATGTGAGGGAGGGTTTTTCAGGTTGGTTATTTC
Organism: Muribaculaceae bacterium; assembly: GCA_036310635.1. Lineage (GTDB taxonomy): Bacteria > Bacteroidota > Bacteroidia > Bacteroidales > Muribaculaceae > CAG-873. Next base: position 8,611 of record JAXJRL010000073.1, on the reverse strand, counting down.
TCTACCACACGATAAACTTCGATGCAGCCGTCGGGGCATACCAGCGCGCACGAACCGCAACCTATGCATTTGTCCGGTTCGGCCATAAACGCATAGTGATAGCCGCGGTCATTGACCTCTTTGGGTTGGAGACTCAGCACGTCGGTGGGACAGGCCACAACGCAGAGGTCGCACCCTTTGCATCGCTCCTTCTCAACCGTCACAGCTCCTTTGATTGTTGCCATAGGTAGTAATTGTAAAAATAGGTTAGTGATGAGATGATTGTGCGCCTGTTGAGGGCAGGTCCGTGATGCCTGAAATAGCCCTCAGCGCTCTTTTGTCCCAAAGTTAACAAAAAAAAGGCACACACCAAATGATTAACACAATGTTAACATTTGCACCCCGCCACTCGGCTGTCCCCATGCCTCCGGCGTTCACAATGTCAGCCCGTAACCCTTATTTGTTTCTATCCGGTTACGGAACGTTTACGGTTTGATGTACAGGGCCGAAGCCTTCCCGGCGATGTGACTTTTTGGTTACATATTGCATACAGTGTTGCGCCCGATTTGGAATCGCCCGCCGTTTTTGATAACTTTGTGTCAAGGAAAAACGAGGCCCTCGGAGACGCTTGATTTTCGCCTCCGCCTTTCAGCTTCCACACAAAATTTCATTCAGGCTCGACCCGCACAGGGTTTCAGGCTCTACAACCACCTTAACGCAACTTACGCTTCACGGCAATGACAGAAACACTGGCATTACATACCGACGACCTGGCCAATCTGGAGTTCATCTCCGTGATTGTGCCGGTGCACAACTCGGAGAAATGGCTCCGACGGTGCCTCTCGAGCATCGCCGAAGCCTGCGACGCCAACTGCGAGGTGGTGGTGGTTGACGACGGCTCTACCGATTCCAGCCTGACGATAGCCCGCGAATTCGAGGACGAGGACCCGCGCTTCATTGTGGTGGAGCAGACCAACCACGGTGTGGCCGAGGCACGTCGCTACGGCCTGGAATCGTCGTCGGGCGACAGCGTGATTTTCTTCGACAGCGACGACGTGATGCCCCTGCACGCCATCAATGACCTGCGACGCGTGTCGACCGCAGACAGCGACATAGTGGTGGGCAACATCAGCTGGATCGACGCCCAGGGCAAAAAGACACTGTCGGTGACCGGCGAGGCCCGCACAATAAGCGGCACCGAATACGCCCACTGCGTAATGACCGGCGCCAACGACTTCTACATCATAGGCAAAAAATTCCGCCGCAGCCTGTTCGACGACTGTTTCTGGGACACCAACCCGGTGTATGCCGGCCTGTTCCAGCGCGCCCTGCTGCTGGCACTGGCATGCAAGGCCGGGAACGTGGTCATAGCGCCCTCGGCCCACACCTACATCCACGTGGCGCGCCCATGGTCGCTGTCGGCCCTCATACAGCTGCGCCCCGAGGGCATAGAGCGCCTCTGGCAGACAGTCACCACCCTGCCGCTGCCCAAGGACGACCTGGCCATCTGGGGCCTGGACCTGCTCTACGCCACCCTGCTCAACCGCGGCATCCCCTTCGAGTCGGATCTGCCCGTGGCTGCCGAAATCAGGGCGCTGTGCCGCAACATGCACCTGAGCGACCACCACAAGAAGGTGCTGGAGCTCATCAGCTCAAAGCGCAAACGCACGACATGGTCGCGCAACAACCTGCGCGAAGGCCTGCTCACCGTGGCAGCGCCGCACATGTCGTTCGTGGTCATAGCGCACAACGGTGTAAAACGCGTGCATCGCACCCTCAACTCGATATTCAACACCGGATTCCGCAACATTGAGATCATCCTCGTGGACGACGGCAGCAACACCACCGCCTCCATTGAGTTCAACTCCATGTCAGTGCTCTATCCGCGCATCAAACTCATCAAGAACCAGGAGCGCAAGGGCGCACACACTGCGCGCAAGCAGGCTCTGGCAGCCGTCACAGGCCTGGCGGTCATGTTTGTGGACCCCGGCGACACTGTGGTTCCGGTGGGTATGCTCGAGGCTCTCAACCTCATCGACACCGGCGCCGACATCGCCTTCATGGGCACCAGCTACTCATCCTGGACCGGCCTGTTCGGCCAGGACTTCGACCCCACGGTCAATGTGCCCGTCCACGATGTGCACCGCACCACCTTCGACAACTTTGCCGCCATCGGTTCGGCCACCCGGGCTGTGCACGGCGCCATCATACGCACCGACCACATGATCAAGAGCCACATGGCCGGGGACGACTTGGAGATCAAAATCGACTTCAAGACCCTCATGCTGCTCGAGGTGCTGACCGAGAAGGCCAAAGTGGCCGCCACGGCCATAGTGGGCTACCGCCGCATGGCACGCAACTCCGGGGGCTCGCCCCTGGACCTGTGCCGACGCCAGCTGTGTCTGGGCCTGGACATCGTTGACTTTTTCCGCAAAAAACACATGGCAACAGGCGGCCGCTTCAACGCCCTGTCCTACGGCATCACCGTGTCGCTCACCCACGCCCTGTCGCGAATACTGGTGAATCCCATCACCGGCAAGCGCAAGGCCCGCAAGGCTGTCAGCGCCATCATGGCGATGCCCGAATACACCCAGTTCTACAGCGCCGTGGGCAGCCCTCAGCCCACAGCCGAAACTCTGCTGAGCCGCGCCGCCGACTACCTGAACGTGCACCGCGCACGCATCACCAGCGGCGCCATCACCGGATACTGAATCATTCTCATCCAAGCAAATAAAACGCCGGCGCCCTGACTCAGAGATGAGCCGGGGCGCATGGTTTTTCATTGTCCTCCGGAACAAGCGTCTGCCTGTCAGCGGGCCACAGGCCAGGGGAAGGCACGCAACTCCTTTTCAAGCTCGGCCTCGCGGCCGCCGGTGTATTCGTTGACCAGCGCATGGAAACGGGGGCCGTGGTTCATCTCGCTTAGGTGGGCCAGTTCGTGGCACACCACATAGCGGCGCAGATGTGCGGGCAGCAGAACCAGTGCGGCGCTGAGGTGCACCTCGCCTCGGGCTGTGCAGTAGCCCAGGCGCCGGTAGCCATGGCTCTTCTTCACCAGCATGGGCTCCACGCCGAGGTCGGCGCACACCCGGCTGGCAATCGGCTCCACATGCCGGCGGTAGAGAGCAGTGCAGATGCGCTTGATCAGGGTGTCAACTGTTTTCTCACATTCGGGCGTGCCGAGCCGGTCCGGCCCGGCATGAAGCGTGTAATGCCCACCGCCGCCGGTCACGGTACATTCGCCCGCAATGCCGTCCTCCAGAAATTCCAGGGTGAACGCCTCAAACTCCAGTTTCAATCCCGGATAGAACCGCGGTTTGGGCTTGCTTGCCAGAAGTTGCGGCGTCCACTCCAACATAATTTGCTCAAACCGGGAATAGAGCGTGCGCTCAGGCACGCTCACCGTCAGCACGCGGCCTTTCCAGCGCGCCGTGATGCGTCGGGCCTGGCTGCGCACGGTGAGGCACACCTCGCCCAGACGCGGGTCGGTGTAACGGCTCGAAGCCACAAATTTCAGAAACCCGGGGCCGGGAAGGCGCATCTCAGGTTAGTTGAAGAAGAGTTTGGAACCTAACGGGGCCGGAAACTCGTTGCCGTGGCTCTGCACAATGACGGTGTGGAACTCGGCCTTGCGGAGCACCACCTCCGAGCCGATGTCGAGCACCGTGGAGCGGCCGTCGATGGCAAGGCGGAAATGGCGCGAGCGGCCGTCCACCACCAGGCGGATGTCGTTGGCGTTCGACACCACCAGCGGGCGCATGCCCAGCGAGTGGGCGGCGATGGGCGAGAGAATCCACACCGGCGCCGTGGGCTCCACTATAGGGCCTCCGGCCGACAGATTGTAGGCCGTGCTGCCTGTGGGCGTGGACACTATCAGTCCGTCGGCCTTGTAGTCAGCCAGATGCTTGCCCGAGAGCGAGGCGTCGACGGTGACCATCGATGCCGACTCATCCTTGGCCACCACCACCTCGTTGAGGGCGAAGGGCCATCCGCGCACTTCGGGGCTGACCACCTGCAGCAGGGTGCGGGGCTCCACGGCGAAGTTGCCGGCCACAATGTCGTCGGTGACCTCGAGGGCCTGCTGCATCGACAGGGCCGAGAGATATCCCAGATTGCCTGTGTTGATGCCCAGGATGGGCACCTCGGAGGTTCCTGTCCATGCGGCGGTGCGCAGGAATGTGCCGTCGCCGCCGATGCTGAGCACCAGGCCGGTGTTCTCGGGAATGGCTGAAGCGTTGCCGCAAGCCACCCCTGACAGGTTCATCTGCAGGTCCTTGCCCAGGTGGTCATAGAGCTTGGGGTGCATGGTGATGTCGGCTCCGTCAAGCACCAGCTTGCGCAGAAGCATCTGGATGGTGTCGGCATAGGGCGCCTGTCGGCGGCTGCCATAGATGGCTATCAGCATATTGATAAGGGTATGTGGGGTTGGTCTGAAAATTGGGCAAGTTCGTCCTCACTGTCGGCGGCTATGGCCGAGTAGCCGTAGCGCGCCAGCGAGCGCACCACCGATGCGCCGTTGCGGATGCCCACCCTCAGCTCCACGGCCACGGTTCCGGGCACGGGGCTCTCCGCCACCACGTTCAGATTGATCAGCTGGGCGTCGCAATCCTCCACGGCGTGAGCTATGCGCGAGGCGCTGTAGTCCGCCGCCGCACACCACATGGTGATGCGCGAAGTGTCGGGATTGTGGGGAAACAGACGCTGGAGTTCAACGTCGGCGGTCAAGGTGTCGGAGCTGATTGTGCTGTTGGTCATGCGGCGATGGTGGCGATGAGGAAAAAAGTGGGTACAGTTCTTTGCTGGGTGGGTAAAATTGAGTATTTTTGTGCCTTGAAATGGCATTTTGGTGCCTTAGGCATTACAAAAATACATAAAAAATACGAGAAAACCAGTTTTCTCACCCTTAAAAGCTACTAAGCCGCACGGCTCAGGCCTGGCGGCGCTGACGGCTGCAATGACACACTTAAGCGTAAACATCAACAAGATAGCCACTTTGCGCAATGCTCGTGGCGAAGACAATCCCAATGTGGTGCGCGTGGCGCTGGACTGTGAGCGCTTCGGCGCGCAGGGCATCACGGTGCATCCGCGTCCCGACGAGCGCCACATCCGCCGCTCCGACGTGTTCGACCTCCGCTCGGTGATCAAAACCGAATTCAACATCGAGGGCAACCCCACCCCCGAGTTCGCAGAGCTGGTGCTCCGCGCCCGTCCCGAGCAGGTGACGCTGGTGCCCGATGCCCCCGACGCTCTGACCTCGGCCGCCGGCTACAACGTGGCCAAGCACTTCGACTTCCTCTGCGAGGTGGTGGAGCGCATGCGCGACGCCGGCATCCGCACATCCATCTTCGTTGACCCGGTGGTGGAGACCGTGAAACTCGCCGCCAAGACCGGTGCCGACCGCGTGGAGCTCTACACCAAGCCCTATGCCGACATGTTCCACACCGACCCCGAAGCCGCCATAGCCCCCTACGTGGAGGCTTCGCGCGCCGCCCATTCCGTGGGCCTGGGCGTCAATGCCGGCCACGACCTCAGCCTGGAAAACCTCACCTTCTTCGCCGAGCGCGTACCCTACCTCGACGAAGTGTCGATAGGCCACGCCCTGATCTGCGACGCCCTCTACCTGGGCCTGGAGCGCACCATCAAGGACTACCGCCGCTGCCTGGGCCACGACTTCTGAACCTCTCCCACTCCCTGTTCATCACATTTCATTTTCACACCGACAATCAATCACAACACTTCAATATGCTTCTGCTTCAAAACACCGCTGCAGCCGTGCCCTCACTGTCACTGTGGCAACTCTGCCTTGACGGCGGATGGATCATGGCGGTTCTCGCCTTCCTTCTCCTTGTGTGCATCTACATCTTCATTGAGCGAGCCATAGTGATCGGCTCCGCCTCGCGCCGCGACTCCACATTCATGAAACGCATCAAGGACTACATCCACGATGGCGAAATAGAGAGCGCCGAGAGCCTGTGCCGAAGCACCGACACTCCCTACGCCCGCCTCGTGGCCAAGGGCATATCGCGCATAGGCCGCCCCATGAACGATGTGCTGGTAACCATCGAGAACACCGGCAACCTCGAGGTGGCCCGCCTATCCAAGGGCCTGACCATGATGGCCACCATTGCCGGCGCAGCCCCCATGATCGGCTTCCTGGGCACCGTCATCGGCATGGTGCAGTCATTCTACGCCATAGCACAGAGCGGCAGCTCGGCTCAGATCGGCGACTTTGCCGGCGGCATCTACACCGCCCTGGTAACCACCGTGGCCGGCCTCATCGTGGGCATCATCGCCATGTTTGCCTACAACTACCTGGTGGCACGCCTCAACAAGGCCATGAACCGCATGGAGGCCGTCACCCTCGACTTCATGGACCTGCTCAACGAGCCCGCCAACTGAGCCCCATAACCCCCTACGGGCCCACACACGGCCCGCATTTTCCCATCACCACCCACCTGACAGAACCGTCATGTCACTGAAACGACAACAAAACATACTGGCCACATTCTCAATGGCCTCCATGACCGACGTAGTGTTCCTGCTGCTGGTCTTCTTCATGGTGACGTCAACGTTCATCTTCCCCACCGCCCTCGAGGTGAACCTGCCGCAGTCAACTGAGCAGACTCAGCTCAAGCCCATGACCCGCGTGTACGTGATGCCCGACAGCACCATCTGGGGAGCTTACAACGACGCCGAACCCGTGCAGCTTGCCAACTCGGAAACTCTGGTCAACTTCCTCAAGGACGTGCAGACACAGGACCCCGAAAGCGGCATTGCCGTCTACGGTGACGCCGCCGCCCCCTACGGCCTCATCATCGACGTCATAAACCTCGGCGCCGACAACGACCTGAAAATGGTGCTCGCCACCACCCCGCGCTCCAAGGAGTGACCTCGCTCCCCCACCCTCGTTATCACACTCAAACCCGAATCCACCTTTCACCGCATGAAACATGCACGCCAAATATCGGCACTGCTTACGCTCATAATTGCCGCAGCCATCGTGCTGTTGCTCTTTGAGAGCCACATAAGCTGGAACAAGGACAAGCCCTGGCCCCCCGAGCCCGACCCATACATTGAGTTGGCGCGGGTGGAGGAGTTTGTCGAGCCAGAACCGGTGCCCCTGCCTCAGAACGCCCCCGACATGCTCGATGCCGCCGCCAAGATGGAGGAGACACGCAATGTCCCCGCCAAGGCAGCTCCGGAATCAGGCACGTCCATCCGACAGGAAGGAAAAAAGGCCGAGCCCGCCAAAACGGTGACCACACCCAAGCCCGCAAAGGCCAAGGAGGTCAAGAAGGAACAGCCAAAAGACAAGGGCGCAGCCGTAGCCAACAAGAAGCCTGACGCTGAAAACTCCACAGCGGCTCGCACCCGCAACAACGTGAAGAACGCATTCGCCAAGCCCGACGCCAAATCGAACGCCAACAACCGCAACGGCGACACCGGCCTGGCCGGCAACAAGAACGGACGCGAGGACTCTGCCGGTCCCGCCGACTCCAAATCGCTCACCTCGGGCGTGCAGCACGGACGCGTGAGCGGCGGATGGCTCTGGCCCAACTACACGGTGCGCATCCGTTCATCGCTCACCGGCTCCATCGTCCTCCGCCTGGTCATCAACCGCAAGGGCGAAGTGACCGAGGCCCACCCCTCCGGCGGCCGCGCTCCCGCAGCCTCGGACGTGCGCCTCCAGCAGCAGTGCATAGCCATTGCCAAGAGTCGCAACTTCACCCGCTCGGCCGACGCCGGCCCCGCACCCGACCGCGCCACCGCAACCCTGACTTTCACATTCAAGTAACCACCGATAACAAAGAATCACAACACGATAATGGACAAATTCAAACGGACCCTCATCACCACCGCTCTCCCCTATGCCAACGGCCCTGTGCACATCGGTCACCTGGCCGGAGTTTACATCCCCGCCGACATCTATGCGCGCTATCTGCGCCTCAATGGCCGCGAAGTGACCATGATAGGCGGCAGCGACGAGCACGGTGTGCCCATCACCATCAAGGCCAAGGCCGAAGGCGTAACGCCCCAGGACATCGTGGACCGCTACCACAAGATCATCAAGGACTCGTTTGAAGAACTGGGCATATCGTTCGACATTTACTCTCGCACCTCGTCCGACATCCACTCCGAGACAGCGTCGGAATTCTTCCGCCACCTCTATGACAAGGGCGAGTTTGTGGAGCGCACATCCATGCAGCTCTACGACGCCGAGGCCAACCAGTTCCTGGCCGACCGCTACGTGACCGGCGAGTGCCCCCACTGCCACAACCCGCGCGCCTACGGCGACCAGTGCGAGGCCTGCGGCACATCGCTCAACGCCACCGACCTCATCAACCCCCGCAGCGCCATAACCGGCAACGTGCCCGTGCTGCGCGAAACCAAGCACTGGTATCTGCCCCTGGACAAGTGGGAGCCCTACCTGCGCGAGTGGATTCTGGAAGGCCACAAGGAGTGGAAGACCAACGTCTATGGCCAGTGCAAGTCATGGCTCGATCTGGGTCTGCAGCCCCGCGCCGTGTCGCGCGACCTGGACTGGGGCGTGCCCGTGCCCGTTGAGGGTGCCGAAGGCAAGGTGCTCTACGTGTGGTTCGACGCCCCCATCGGTTACATTTCCAACACCAAG